>NZ_CP121662.1:1291111-1613888 GCF_029714285.1 Rhizobium sp. CB3090
GATAATTCGTCTGTCATCAAATTCGTCTGTTAGGAAGGAAAGGCAGGGCTCTCCCTTGGGTCGAACCCCTCGAAGGTCATTTGATCTGCGTTGGCAAATGTGTGCTTACGGGCCGCTTCGTCGCGTACGGTCCAGGTGATAACCGGAATGCCGCGCTGGCGCTGCGCCGTGATGAAGGGGTTCGGTAGGTGGCCATAGAAATACGAGATGAAGTCTAGCCCAAGCTGCATGGCTTCGTCATGCTTAAAAAACGTCTCGGGCTCATTTCCATCCGCCGTCAGGCCGACAGGGTAGGGTGCGTTGAGCGCCTTCAGGTCCTTCAGCAGCCACAGGTCGAAGCTCATCAGCGCGACGTGACCCTTGTAGCCTTCCAGCACTTCCAGCACGGATTCCGCAAAGCCCTCATCGTCGCCTTCGCGGCCCTTGAGCTCCAGCACCAGCGGCACCTTGCCGTCGCAGAGCTTGAGGAGCTGTTTCAGCGTCGGCACCTTGTCGCTGGTGCCGCCGACCGAAAGCAGGCCGAGTTCGGCCGAGGTACGGTCACGAAGCTGGCCCGGAAGATTGCAGACGCGCTGCAGGTCGTCGTCATGAAAGACGACCGGAACGCCGTCGGCGGCATAATGCAGATCGCATTCGATGGAAAAACCGGCTTCGATAGCGCGAGCAAATGCCGAGAGCGTGTTTTCCCAAACCTGCTTGTTCATGTCGTGATAGCCGCGATGGGCGATGGCACGTTCGGTAAGCCAGGCAATCTTGCTCATTATGCAATTTCCATGATGGCATCGATCTCGACGGCGGCATTCAGCGGCAGTGCTGCCATGCCGACCGCGGCGCGCGCATGCTTGCCGGCGTCGCCGAGTACATTTGCCAGAAGATTGGAGGCACCGTTGATCACAAGATGTTGTTCGGCAAATTCGGGTGCCGAGGCGACGAAGCCGTTCAGCTTGATGATGCGCTTGATACGGCCGAGATCGCCGTCCAAGGCTGCCTTTGCCTGGGCGAGAATATTGATAGCGCAAAGCTCGGCAGCGCGTTGGCCGCCGGCAACGTCGACATCCCTGCCGAGGAGGCCGGTAACGCCGAGCTTACCATTTTCCATCGGCAACTGTCCCGACAGATAAAGAAGATTGCCGCTGATGACATAGGGCACATAGTTTGCGGCTGGCGCTGCAGCCTGCGGCAGAACGATGCCAAGCTCCTTCAGACGGCTTTCGACGGCGTCGGACATTTTCATCTCCCGTTTTGTTGTAAAATCTTCAAAAATCCGGCATCAAGCTTAAATTCCCTTTGCCGGGAAAGGCAGCCTCGATTTAAGCACGATCCCGAAATGCCAGAAGCGATCTTGGACGAGATCACGCCAAATCAAAAGGCAGAGTGAGATGACGAATTGATGACGGGCCGCCTCACTCTGGCCGAAGCGTTCTTATAGCATCGCGTGCGAGTCCAACAGGAGATAATGAATGTTCCGCTCGAGTCTTGCCGCTGTTGTTGTTTCGAGTTTAGGCGTCGCATCTCTGGGCGCGCCCGCCATCGCTGCGGGTCCGAGCGGGTTGATCGCGCATCGCGCCGTCTATGATCTCGAACTGAAAGACGCTTCCGACCGGTCCGGTATCGCCGGCATGTTCGGCCGTATGGTCTATGAGTTCGACGGTTCCGATTGCACCGGCTTCACCACCAATTTCCGCTTCGTCACGCAGATCGACACGGGCGATTCAACCCGCGTCAGCGATCAGCAGACGACCACATTCGAGGATCTCGTCAAACGGACGTTCCGCTTCGAGACCAAATCCTATACGGACGATCAACTCGATAAGGATGTGCGCGGCGCGGCAGCGGACGACCAGAAGGGAATCAAGGTCGAGCTGACCCAGCCGCAGGCCAAGCAGGTCGAGCTCATGCAGAGCCGTTTTCCGACGGAACATATGCTCGACATCATCCATAATGCCAAGCTGGGCAGAAATTTCTTCGAGGCCGAGGTTTTCGACGGCTCCGACGATGGCGACAAATCGTTGATCGCAACGACCGTCGTCGGGAAACAATCGACGCCCGCCACAGACGATCCCGATGCCGACAAGGCCGGCATGTTCGCCAAGACACCGTTCTGGCCGGTGACCGTCGCCTATTTCAACGACAAATCTAAAGGCGACGCCATTCCGGTCTATCGCATGTCGTTCAAGCTATATGAAAACGGCATCACCCGCGACCTCACCATGGACTATGGCGACTTCGTGCTGACCGGGAAGCTCTCCAAGCTTGAAGTGCTCGACACCAAAGCCTGCCAATAGATTTTGTGAGAGCTGTCCGAAGCTTCACTGTTCTCTGAGGCTTCGGCACGCCGTAAGTGAGTTAGGGGCAGGGGGCTGCCGCATTTTTTCGGCGCTCAAGCCTTGCATTCCCGTCAAATCGAATGTATGGGCAGCCGCATTCCACACGTAAGGCATGGGATTGTCCGGGAGAAATCCGGATCGTTCCGCCCGGTGGCATCTTCGAAGAGGATGCTGTTCGCCTTGCGGAGGTTCAACCGGAAAAGGAGTCAAAGGCATGGCATTGCCTGATTTTTCTATGCGTCAGCTTCTGGAAGCTGGTGTTCACTTCGGCCACCAGACACATCGCTGGAACCCGAAGATGAAGCCGTACATCTTCGGCGATCGTAACAACATCCACATCATCGACCTTGCCCAGACGGTTCCGCTGCTGAGCCGCGCCCTGCAGGTCGTCAGCGACACCGTTGCCCGTGGCGGCCGCGTTCTGTTCGTCGGCACCAAGCGTCAGGCCTCCGAACTGATCGCCGACAGCGCCAAGCGCTCGGCCCAGTACTACGTCAACGCCCGCTGGCTCGGCGGCATGATGACTAACTGGAAGACGATTTCGAATTCCATTCAGCGTCTGCGCAAGCTCGACGAAATCCTCAACGGCGAAGCCCAGGGCTTCACCAAGAAGGAACGCCTGAACCTTGAGCGCGAGCGCGAAAAGCTGGACAAGGCTCTCGGCGGTATCCGCGATATGGGCGGCACTCCGGACCTGATGTTCATCATCGACACCAACAAGGAAAAGATCGCGATCGACGAAGCCAAGCGCCTCGGCATCCCGGTCGTTGCCATCATCGACTCGAACTGCGATCCGGACCTGATCGATTATCCGATCCCGGGTAACGACGACGCCTCGCGCGCCATCGCTCTCTACTGCGACCTGATCTCGCGCGCTGCCATCGATGGCATTGCCCGCCAGCAGAGCGCATCCGGCCGCGACCTCGGTGCTTCTGTCGAAGCTCCGGTTGAGCCGACTCTCGTGGACGGCACCGAAGCCTGATCGCGTCTTGTGGCGGACGGAACCTTGTCCGCCCGAGCGTATTGATATCCGGGATAAGGCCGTTTGCGACTTCAAGAAGTTCGAGCGGCCTTGTTCTGTTTTGGGGTAACGCGTTGCCTGGGCGATAAATCCACGCGTGTTCCAATCAAGAATTCCAGTGTATGGCGCGGCTTCATAACGCTGTCATACTTACGGGTACATTTCGTCCCTCAAATCGGTGCCGCGTTGGCTTAACGCCGCCTGCCGCACCGTCTGAACCGACAAGAGGAAGCTTATGACCGAGATTACGGCTGCAATGGTGAAAGAACTGCGCGAAAAGACCGGCGCAGGCATGATGGACTGCAAGAAGGCTCTGGCCGAAACCGCTGGAGACATGGAAGCAGCGATCGACTGGTTGCGCGCCAAAGGCATCGCCAAGGCCGACAAGAAGTCTGGCCGCACCGCCGCCGAAGGCCTGATCGGCGTTGCCGGCGCCGGCACGAAGGCTGTTGTCGTCGAAGTTAACTCCGAAACCGACTTCGTTGCCCGCAACGATGCCTTCCAGGACCTCGTCCGCGGCATCGGCCAGGTTGCGCTCTCTACCGCCGGCTCCGTCGAAGCCGTCGCTGCTGCGGCTTACCCGGCTTCCGGCAAGTCGGTTGCCGACACGATCAAGGATGCGATCGCCACCATCGGCGAAAACATGAACCTGCGCCGCTCGGTGCTGCTCTCCGTCGAAGACGGCGTGGTCGCGACCTACATCCACAATGCTGTTTCCGACGGCCTCGGCAAGCTCGGCGTTCTCGTCGCGCTGAAGTCGACCGGCAACAAGGAAGCTCTGACCGCCATTGGCCGTCAGGTTGCGATGCACATCGCTGCGACTGCGCCGCTCGCCATCCGTCCGGAAGAAGTCGACGCCGCTGTCGCCGAGCGCGAACGCAACGTTTTCATCGAGCAGTCCCGCGCCTCCGGCAAGCCGGACAACATCATCGAAAAGATGGTCGAAGGCCGCATGCGCAAGTTCTTCGAAGAAGTCGCTCTTCTGTCGCAGGCTTTCGTCATCAACCCGGATCTGACCGTCGCTGCTGCCCTCAAGGAAGCTGAAAAGACCGTCGGCGCGCCGATCGAAATCACCGGCATGGCCCGTCTGCTTCTCGGCGAAGGCATCGAGAAGGAAGAGACCGACTTCGCTGCCGAAGTCGCCGCGGCCGCCAAGGGCTGATCAACGAAATCATTTCGTCTGTTGACGAAACGAAACCATATCCCAGATAGGTGAAACCATATCAGGGGAAACCCGTGGGCATCGCGTGACAACGCGGTGCCCTTCGTGTATCCGGCTTTCACTATTACCCCGCGATCACTTCAAGGAGCGACAATGTCCCAGCCGATCTACAAGCGCGTATTGCTCAAGGCCTCCGGCGAAGCTCTGATGGGCAGCCAGGGGTTCGGTATCGACGTTACCGTCGCTGACCGTATCGCATCCGATATTGCCGCAGCGCGCGAAATGGGTGTCGAGGTCGGCGTCGTCGTCGGCGGCGGCAATATCTTCCGCGGCGTTGCCGTGGCCTCCAAGGGCGGAGATCGCGTGACCGGCGACCATATGGGCATGCTCGGCACCGTCATCAACGCGCTGGCGCTGGCGACCTCGCTGCGCAAGCTGGATATCGACACGGTGGTGCTGTCTGCCATTTCCATGCCGGAGATCTGCGAAAGCTTTTCGCAGCGCGCGACGCTCTATCATCTCTCGCTGGGCCGGGTGGTGATCTTTGCCGGCGGCACCGGCAATCCTTTTTTCACGACCGATTCCGCCGCTGCGCTGCGCGCCGCCGAAATGGGTGCTGAAGCAATCTTCAAGGGCACGCAGGTCGATGGCATCTATTCCGCCGACCCGAAGAAGTTTCCGGACGCCGAGCGTTTCGAACATCTGACCCATAGTCAGGTGCTGGAAAAGGGGCTCGCCGTCATGGATGTGGCCGCCGTCGCGCTTGCGCGGGAAAATTCAATTCCGATCGTCGTCTTTTCCATTCATGAAAAGGGCGGTTTCGCAGAAATCTTGACCGGCGGCGGCCGTAAGACCATCGTATCCGACAATTGACGTTCCTGTGGCACCGGGCCTTCCCGGCGCCGCCTATTACACGGGAGTATAAAAACATGAGTGAAGGCACCGACCTCAAGGAACTGAAGCGCCGCATGGACGGCGCCATCTCGGCATTCAAGAGCGATATCGCCTCGCTGCGCACCGGGCGCGCGTCGGCCAACATTCTCGATCCGGTCACGGTTGAAGCCTATGGTTCGCGCATGCCGCTGAACCAAGTCGCCAACATCACCGTACCCGAGCCGCGCATGCTGACCGTGTCCGTCTGGGACAAGTCGATGGTCGGCGCCGTCGAGCGGTCGATCCGCGAATCCAATCTCGGCCTCAACCCGATCGTCGATGGGCAAAATCTGCGCATCCCGCTGCCGGAACTCAACGAAGAGCGCCGTCGCTCGCTGGTCAAGGTCGCTCATGAATATGCCGAAAAGGCCAAGGTGGCGATTCGCCATGTCCGCCGTGATGGTATGGATGGTCTCAAAAAGGCCGAAAAGGACGGTGTAATCGGTCAGGACGAAAGCCGTGCCCAGTCCGAGCGTGTGCAGAAGATGACCGACGATACGATTTCGGACATCGACCGCTTGCTAGCCGAGAAAGAAAAGGAAATCATGCAGGTCTGATTGTCCGCTAGAGCATCCCGCTTTCGATTGAGGAATATTGAAAGCGGCGAGGGTGCGCTAGATTGACGAGCCTAGAGCATTTCCTGCCGAACGAAACCGGATCCATATGTCAGTTCCCACGTTCTCTGCCATACCCGATCACCTCGCCATTATCATGGATGGCAACGGGCGTTGGGCCAACGCGCGCGGCCTGCCGCGCACCATGGGTCACCGCAAGGGCGTGGAGGCGGTGCGCGAAACGGTGCGGGCGGCGGGCGATGTCGGCATAAAATATCTGACGCTCTTTGCCTTTTCCTCGGAGAATTGGCGTCGGCCGGAGACCGAGGTGAGTGACCTTCTCGGTCTGCTCAAGGCGTTCATCCGGCGGGACCTTGCGGAACTGCATCGCCAGAATGTCCGCATCCGTGTGATCGGCGACCGTTACAATCTGCGCAGCGATATCCTGCCGCTGCTGATCGAAGCGGAAGAGACCACCAAGGACAACACCGCGCTGACGCTGATCATCGCCTTCAATTATGGCTCCCGCGACGAGATTACCCGTGCTTTCGTCAGCCTGGCCAAGGATGTCGAGGCCGGGCGACTGCGCCCGCAGGATATCTGTCCAGAATTGATTGATGGACGACTGGATACCGCCGGAATTCCCGACCCCGATCTCATCATCCGCACCAGTGGCGAAGAGCGGCTGTCGAACTTTCTGCTCTGGCAGGCGGCTTACTCGGAATTCATGTTCGTGCCGGAGTATTGGCCGGATTTCAGCCGCGACCTCTTTTTCTCCGCACTGGAAAGATACGCCGCGCGTGATCGGCGTTTTGGCGGTCTTTCCGCCAAACCGGCGGCGGCCGTGGGGTCCTGATGAGCCGCGAACTCAGGCTGCGCATCATTTCCGGCATCATTCTTGCCGCGATCGTTCTGGCTGCCACCTGGTATGGCGGTCTGAGCTTTCGTATCCTGGCGGCGGCGATCGGCCTGCTTGTCTATTATGAATGGTCGACGATAACGGACCTGCATGGTCGCGATCCGCAGGGCAATGCACTCGGCTGGCTCGGCCTCCTGCTGATAGCCGGCGCGACGCTCACTGCAGAATCCGTTTATTCCCTCGAACTATTGGTCCTTTTTGTAGCGGTCACGGCGATCATGGTCGCTGTGCGCCGTAGAAGCTGGTGGCTGCCCGGCGGAATATTCTATGCAGGGTTGACGGCGATCGCCCTTGCCGAGATTCGGGACGACGATCTGCGCGGCTTCGTGCTGATGCTGTTCATTTTCGCCACGGTTTGGGCGACGGATATTTTTGCCTATTTCGTCGGCCGCGCCATCGGTGGAGCGAAGCTTGCGCCGCGCATATCTCCGGGCAAGACCTGGTCGGGCGCTATCGGCGGCGCGATCGCCGCGGTGGTTGCCGGAACAGCGGTCGTCTGGAGCTTTTTCTCGGCAGATGGTTTATGGATTCCTGCGCTTGCGCTGGTGTTGTCGATCTGCAGCCAAATCGGCGATCTTTTCGAGTCTTTCATCAAGCGCCGCTTCGGAGTGAAAGATTCCAGCCACCTGATTCCCGGTCATGGCGGCGTTATGGACCGGGTCGACGGACTAATTTTTGCTTGTTTTGCAGCGTTTTTGTTGGCTATCGTAATATCTCTGACAATAAGCGGCGAGACTATGTCATTGGGCGGCGTTCTGCTCGGTGTCTGAAATCAACGCGAACAGGATCGTGGCATGGGTAGCGCGGCAGGCATTATCGGCTTCTTGACGAACAACGTCATCACGTTTGTTTTCGTATTGTCCTTGCTCGTTTTCGTGCATGAAATGGGTCACTATCTGGTGGGGCGCTGGTCCGGCATCCGCATCATGGCCTTTTCGATCGGCTTCGGTCCGGAAGTCGCCGGCTTCACCGATCGCCACGGCACGCGCTGGAAGCTGTCGATCATTCCGCTCGGCGGCTATGTCCGCTTCTTCGGCGACGAGGATGCGTCGAGCAAGACTGATGTCGATCAGCTCGCGGCCATGACCGAGGAGGAGCGCGCCCGATCCTTCGGCGGCGCCAAACTCTGGAAGCGGGCCGCAACTGTCGCGGCCGGTCCTATCGCCAACTTCATTCTCGCCATCGCAATCTTCGCCGTACTCTTCGGCGTCTATGGCCGCACCGTCGCTGATCCGGTCGTGGCCGTGGTCATGCGCGGCAGTGCCGCGGCTGAAGCGGGGATCGAACCGGGCGACCGTCTGGTTGGCATCGACGGCACCAAGGTGACGACGTTCGATGAGGTGCAGCGCTATGTCGGCCTGCGACCCGGCCGCAATATCGTGTTGACCGTGGAACGTGACGGTCAGAAGCGCGACTTCCGCATCGTGCCGAAACTCGCGGAAGATACCGATCAGTTCGGCAACAAGATGGAGATGGGCCGCATCGGCATCGCGCTCGTAGACCCGCTGGTGACGGCGGTTGAGCCCGGCGGACCGGCAGCGCGGGCGGGCGTTCAGGCGGGTGATCGCCTGATCGCCGTCGACGGCAACAATGTCGCGACCTACTATGATGTTGCCCGCTATGTGGTCGATCATCCCGGCAAGAGTCTCCTCTTGACGGTCGAACGTGACGGCCAGACGCGCGATTTTCCAATGGTGCCGGAAACGTTGACCGCGACCGATGCTTCCGGAAACAAGAAAGACGTCGGCAGTATCGGCATTTCGCCTGTCGATCCGCTCGTCGCTTCGATCGCACCTGACAGCCCGGCGCAAGAGGCAGGCATCGCGCTTGGCGACCGCATCCTCTCCGTGGACGGGCATGTGATCGACTCAATCGGCGACGTGCAGCGTTACATAGCTTCTCGTCCGGACAAGCCCGTGATGTTGTCCATTGAGCGCAGCGGCGGGACGCATGACATTCAGGTGGTTCCGAAGAAGACCGAAGAACCCGATGCCTTCGGCAAAGAGACGGAGATCAGCAGCATCGGAATTACTGACGGCCAAAAGCCCATCAAGCTCCGTTATGAGGCATATGGTCCGTTCCAGGCTCTGGGCGAAGGCATCAGGCAGACCGGCAATATCGTGTCTGGCACCTTCGAATATCTCGGCAATGTCATCGGCGGTTACATGAAGGCGGATCAGCTAGGCGGCCCCATTCGGGTAGCACAGCTTTCCGGGCAGATGGCAACCCTGGGCTTTTCGGCGGTGCTGCAATTCGCCGCCATACTTTCTGTTTCCATTGGGTTATTAAATTTGATGCCGGTGCCGGTACTTGATGGCGGGCACTTGATGTTCTATGCGATTGAAGCCGTAAGGGGAAAACCGTTGGGTGCTCGGGCACAAGACATCGCTTTCCGGATTGGTTTTGCGATGGTGCTGTCGCTCATGGTGTTTGCGACATGGAACGACATCAGCTCCAGGATAGGCTGATGGGGCAGTGAGAGGAAATTACGATTTATTTACGATGTTTCAAAGCTGTAGTGGCGAATGAGCCACGGTTTGAAATGAAGTAAACAGAAATTAACTTGCTCCCTTGCTTGTATGTCAAAAGCGGGTAAAACGACACACGTGGCCGGAATCGGGTTCGCTCGGGGCTGGGGACGACTGAAAAAAGGTAAGAAGTGAAAATGAAGGCTGGTTCAAGATTTTTGAACGCAGTGTCGGCGGTAGCGCTGTCTGCTGGTGTTGTTGCGTCGGGCGCTGGTGTTATCACCCTTGCTTCTGCCTCAGTCGCAGAAGCCGCTGTCATCCAGCGGGTTGATGTCAGAGGAGCTGAACGCGTTGGTGCAGATGCTGTTCGCGACAATATCACGATCAAGCCCGGCAAGAGCTTCTCGCCAGCGGACATCGATAATTCGGTAAAGCAGCTTTATGCCACCGGATATTTCTCCGATGTACACGTGACCGTCTCCGGCAGCACGCTGGTCATTTCCGTCAAGGAAAACCAGTTGATCAACGCCGTGGTTTTCAACGGCAACCACAAGATCAAGGACGACAAGCTTCAGGGCATCGTCCAGACCCATGCGGCTGGCCCTTACAGCGAAACCCAGATCCAGGCCGACATCAAGACCATCAAGGATGCTTACGCCGCAATCGGCCGTAATGAAGTCCAGGTGACGACGCAGACCGTGCCGGTCGCGCAGGGCCGCATCAATGTGGCCTTCGTCATCAACGAAGGTGATCGCACCAAGATCGACAAGATCAATTTCTCGGGCAATCAGGCCTATAGCAGCGGCCGTCTCGCTTCGGTTATCAGCACCAAGAAGACGAACTTCATGTCGTTCCTGACCCGCAAGGACGTTTATAGCCCGGAACGCCAGCAGGCGGACCAGGATGCGCTGCGTCAGTTCTATTACAATCACGGATATGCCGACTTCCGCATCGTCAGTGCCGATGCGACGCTGAACGAGCAGTCCAACGAATACACGCTGAACTTCAATGTCGATGAAGGTCCGCGCTATACCTATGGCGACATCAATGTCGTTTCGACAGTCGAGGGTATCAATGCGGATGACCTGAAGAGCCTGGTCATCACGCACAAGGGCGATGTCTACAGCGCCAAGGACATCCAGACCTCGATCGAAAACATTTCCAAGCGCGTTGCTGCGGCCGGCTATCCGTTTGCCCGCATCACGCCACGCGGCAATCGTGACCTGACCGGCCACACGATCGGTATCGAATATCTGGTCGACCAGGGCGAGCGCGCCTATGTCGAGCGCATCGAGATCCGCGGCAACACCCGCACGCGCGATTACGTCATTCGCCGCGAGTTCGACATCAATGAAGGCGATGCCTTCAATCAGGAAATGATCACCCGCGCCAAGCGTCGCCTCGACGCCCTCGGCTACTTCACCAAGGTTGACATCAGCACCGCCCAGGGCAGCGCCCCGGACCGCGTCGTCGTGATCGTCAACGTCGAAGACCAGCCGACCGGCTCGTTCGGTATCGGCGCCGGTTACGCTGTCGGCAACAATGGCGGCCTTCTGCTGGAAGCTTCGGTCGAAGAAAAGAACTTCCTTGGTCGCGGTCAGTACATCCGTATCGCTGCGGGTGCCGGTACGGAAGGCAATCGTACCTACAACATCTCGTTCACCGAGCCTTATTTCCTCGGCTATCGTCTGGCTGCCGGCTTTGACATCTTCCGGAACCAGACGTCGAGCGACGATTTCTACGATTATTCGGAAGAGGGCTTCTCGCTGCGCGTCACTGCGCCGATCACCGAGAACTTCGCGACGACCCTGCGCTACAATTATAAGCGTCTCCAATACGACGGTACCAACGACTGGGAGAACAATCTGTCTGCTCCCTATCTGAATCTCGTGAACAATAGTCCATGGGTTCAGTCGACGGTTTCGCAGACCTTCACCTACAACACGCTGGATGATCAGAATCTGCCGCGTGAAGGTATCATTGCCAAGTTCACGCATGAATATGCAGGTCTGGGTGGTGACTCCGACTTCTATAAGCTGAGCGGCAAGGCGCGTTACTACAAGATGATCAGTGACGAAGCTGACATCATCGGTTCGCTGACGGTTGGTGCTGGCTATGTCATGCCGACAGGCGATCACCTGAACGTCTTCGATCAGTTCACGCTTGGCGGTCGTGAAATTCGCGGCTTCGAAAATGCCGGTATCGGTCCGCGTTCGTCGCATGGCGATGCGCTGGGCGGCACGACCTACTTCACGGCTTCGGCTGAAGCAAGCATGCCGATGCCGGGCGTTCCGCAGGATATCGGTCTGCGCGTCGCAGCCTTTGCCGACGCAGGTACGCTCTATGGCAACAAGGCGGATCTCTTTGGTGACGTGTTGCACAACGACAGCTCGATCCGTGCTTCGCTGGGTGCAGGCCTGATCTGGTCGTCGCCCTTCGGTGTCATCCGTGTTGACTATGCTGTGCCGGTTCTCAAGGAAGACTACGACAAGACCGAGAATTTCCGGTTTGGCATTGCCAACCAGTTCTGATATCGGCAGCCCAGAACTGCGGGCTTAACACCGTTCTGGAGCTGGTGCTTATGGAACATATCGGTTTTTTCCCGCCCCATGATGGCGTCAGCCTCCGCGCGCTGGCCGAATATCTTGGGGCGGAGCTTGTTGACGAGGCCGCGGCCGGCGTCGTCATCAAGTCCATCGCTCCCGTCTATCGGGCTGGCGAAGGCGACGTTTGCTATATTCTCTCTCGGAAGAATCGTGCGGAACTGGAGACCTGTCGGGCTTCGGCAATCATTTGCTTGCCGGCGCTGAAGTCTTTCGTTCCCGCGCATATCCCGGTTCTCCTTTCCAGAAAGCCGCATACGGATTTCGCGCTGGCGGGTGCTTTGCTGCATCCGCAGGCCATGCGTCCGGTTGCGCTGACATCGACGCCGACGCAGATTTCGCCGGCGGCTTTCATCGATCCGACCGCCAAGCTTGAAGCGAATGTCGGTGTCGAGCCGTGCGCAGTCATCGGAGCTGGCGCTGAGATCGGCGAGGGCACGCGCATCGGAGCCGGCGCAATGATCGGGCCGGGCGTCAAGATCGGGCGCAATTGCACGATCAGCGGCGGCGCGAGCGTGCTTTGCTCCTATCTCGGTAATGGCGTTATCATCCACAATGGCGCGCGCATCGGCCAGGATGGATTTGGTTATGCGCCGGGACCGCGCGGCATGGTGAAGATCGTGCAGATTGGCCGCGTCATCATTCAGGATAATGTCGAGATCGGCGCTAATACCACGATCGATCGCGGCACCATGGATGATACGGTCATTGGCGAAGGCACGAAGATCGACAATCAAGTGCAGATCGGACATAACGTCCGCATCGGCCGCCACTGCGCCATCGTCAGCCAGGTCGGCATCGCCGGCAGTACGGTAATCGGCGACGGCGTGCAGATCGGTGGTCAGGCAGGCTTGAACGGCCATATTCATATCGGCGACGGCGTTCAGATCGGCGCCAAGAGCGGCGTGATGAACAGCATTCCGGCGGGTGAGCGGTATGCAGGTCTTCCGGCGCGGCCGTTGTGGGATTTTCTGAGAGAGTCGGCGGAGATCGCAAAGCGGTCAGGAGCCAGAGAAAAGAAGGACGGGAGTGCGGAGCATGACTGAAGAAGCCAAGACGTCGCTGTCGTCGGCGGACGTCATCGAAATCATGAAGCTTTTGCCGCATCGCTATCCCTTCCTCATGGTCGACAAGATCATTGAGATCGATAGCGATAATTCCGCCATCGGCATCAAGAACGTCACGGCCAACGAACCGCAATTCACCGGCCACTTCCCGGGATCCCCGATCATGCCGGGCGTACTGCTGATCGAAGGCATGGCGCAGACGGCCGGTGCGATCTGTGCTCGCAAGGATGGAATCGGCGGCAATCTCGTCTACTTCATGACGATCGACAACGCCCGTTTCCGCAAGCCCGTCGTGCCCGGCGACCGTGTTGAATTTCATGTCGTCAAGCTGAAGCAGCGCGGCACGATCTGGAAGTTTCATTGCGACGCCAAGGTCGATGGTTCGCTGGTTGCGGAGGCCGATATCGGCGCGATGATCGTACGGAAGGACCAAGAGCAGGCATGAGCAGCATCGCAAAAAGCGCTCGCATTCATAAGCTCGCGGTCGTCGAGGACGGAGCGGTCATCGGCGAGAACGTGGTCGTCGGTCCGTTCTGCCATGTCGGCCCCAAGGTCGTGCTGCATGATGCCGTCCAGCTCCTGACGCATGTTGTAGTGACCGGCCGGACGACGATCGGCAAGGGCACAAAGATATTTCCCATGGCGGTGGTCGGCGGCGATCCGCAAAGCGTGCATCACGGCGGCGAAGAGACCACGCTGGACGTCGGCGAGAATTGCACGATCCGCGAAGGCGTGACGATCAATACCGGCACGGCTGACTACGGCGGCAAGACCATCGTCGGTAACAACAACCTGTTTCTTGCCAATTCGCACGTCGCCCATGATTGTCGCGTCGGCAACAATGTCATCATGTCGAACAACGTCATGCTGGCCGGGCACGTCACCGTTGAAGACCGCGCCATCCTCGGCGGCGGCTGCGCGGTGCATCAGTTTACCCGTATCGGCCGCCAAGCCTTCATCGGTGGTCTCTCGGCCGCGAGCTATGATGTCATTCCCTATGGCATGCTGAACGGAAATCCGGGCGTGCTTTCGGGTTTGAACATTGTCGGCATGACCCGCGCCGGCATTGAGCGTTCGGTCATCCATACGGTTCGCCGCGCCTATAAGAGCATTTTCGAAGGCGAAGGCTCGATCCGCGACAATGCGGCAGCGATCCGCGATGAATATGCTGAATGCAAGGAAGTGATCGAGATCCTCGATTTCATCGCCGCCGACAGCGATCGCGCCTTGTCGTCGCCCAATCGCGGTAAGGGCTGAGGTGGCCGCGAGCGGTAAAAACCACATGGGCAGGCTGGCGATCATCGCAGGCAGCGGCTTTTTGCCGGCCTATGTCGCCGATGCCGCCCGCCAGGCAGGGGAAAATCCCGTTATCATAGCACTGACGGACGAGGCGGACCGCGACTGGTCCGCTTTCGATCATGCCAATCTCGGCGTCGGCAATTTTGCTGGCCTGGAAGCCATGTTCCGCCGCTACGGGGTCGACCGGGTCGTCATGTCCGGCGGTGTCGCGCGCCGCCCGCCGTGGCGCGATGTGCGCCCGACCTGGCGCGTGATCAAGGAATTGCCGTCGACCATCCGCACTCTTCTTTCCGGCGGTGACAATGCCGTGCTGCAGATGGTGATCCGCCTGATCGAGGCTGGCGGTGTCCGCGTCGTCGGTGCGCATGAGATCGCACCGGATCTGCTGGCAACCACCGGGCCGCTTGGCCGTTTCTCGCCGTCGGAGGAGGACCTGCGCGATATCGCGCAAGGTGCAAAGGCCGCCATTGCGCTGGGATTGCTGGATGTCGGGCAGGGTGCCGTCAGCGTCGGCGGCCGGGTCGTTGCACTGGAAGGCGCTGAGGGCACGGACAAGATGATCGAACGCGTCGCAGGTTTGCGAGCGGAGGGGCGCATATCGAAGCGCCGTCGTGGCGTGTTGGTGAAGCTTTGCAAACCGCAGCAGGACGTGCGTGCCGATTTGCCGTCGATCGGTGTCTCGACCGTGCTCAATGCCAAGAAGGCCGGCCTTGCCGGCGTCGCCGTCGAGGCGGGCAGGGCGCTGGTTCTGGAGCGCGAAGCCGTCATTGCGGCTGCCGACGAAGCCGGGCTTTTCGTTTGCGGCATCGACCGAGGCCTGAGCGCGGAGGGCTTCATGTGAGCGGCGCGCCATTGAAAGTCGCTGTCGTCGCCGGTGAAGTCTCGGGCGATCTGCTTGGCGGCGACCTCGTCGCTGCATTGAAGCGACGTTACGATGGGCCTGTGGAGTTGATAGGCGTTGGTGGCGACGCTCTGGAAGCGCAGGGCTTGCATTCGCTTTTCGATTATTCCGAACTGTCGATCATGGGTTTTGCGCAGGTCATTAAGCGCTTGCCGAAACTGCTGGCTCGCATGCGCCAAACCGCGGACGCCATCATCGCGGCGAAACCTGACGTGCTCCTCATCATAGACAGTCCGGATTTCACCCATCGCGTCGCCAAGAAGGTCCGCGCTGCGCTACCGAACCTGCCGGTAGTCGACTATGTCTGCCCCAGCGTATGGGCATGGAAAGAATATCGCGCGCAGAAAATGCTCGCCTATGTCGATCACGTCCTCGCCATCTTACCCTTCGAGCCGGCGGCAATGCAGCGGCTGGCAGGGCCGGCTACGACCTATGTCGGCCATCGCCTGACTGTGGATCCGAACCTGCTGGAAGTTCGTCGCCGGCGTGCGCTTCGCGCGCTCAGTGCGGCCGATGGCGAAAAGACGATCCTCTTGCTTCCCGGTTCGCGCTCCTCGGAAATCCGTCAGCTTCTGCCGGTTTTCGAGCAGGCGGTGCTGGAATTTAGCCGGCGAAACGATCACGTTCGTTATGTACTGCCGACCGTTCCACGGCAGGAGGCCTTGGTGCGCTCGCTTCTTGAAAACTGGAGCATCAAGCCTGATGTCTTCGTGGGCCAGGATGCCAAGTGGAACGCTTTTGCGGACGCGGATGCGGCGATGGCGGCTTCGGGCACGGTGATCCTGGAATTAGGACTTGCCGGTGTTCCCGTTGTCTCGACCTATAAGACCGAATGGCTCGCCCGGTTTGTGATGTCGCGCATCAAGACCTGGACAGCCGCTTTGCCGAACCTCATTGCGGATTATGCGATCCTGCCCGAGCTGATCAACGATGTTCTGCGGCCCGGCCTGCTGGCGCGCTACATGGAGCGCCTGTCGAACAATACGCCGGAGCGGGCAGCCATGCTCCAGGGTTATGATCTGGTCTGGCATCGAATGCAGACCGAAGAGCCGCCCGGCGAAAAGGCGGCGGCGATCGTTCTCGATGTCTTGTCCAAGAAAAAACCCGGCCATTTGAACTGACCGGGTTTTTTGTTGGCTGCTTTTCGGCTTAACGCTTGGAAACCGGAACGTATTCGCGGTTCGGTGCGCCGGTGTAGAGCTGGCGCGGGCGGCCGATACGCTGGTCCGGATCTTCGATCATCTCGTTCCACTGGGCGATCCAGCCGACGGTGCGGGCGAGAGCAAACAGCACCGTGAACATGGTCGTGGGGAAGCCCAGAGCCTTCAGCGTGATGCCGGAATAGAAGTCGACGTTCGGGTAAAGCTTCTTCTCGATGAAATAGTCATCGGTCAGCGCAATACGCTCCAGTTCGATCGCGATGTCGAGCAGCGGATCGTCCTTGATGCCGAGTTCGCCGAGAACCTCGTGCGCCGTCTTCTGCATGATCTTGGCGCGCGGATCGTAGTTCTTGTAGACGCGATGGCCGAAGCCCATCAGGCGGAACGGATCGTTCTTGTCCTTGGCGCGGGCGATATATTCCGGAATGCGGTCGACCGTGCCGATTTCCGTCAGCATGTTGAGCGCAGCTTCGTTGGCGCCGCCATGGGCCGGGCCCCAGAGGCATGCAATGCCGGCGGCGATGCAAGCGAAGGGATTGGCGCCGGAAGAACCGGCGAGGCGAACCGTCGATGTGGACGCGTTCTGCTCATGATCCGCATGCAGGATGAAGATGCGATCCATGGCGCGGGCAAGCACCGGATTGACCACATATTCCTCGCAGGGCACGGCAAAGCACATGCGCAGGAAGTTCGACGCATAGTCGAGATCGTTCTTCGGGTAAACGAAGGGCTGGCCGATATGGTACTTGAAGGCCATGGCGGCGAGCGTCGGCATCTTGGCGATCATGCGCAGGCTCGCGACCATGCGCTGATGCGGATCGGTGATATCGGTGGAGTCGTGATAGAAGGCCGACAGAGCGCCGACGCAGCCGCACATGACGGCCATCGGATGCGCATCGCGGCGGAAGCCGGTGAAGAAACGGGACATTTGCTCATGCACCATGGTGTGGTGCACGACCCGGTAGTCGAAGTCTTTCTTCTGGGCTGCGGTCGGCAATTCGCCGTAAAGCAGCAGGTAACAGACTTCGAGGAAATCGCCGTGTTCAGCAAGCTGTTCGATCGGATAACCGCGATGCAGCAGAACGCCTTCGTCGCCATCAATAAAGGTGATTCTGGACTCGCACGACGCGGTGGAAGTGAAGCCAGGATCATAGGTGAAAGTGGAGGTGTTCTTATAAAGGGCACCAATATCAATGACACTTGGGCCGATGGTTCCGGTCTTGACCGGCAAATCCACCGTCTTTTCACCCCAAGTTAGTTTCGCGCTTTGTTCCGTCATGCTGATCCTCCAAGATTTGGCGGGATTGACGCCTTAAAAAGCGCCAAAGGGTTAAGCGACTAACGATTAGCTATATGATCCAGAGCCTAATGCCAAGTTATCGTTACGCCTATTTGTGCATTGCGGCATCAACTTTTGGGCACTGCGGTAGACAGGCTCGTTTTGCGCTAACGTGAAATGGCGTCATTTGTTGGAGATTAAGCCGATTTCAGTTGAATTCACCTGATGGTGACGGCAAAACTCTCGCAAGAGCTGTAGTTTTGCGTGGGCGTTGGAGTGTATGCCTAATTTAGAGGCACCGGATCCGCAGGTGGAGAGTAGGGAGTTTACTGCGGTTGCCGAGCGCGAGCGTGGCATCGAAGCTGCTGTCTCCCGTCTCAAAGCGACGCAGCCGGAGCGGACACAGGACCAGGCTGCGCTACTTGCTCGTTTTCGCCTTGCGGCAGGCAGCATCAGACTCGGCATTTACCATTTGGTCGAAGAAGAGGCGGCGTATGGTCGCGCGATGCTGTTCGCGCCGGTCTATATCGGCGTCGGTGCGATCTTCTGGTTCTCCGTCGGAGCCGATCCCCCGCCGCAGGCTGTTTTTACCGCTCTCCTTATCTTCGCAGCCGCTTTTTTTCTCCAGCAGGAGGCGGGGCGAGTGCTGCGGCATTTGCTGTTTGCCGGCATGCTGGTGTTCTCGGGCATGGCTCTGGCGCAATGCGAAAGCTGGCGGGCATCGACGGTGATGCTCGACTCTGCGGTGACGACCACCATCACGGGGCGGATCGAACGTCGCGAGGCCGATGACAAAGGGCGTTGGCGCTATGTCGTTGCCCTGGAGGCAACGGAAAAACCGGCCATTCGCCGGCCGCCGGCGCAGGTCACCATTTTCGTGCGCAAGCAGCTCCAACCTTTTGAACTCGGCGATCGCATCCAGGGCAAGGCGCGGCTGACGCCGCCGGCCGGACCCGCCTTGCCCGGTCTCAACGATTTCGCCTTCAGCGCCTATTTCGATGGCACCGGCGCGAATGGCTTTGCCTATGGGACGCCGACGCTATTGTCACCAGCCGGTGATGCCGTTCAAGGGTCGATTCTCGACAAGGCGGATATCTGGCTTGCGCGTTTGCGCAGCAGCATCGGCGACAGGATCAGGACACTTCTGCCCGGCGATACCGGCGCGTTTGCGGCGTCGCTTGTCACCGACGAGAGACGGGCGATATCGGATGAGACGACGGAAGCGCTGCGGACGTCTGGTCTTGCGCATATCATCGCTATCTCCGGTCTGAACATGGCGCTCTCCGCAGGCATCTTCTATGTCGGCCTGCGCTATGCTCTCAGCCTGTTTTTCGGCGTGGCACAGGCTTGGCCAACGAAGAAGATCGCAGCCTTCGGCGCGTTGATCACGGTGACGGCCTATTATCTCATTTCCGGCTTCGGGGTATCGGCAGAGCGCGCTTTCATCATGATGGCGATCATGCTGGTCGCCGTGCTCTTCGATCGGCCATCCCTCAGCCTTCGCAATGTGGCGCTGTCAGCGATCGTCATCCTCATTCTGTCGCCGTCGCAGGCACTCGGTCCAAGTTTTCAGATGTCTTACGCGGCGACGTTGGCACTGGTGTCCGGTTATTCGCTCTGGACGAAAAGACCGCATCGGGAGAGCATTCTCTCCCGGTTCCGGCTCATGCGTCCGCTGCTCTTGGTCTCGCGCTTCTTCGGAGGCATATTGTCGACTTCCTTTATCGGCGGCGCATCGACCGCTATCTTCTCGATAGAACATTTTCACCGATTGGCGACATATGGTCTTCTCGCCAATCTGGCGGCGATGCCGGTCGTCTCCTTTATCATCATGCCATTTGGCATGGCGGCTACGATGCTGATGCCATTTGGCGTCGATGCTCCATTCTGGCAGGTCACCGGCGCGGGACTTGATGTCGTCATCGCCATTGCCAAAACGGTCGCCGCTTGGGGTGGCAATATTCCTTTTGGCCGGCTACCGGTCTGGCTGTTTCCGACGGTCATAACCGGCTTCTTGCTGATGACCTTGCTGAAAACACGATTGCGGCATGCGGGTGCGCTTGTGATCCTCGGTTCGGTCGCCGTCGTGACCCTCAGCCCCGGTGTCCCAAAACCCGATCTGATGATCTCCGAGGATGGCACGCTGGTCGCCTTGCTGCGCAATGGTGCGTTGACGACCAATCGTGAAAAACCGCCCGATTTCATCTTCGGGCAGTGGCAAAGAGCCCTGGCGATCACTGAGCAGCAACCGCCGATGATGCTTCCGCCCGACAGCCAGCTCCCTAAAATCAGCAAATCGGACAAGCATCGCCGCCTGAGTTCCGAAGAACAGAGCGCAGTTCGAAAGGCGATGGATGCTGCACTGGACGATGCCGGGCAGGGCGGCTTCGCCTGCCAGAAAGGTGCGTGGTGCGTGGCAATGCTGGAGAATGGTGAGATGCTTGTCACCATTGAAGACGCTGCCTATCTCGCTGCGGCCTGCGACACTGCCAATATTGTCGTCACTCCCGTACGGCTGCGTCTGGATCGCTGCCGCTCCGGCGCGATGCTTTTTACCGGCGCAACGCTACGCCGGACGGGAGCTATCGAAATGAACCTCAGCGCCGACAAACCAGCAATAACGACTGCGTTCGACAATCTGACGCGGCCATGGAGCCTTCATCGCGCCTATGACTGGCGAACGGGCACTTTCGGAGCGCCGATCGCACGGGTGTCACCGGTCAGTGATAGCGGCGAATGAGGCCGACAAGCTTGCCTTGCACCTTCACACGATCCGGCCCGAAGATGCGGGTCTCGTAAGCAGGGTTCGCCGCTTCAAGCGCGATCGAGGCGCCCTTGCGACGAAACCGCTTCAACGTCGCCTCCTCATCATCGACGAGAGCAACGACGATGTCGCCAGGATTGGCAGTCGTGGCATTGCGGATAATGACGGTATCGCCGTCGAAGATGCCGGCATCGATCATCGAGTCACCCTTGACCTCCAGCGCATAGTGCTCGCCGGAGCCAAGCATGTCGGCGGGAACGGTGATGTCGTGGGTATTGTTCTGGATGGCCGAGATCGGAACGCCGGCGGCGATGCGGCCCATGACAGGGACCGAGACCGAACTGTTGTTTTCCTCATTCACTGGCCTGCTGGGAGCGGGTGGCGGCACAAGCTGCGGCTTGCCAAGGCTGCCCTCGATGACGCTTGGCGAAAAGCCGCGGCGCGGCTGTAGGCTCGGGCTATAGGCCTCCGGCAGCTTGATGACCTCCAGTGCCCGGGCCCGGTTCGGGAGGCGGCGTATGAAGCCGCGCTCTTCCAAAGCTGTGATGAGACGGTGAATGCCGGACTTGGACGCAAGGTCCAGCGCATCTTTCATCTCATCGAAAGATGGCGGAACACCGGACTCCTTCATGCGCTCGTGAATGAAGAGAAGCAGTTCCTGCTGCTTGCGCGTCAACATCGTTTTGAACCTCGGGACTGAGAAGGCGTCGTGAAACAAATCCAGAACGAACACTATATGTTCCATATGTGTTCCGCAAGCCCTTAAATTTTGGTGAAGATTTTGTAAGCGCATCAAATAAACGGGAACATAACAAGTCCTGGCCGGATGGATTTTCCCGATGTCTACGCGCTAAGCGGCGGAAATATATGCGAAAACTCGCAGCGTAAAATTTCGCCGGTCGGAAGCGACCCATCCCAAAAGCAATGAAAAGCCGCGTTGTTTGCTCAATAAGCTCTTTGGAGGACGATGCTCTACGAACGATGGAGAGCAAGCTGCAGATTAGGCAAGGAAGATCGGATTTCAGAGCGGCTGAGACTGGCGCAGTCACTAGTAAATTGGACCTGATTTCAATAGGTTGATTCCTTTCTCGAACTCCTGTGCCTATGTTCGAGCAAGGTGCGATCGTTTGCGATCTGCCTCAGCATGCTGTGCCCAGCCAGAATCATTTCGAAGAGGAAGGCCACAAAAGCGCCCATGAGCGCGATGACGGCAAGGCCGAAGAACCAGAGCAGCATCTGCTCGCGGAATTGCTGGCGAATCGCTCCGCTCATGAGGCCGAGCGTCGCAAGGCATGTGCACACACCGGATGCCGTGCCGAGCAGGACAGCAATCTCGAGCGCCAATGTTCGCCGCCGCAGATAGTAGAGTTGCAGCAATCGCGTTTCATCCGGGTCCTCCGAGGTCACCCGTTCGAAAAGGCTGTTGACCCGGTCGGAGACGCGAGCGAGCCTGGCCGAGAAGACATTCAGACACCCGGCAGTGCCGGCCAGCAAAAAGACCGGCGTCAGCGCTATTTGAATAACGTGTGCGGCAGCAGACGTTAGCTGGTCGTTCAGCACGCTTGATCTCCTTCCTATCCAACGTTGTCCGCTATCAGGTTCGGGGAGTTGCTTCGCCGAGGAAGCGCCTCAGTGTGAGCGAGGGGGCCGATCTCACGCGAATGTTTCACGTCGGTGGCGCCGGCGATTGTGGCATCTGTTCAGCGGTTCTCTTTTTGTGCATCGTCAAAGCGGCGGCAGCGACGTCGGATTTCTCCTCCCCGCCCACTTGGACAGTCGGCTGAGCGAATTCGATACCGTTTTCCATGAAGGCGTCGCGGATCATGGTATAGGCTTGCCGCCGGATGTAGGTTTGCCGACCGGGAAGGACGGTGAAGGCAAAGCTCAGTTCGATACCGAAGTCGCCGATCTGTTCGACGCCCTTCATTTTCAGGGTCTCGAGGATTTGCGGCCCGATTTCCGGATCTTCCTTCAGCTGCTCTCCGATTTGCTTCGCGATCTTTTTCGCCTTGGCCACGTCGGTGTTGAAGGGAACCCGCAGCAGGAATTTGTCGATCGCCCAGTCGCGGCTCATGTTCTGAACGGCGCCCAGTTCGCCGAATGGAACCGTGAACACCGGACCGCGATGATGCCGAAGCCTGACGGAACGCAGGCTGAAGGATTCCACCGTTCCCTTGTAACTGCCGCTCTGAATGTATTCGCCAACACGGAAGGCATCGTCCATGAGGTAGAAAATGCCGCTGACGATATCCTTGACGAGCGTTTGCGAGCCGAAGCCTATCGCAACGCCGAATATTCCGGCGCCTGCAATCAGTGGTCCGATCTGCACGCCCATTTCGGACAGCACGGTAAGGACGGCGGCCGCGATGACGATGGCTGCAAGCGCGTTGCGAAAGATCGGCAGCAGGGTGCGAAGACGGCCCGCGCGCGCGGCTTCCGCCGACAGCGAGGATGCGTCGTGATCGGCAACACTCAATCTCTCGTCAATGAATGCCTTCGACAATTGCCAGCAGAGATCGGCTAAGATCAGGATGACGACGCTCTTCAGCGCACCGCGAACGGCGGCGTCGATTGCCGGATTTTCTCGAGCGAGAATGTTGGGATCATAGTGCCAGATGACTGTGATCCAGGCGACCGCGGCTGCGATGACGATCGCCCGCGCGCCGCGAACGGCCAGCACCATGCGGGCGCTGTTCTTGTTGTCGCCGGGCCATCGTCCCTTAGCGAATGCCTCTGCTGTTCGTCCAACCGCGGACAGCAGTCCCGGAAGAATAACGGCATAGACGCCAAGCCAGAAAAGGCCGAGGAAGTTGGCCACCCAGAGAAGCCAGAGGCAGATTGCGTAGACTGAATAGAGGGTGTTCATAAGCGCAAGCTGTCTGGCGGCTGTTGCATGACCTGGTCGCCGCCATACGGCTTCGAGCGCGATCAGCAACAGGAGAATGGAGAAACCGTGGGAAATGACGGTGCCGACATCTCGGTCGATGGAGAGCGGCTCGGTCAGCGATGTCGTTGCGCCGGCTATGGCCAGAACGGCGATGAAGAGACAGGCCCTACGATAGCTGAAAGGCGACAGAGCGCCTGCGTCCCTCGATAGCTTGCAGAAGGCAAACACGAGGCGAGCGGCGATGAAGGCCAGCAGATAAAACAGGACCACCACATGCAGAAGCGGCGGCCAGTCGATGGCCAGGAAAATGGCGGAGCTGACGAGGGTGAAAGTGATCCATGGCCCGAATCCCCCGATCGTATGGGCGACAAGAGGATTCTGAAATCGCGCTTTGAGGACGGCTTTTTTGAAAAACCATTCCCCAACAAGACCGACGCAGATCAATGCGGTGAGCATGACGAACGCGGGCGCAAAACCGTTCTCCCTTGCTTGCTCGCGCACCCTGCGCGTTGCGTCGGTGAGCTGCACAGTGACATTTGGGATCGCTGCCCGCAGCGCCTGATATCGCGCCCGCGTGCGAGCCTCTCCGGTTTCGATCAATGTCGCCGTCGCTGTAGCTGCGGCTGGCTGCTCAGCCGCCTGCCGCTTTTCCAGCCACTGGCGCAGCTCCGGATCATTCATCAAGCGAAGCAATTCGGACACTTTTGCGGGCGGTGCTGCAGGGGTCGTTTCGGCAACCTGCGCCTGGCACAGTTGCGGCGCGATGGCCACGAATAGGAGAACGAAAGCAGCAGGGATCAATCCACGAAACATTGGGACAACCTCGAAACCGGTTCATTCGTAAGGGAAGTCATCAATTGCCTCCTGCCGATCTCAGCCGTTCAATTCGTTAGCTCACGCTGCTGGGGGTCGCTTTTCAACGTGTCTTCGATATCGGGACCTTTGGGCTCGGTTGTCTTGCCGTTTTCGATCGCGGTGACGGGTGCAGCCACCGTCTTGGCAGCGACCGTGCCAACGCTCTTGACCGTTCCGGCAATCACAGCGGTGATGTCGTCGCTCAGCTTTATGTCGGAATCGGTGAGCGGCTGCCCGGCGACCAGGCGGGTGCCGATCAGCTTGACGATCTCCGGGCTTTCCGCGAATTTTCCGTGATTGAGGCTGTCTCCCGTTTTCACCTTGGTAAGATCGATCGCGGTAATCCCGGCGCGTTCGAGCTTGGTGCGATAGGGTTCGTCGGCCGGATTGATGGCGCCCAGGCGATAGACATCGCCCGATATCAGCCGGGAGACCGCCAGCGCCCGGTCGTCCTGGGAAACGAAGATCGTGAACTTTGGCCGCGGCGCACCCATCTCAACGAACTGTTTCGCGAAAACGTCGATGTCGATATCCGGCGATGCCAGGATGACGTTGCGGATCTTCGGGTTCACGCGGCCGTCCCGGATGCCCATCTGGCGCAACGCCTCCATGGCGAGCCAGGTGCCCATGGAGTGCGCCATGATGGTGATGTCTTTGACATCGGGATCGCTTGACAGGGTTCGAAGGGCTGTCTCAAGCGCCGTTCGCGAATAATTCGTGCTCTCTTTATCATAGTTATAATCGAGAAGCCTGGCGCGTGACGGCCAGGTAAAGAGCATCGGCGTCACATGGGCGTCTGAATCGTGCACGATCTGCGCGAGCCTGAAGACGGAATCCTCGTATCTGTTGTTGAAGCCATGAACGAAGACCAGCACCTTTCCGTCGACGGTATGCTGGCTGAACCAAGCGCGACCTTCCGCGATGGAATGCAGTTCGTGAACCCGGGTTACCGCAAAGTCCGTCTTTGGATCCGGCGGCAATTTCTTCGGCCATTGCAGGGTTCCGGGTTTGCGATTCGGTGGTATCGAGATAGCGATGTCGGTCAGATATGGCCGCGGGCTCCGCTCGCCGGAAAAAAGCGTATTCGGATCACCCGACGGCGCGCGGCTGGTCGCAACCAGCATGTCAACGGTGGAGCTGTGTGGAATGGCGGTCGACAATGCGACCGGCTTCATAACTCCCTTGGCATGCCCGGCGCATCCCGCCATGGCAAGGCCAAGACATGCCACTAGCCACAACACCGCGCGTATGGGCGCCCCCTCGACGGACATCGAACGTATGCCTTCCCCCAGGCATTCGACAAATCGGACGAAGTACTGCCGTAAAAATCGAAGTAACGGCAGGCCGTCCTTCTGTTTCCGAGATCGGATTGTGAGTTGCGTTAGCTTTGGACAATCCAAAATGGAAGAATGCGCATTTTTGTTTGCCGCCAATCGGGAATGTCGTCGAGACCACCCTTACCGCGATCATTCCCCTAAGACTGCATCTCAGTTCCATTATCATATTATGATGATCGAATTATTGCGTTTCCGCAAGCAAGAGTTCTACCCTGCAATATACCTCATTACGCTAAGTTGGCGAAAGATATGGCTCATCTGGAGTGTGGTCTGCGGCAGGAGGCCTGATCGTCCCTTTCGCCGTTTGATCCCTCATGTTTTCGTTTCTATCTCTCTCATGCGTTTTGATGCGCTGGGTTCATGCGCTCGCATCGCGTCGTGCAGTGGCGCTTTGATCTTGAATTGAGCGGCGGATGGGCGCAAACCTGCGGACGCATGAAGGGAGAGACCATGACCTCATTGCCACATCCACTCGATCATCTCGTGCTGCCGACAGTCAATATCGACGTGGCGCGGGATTGGCTGGGCAAGCTCGGCTTTACCGTCGCTCCCGATGCCCGCCACCCCTTCGGGACGGAGAATGCCTGCGTTTTCTTTTCCGACAACATCTATCTGGAACCCTTGGCTGTTGCGTCCCGGGAGCAATGTCAGGCGAGCGCGGCGGAAGGCAATGTTTTCGTCGCCCGTGATCAAGCTTACCGTTTTCGCATCGGCAATGAAGGTTTTTCGGCCATCGTTTTCGGCACGGAGGATGCGGCCGCCGATGACGAGCGGTTCCGGGCCAACGCAATGTCGGCTGGTGACATGCTGGATTTCGCAAGGCCGATGCGCATGCCGGATGGCTCGGAAGTGACGGCAGGTTTCCGACTGGCCTTCGCAGCCGATCTGCGCTCGCCGGATTTCTTCACCTTCTGCTGCCAGCGCATCAATCCGTTGCCGACCGATCGCGGCTCGTTGGAGCGGCATGCCAATGGCGTGACCGGCATCGCTAAAATTGCCGTATCGACGCTGAATCCGGCTGCTTTTCGTGGCTTTTTCGAGCAGGCGGTGGGTGGACCAAAGATCACGGATCATTCCTTCGGCCTGACTGTCCATGCGGCCAATGCAAGGATCGAGGTCCTGACCCCGGAAGGCATGGAAGCCTTTTACGATTTGCCGGTTTCGGCGGAGGATCCCGGCCTTCGCGCGCAAGCAATCCTTTTCAAGACGCGCGATCTTTCCGTGACATCGGCGCATTTGACTGCTAACGGCGTCACATACACGCGTAAGAACAATCGTATTCTGGCAAAGCCCGCCCCCGGACAGGGCGCGCTGTTCGCCTTCGAGGAGATAGCATGAGCACCAATTCCGAAATCACCGTCGGCGAGGGCGCATCCAAGGTTCTGTTTTCCAATAACGCTAAGCTGTCGCTGATTGCCGGCCCCTGTCAGATGGAAAGCCGAGATCACGCCTTCATGATCGCCGGCGTATTGAAGGAACTTTGCGACAAGCTCGGTATCGGCCTTGTCTACAAGTCGTCCTTCGACAAGGCTAACCGCACGTCGCTCTCGGGCAAGCGCGGCATTGGGCTGGAAATGGCGCTGGAAGTCTTTGCCGATCTGAAAAAGGAATACGGCTTTCCAGTTTTGACTGACATTCATACGGAAGAGCAGTGCGCCATCGTTGCCAAGACGGTCGATATTCTGCAGATCCCGGCTTTCCTGTCGCGCCAGACAGACCTTCTTGTCGCAGCCGCCAAGACCGGCCGCGTTATCAACGTCAAGAAAGGCCAGTTCCTTGCGCCTTGGGACATGAAGAACGTGCTCGCTAAGCTGAATGACAGCGGCAACCCGAATATCCTGCTCTGCGAGCGCGGCGCGTCCTTCGGTTACAATACGCTCGTTTCCGACATGCGCTCGCTGCCGATCATGGCAGCAATGGGCGCACCGGTGATTTTCGATGCGACGCATTCGGTACAGCAGCCGGGTGGGCAAGGAGGTTCGACCGGCGGAGACCGCCGATTTGTCGAAACCCTGGCACGCGCAGCGGTCGCTGTCGGCGTCGCCGGCGTCTTCGTCGAAACACATGAGGATCCCGACAATGCGCCGTCCGATGGTCCGAACATGGTGTACCTGAAGGACATGCCGCGGCTTATCGAGAAGCTCCTGGCTTTTGACGCGATCGCCAAGGCCTGAGAAATGGGAGGCGGTCAACAGGCTGACATGAACTTGCGCTACGCGGCCTGTAGGAGCCTCGATCGAGGATGTGGAGCGGCATTGTAATTTTCGCATCTTCGACTAAGACAGATTTCAATCGATTTATAACCAGCGAGCAGGAAGCTATCATGACCGCAATCACCGACATTATCGCCCGCGAGATTCTCGACAGTCGTGGCAATCCCACCGTCGAAGTCGATGTGTACCTCGAAGATGGCAGCATGGGCCGCGCTGCGGTTCCGTCGGGTGCGTCAACGGGTGCACATGAAGCCGTCGAAGTTCGCGACGGTGGCAAGCGTTATCATGGCAAGGGTGTCGAGAAGGCCGTCGAAGCCGTCAACACCGAGATCTTCGATGCCATCGGCGGCATTGACGCGGAAAACCAGATCCAGATCGACAACATCATGATCGAGCTCGACGGTACGCCGAACAAGTCGCGCCTCGGCGCCAATGCCATCCTCGGCGTGTCGCTCGCAACCGCCAAGGCCGCTGCCCAGAGCGCCAACCTGCCGCTCTACCGCTATGTCGGCGGCGCCCACGCCCGCCTGCTGCCGGTTCCGATGATGAACATCATCAACGGCGGCGCCCATGCCGACAATCCGATCGACTTCCAGGAATTCATGATCCTGCCGGTTGGCGCAGATACCCTCCGTGACGCGGTGCGCATGGGTTCGGAAGTCTTCCACGTTCTGAAGAAGGAACTGGCTTCGCAGGGCCACAACACCAATGTCGGCGACGAAGGCGGCTTCGCGCCCGGCCTCTCCAGCGCCCCGGCAGCCCTCGACTTCATCATGAAGTCCATCGAAAAGGCCGGCTACAAGCCGGGCGAGGAAATCGCTCTCGGCCTCGACTGCGCTTCGACGGAATTCTTCAAGGATGGCAAGTACGTTCTCGAAGGTGAGGGCCGCACGCTGGAATCCGGCGCCATGGCCGAATACCTTGCCGAACTCGCCGCCAAATATCCGATCATCTCGATCGAAGACGGCATGGCCGAAGACGATTGGGAAGGCTGGAAAATCCTGACCGACCTGGCCGGCAAGAAGACGCAGCTCGTCGGCGACGATCTGTTCGTTACGAACTCGGCTCGTCTGCGCGACGGCATCCACATGGGCGTTGCCAACTCGATCCTCGTCAAGGTCAACCAGATCGGCTCGCTGACGGAAACGCTCGACGCCGTCGAAACCGCGCACAAGGCTAATTACACCGCCGTCATGTCGCACCGTTCGGGTGAAACCGAAGATTCGACCATTGCCGACCTCGCCGTTGCGACCAACTGCGGTCAGATCAAGACCGGCTCGTTGTCGCGTTCCGATCGTCTTGCCAAGTACAACCAGCTCATCCGCATCGAAGAAGCGCTCGGCCCTCAGGCACAATATGCCGGCCGTTCCATCCTTCGCGGCTGATAGTGCATACCTCTGAAAATCCGCGGAATTTTCGGAAAGGCCTAATCGGCGTCGGATAGCGATCCGAGTCTCCTTATAGGCCAACAATTTCCAGATCTTGAACCGCGCCTCCGGGCGCGGTTTTTTGTTGGGAAAATGGCAGAGTCAACGGATGATTAATCTCTGGCGGCTAGTGTTCTCATGGATGTTTGATTTAGCGTGATCTTATCGGAAACCATTTCGCAGTCCGTCGTGCGGCTGGGTTCAAGATCATTCTCGGCAGAGCGTTTTGAGCGAGCGAGTATGTGGACAAAATATCATAAGAAGAGAAAGTTCGGTCGTTTCGTTCTTCCCGCCATCACTGTCGCCTTCGTGAGCTATTTCGGCTATCACTGCGTTCACGGCGATTACGGTCTGAAGGCGACCGAAGTCTTTGAGAAGCTGCGCGTCGATCGCAGCAAGGAACTCGCCGATCTCGTCGCCAAGCGCGAACACCTTGAAAAGGAAGTAGCTTTGCTCAGCGATGGTTCGCTGGACAAGGATATGCTCGACCAATATGCGCGCTATCAACTGACCTACTCCAAGGCCGACGAGATCGTGATCTTCAACAAATAGTCGTAATTAACCGATTTTCGGTTAATTGCCTTTTTTATAATCATATCAATCGCTTGCGAAGAATATGAGCCATGCAATTATAGCATTGCTGTGGCGAGCAATCTTCCCTATGTTACGCGGCACTACATGACGAGGCCACTCACATAGGGAGAGTTGAATGGCGCCGCGAAAATCCGCGTCCGTTTCCAGCCGCAAGACAACATCCAAGCCTGCCAAAGATACCAATGGCGGTGCGATCGCGGAGTTCGACCGCGATGCGGAGCTCAAAGCCTATCGTGAGATGCTCCTGATCCGCCGCTTCGAAGAGAAAGCCGGCCAGCTCTACGGCATGGGCTTCATCGGCGGCTTCTGTCACCTCTACATTGGCCAGGAAGCTGTCGTCGTCGGCATGCAACTGGCGCTGAAGGAAGGCGATCAGGTCATCACCGGCTACCGCGACCACGGCCATATGCTGGCGACCGGCATGAGCGCCCGTGGCGTCATGGCCGAGCTCACCGGACGCCGGGGCGGCTATTCCCGAGGGAAGGGCGGCTCCATGCATATGTTCTCCAAGGAGAAGAACTTCTACGGCGGGCACGGTATCGTCGGCGCGCAGGTCTCGCTCGGCACCGGTCTCGGCTTCGCCAACTGGTATCGCGGCAATGACAATGTCAGCGTCGCCTATTTCGGCGATGGCGCCGCCAACCAGGGCCAGGTCTCCGAAAGCTTCAACATGGCGCAGCTCTGGAAGCTGCCGGTGATCTACGTGATCGAGAACAACCGTTATGCCATGGGCACGTCGACGGCCCGCGCAACCGCGCAGGCCGACTTCTCCAAGCGCGGCTCCTCCTTCGGCATTCCCGGCATTCAGGTCGATGGCATGGATGTCCGCGCCGTCAAGGCTGCCGCCGACGAAGCTGTCGAATATTGCCGCTCCGGCAAGGGTCCGATCATCCTGGAAATGCTGACCTATCGCTACCGCGGCCATTCCATGTCGGACCCGGCCAAGTATCGTTCCAAGGACGAAGTGCAGAAGATGCGCTCCGAGCATGACCCGATCGAGCAGGTTCGTGCCCGCCTTCTGGAAAAGGGCTGGGCGTCGGAAGACGAGCTGAAGGCGATAGACAAGGATGTCCGCGACATCGTCGCCGACAGCGCCGATTTCGCCCAGAACGATCCGGAGCCGGATGCATCCGAGCTCTACACTGACATTCTGCTCTAATCGGGGAGGGACGATCCATGCCCATCGATATTCTTATGCCCGCCCTGTCTCCGACGATGGAAGAGGGCACTCTTTCCAAATGGCTCAAGCAGGAAGGCGACAAGGTTACTTCCGGTGACGTGATTGCCGAGATCGAGACCGACAAGGCCACCATGGAAGTGGAAGCCGTCGACGAAGGCGTCATCGGCAAGCTGCTGGTTCCGGCCGGTACGGAGAACGTCAAGGTCAACGCCAAGATCGCCGTGCTGCTGCAGGATGGCGAATCGGCCGATGCGATTTCGGCTGCTCCGGCTGCCGCCCAGCCGGCTCCCGTCGCTGCTCCCCAGGTCGCCCAGGAAGAGAAGCCGACAAATACCGGCTCTGCTGCCGCACCGGTTCCGGCCGAGCCGAAGGCATCCGTTCCGAACGATCCGGAAATCCCCGCAGGCACCGAAATGGTCTCCATGACGGTGCGTGAGGCGCTGCGCGATGCGATGGCCGAAGAAATGCGCGCCAATGCGGACGTGTTCGTCATGGGCGAAGAAGTCGCCGAATATCAGGGTGCCTACAAGGTTACCCAGGGCCTGCTGCAGGAATTCGGTCCCCGCCGCGTTGTCGACACCCCGATTACCGAGCATGGTTTTGCCGGCGTCGGCGTCGGTGCCGCCATGGCCGGTCTTCGTCCGATCGTCGAATTCATGACCTTCAACTTCGCAATGCAGGCGATCGACCAGATCATCAATTCCGCCGCCAAGACGCTTTATATGTCCGGCGGCCAGATGGGCGCTCCGATCGTCTTCCGCGGACCGAACGGCGCGGCTGCTCGCGTCGCCGCCCAGCACAGCCAGGACTATGCTGCCTGGTACAGCCATATTCCGGGCCTTAAGGTCGTCATGCCCTATACGGCAGCCGACGCCAAGGGCCTGCTGAAGGCCGCAATCCGCGATCCGAACCCGGTCATCTTCCTTGAAAACGAAATTCTCTACGGCCAGCACTTCGACGTGCCGAAGCTCGACGACTTCGTTCTGCCGATCGGCAAGGCCCGCATCCATCGTTCCGGCAAGGACGCAACGGTCGTCTCCTTCGGCATCGGCATGACCTATGCCACCAAGGCGGTTGCCGAGCTGGAAGCCCAGGGCATCGATGTCGAGTTGATCGACCTTCGCACTATCCGCCCGATGGACCTGCCGACAATCATCGAATCCGTCAAGAAGACGGGTCGCCTGGTGACCGTCGAGGAAGGCTATCCGCAGTCTTCCGTCGGCACGGAAATCGCCACCCGCGTCATGCAGCAGGCCTTCGATTATCTCGATGCGCCGATCCTGACGATCGCTGGCAAGGATGTGCCCATGCCCTACGCTGCCAATCTCGAGAAGCTGGCGCTTCCGAATGTCGGCGAAGTGGTCGATGCGGTGAAAGCCGTTTGCTACAAATAAGGGGAGGGCTCTTCGATGCCTATCAACATCACTATGCCTGCCCTCTCGCCGACCATGGAAGAGGGTAACCTCGCCAAGTGGCTGGTCAAGGAAGGCGATAAGATCAAGTCCGGTGACATCATCGCCGAGATCGAGACCGACAAGGCGACGATGGAAGTCGAAGCCGTCGATGAAGGTACGGTTGCCAAGATCGTCGTTCCTGCTGGCACCGAAGGCGTCAAGGTCAATGCGCTAATCGCGGTTCTGGCCGGCGAAGGCGAAGATGTCTCCGCCGCTGCCTCGGGCGCTGCCGCTTCGGCTCCAGCACCTGCCGCGCCAGCACCAGCATCGAAAGCGGAAACGGCTCCGGCTCAATCCGCGCCGGCCGCACAGCCCGCGCCGGTCGTGCCTGCCGCCCTTGCGACGGATGGCCATCGCACCTTCGCCTCGCCGCTCGCTCGCCGTCTTGCCAAGGAATCCGGCATCGATCTGACTGCGCTCGTCGGCTCCGGCCCGCATGGCCGCGTGGTCAAGAAGGACATCGAGGCTGCCGTTTCCGGCGGTGTCGCCAAGGCCGCTCCGGCGGCTGCTCCCGCTGCCCAGCCTGCCGCTGCTGCGCAGGCGCCGGCCGCAGCCACTGCGAAGGGCATGTCTGATGATGCCGTTCTCAAGCTGTTCGAGCCCGGTTCCTACGAGCTCGTGCCGCATGACGGCATGCGCAAGACGATTGCCAAGCGCCTGCAGGAATCCAAGCAGACGATCCCGCACTTCTACGTTTCGGTCGATTGCGAACTCGATGCACTGCTGGCGCTCCGCACGCAGCTCAACGATTCGGCTCCGAAGTCGAAGGATGGCGCACCGGCCTATAAGCTTTCGGTCAACGACATGGTCATCAAGGCCTTGGCGCTGGCGCTGCGCGACGTTCCGGATGCCAACGTATCCTGGACCGACAGCAACATGGTCAAGCACAAGCATTCCGATGTCGGCGTTGCCGTTTCCATTCCTGGCGGCCTGATCACGCCGATCATCCGCAGCGCCGAGCTGAAGACGTTGTCTGCCATCTCCAACGAGATGAAGGACTATGGAAAGCGCGCCAAGGAACGCAAGCTGAAGCCTGAGGAGTACCAGGGCGGTACGACGGCCGTGTCCAACATGGGCATGATGGGCGTCAAGAACTTCTCGGCCGTCGTCAACCCGCCGCATGCGACCATTCTGGCCGTCGGCGCGGGCGAGCAGCGTGTGATCGTCAAGAAGGGTGAAATGGCCATCGCCACCATGATGAGTGTCACGCTGTCGACCGACCATCGGGCCGTCGACGGTGCGCTCGGTGCCGAGCTGCTGTCAGCCTTCAAGGGCTACATCGAAAATCCGATGGGGATGCTCGTCTGAGCTTAGAGCCGGATGATTTTAGGTCGAGTCGACCTGAAATCTGAATCCGCTCTAGAATGAAATAGGTAGAGCGTGATGTCGCCCGAAAACCGCTTACACTTTTCGGCATCACGCTCTGGTCGCGACACGGAGGCATGAATGACCAAGACCGTTCTGTGTTATGGCGACTCGCTGACATGGGGCTATAACGCCGAAACGATCGGTCGTCATGCCTACGAAGATCGGTGGCCGAGCGTGCTGCAGAAGGCACTCGGCGACCAGGTGCAGATCATTCCGGAAGGACTGAACGGCCGCACTACCGCTTTCGACGACCATCTCGCCGATTGCGACCGTAACGGCGCGAAGGTATTGCCGACGATCCTGCATTCGCACGCGCCGCTCGATCTCGTCATTGTCATGCTGGGCACCAACGACATGAAGCCGGCAATCGCCGGTTCGGCCTTTGCTGCCTTGCAGGGCATCAGCCGGTTGATTGAGCTTATACGCAATCATGCATGGGCGTTCGACTATGAGGTCCCCGACATTCTGATCGTGGCGCCTCCTGTCATCACTGAAACCGCGAACGCGGCCTTCGCCGCCTATTTCCTCGGCGCGATCAGCGAGTCGGCGAAGCTTGCGACGCTCTACCGCGATCTGGCCGATGAGCTTGGCTGCGGCTTTTTCGATGCCGGCACGGTTGCCGTCACCACACCATTAGATGGCGTGCATCTCGACGCAGAAAATACCCGAGCGCTCGGTCGAGGCCTCGAGCCGATCGTGCGAATGATGCTCGGACTTTAATTATTTGATTACGCATGATCTTACCTGAATACCGCTTCATAACATTCGCTTTGCGGTTCTTCGGTTCGCCATCGTGCTTCGGAAAAATCAAGGCGGGCTGAGCTTCGGCCGCCAACCAAAGGCAGGAAACATATGGCTGAGAATTACGACGTCATCATCATCGGCTCTGGCCCGGGCGGCTATGTCGCCGCCGTGCGTGCGGGCCAGCTTGGCCTGAAGACGGCGATCGTCGAACGCGAGCACCTGGGCGGCATCTGCCTGAACTGGGGCTGCATCCCGACCAAGGCGCTGCTGCGTTCGGCCGAAATCCTTGATCATTCCAATCATCTCAAGGAATACGGCCTTGTTCTCGAAGGCAAGGTGACGCCCGATGTAAAGGCGGTGGTCGCCCGCTCGCGCGGCGTTTCCGCCCGCCTCAACATGGGCGTCGGCTTCCTGATGAAGAAGAACAAGGTCGACGTGATCTGGGGCGAGGCCAAGATCACGAAGGCTTCGACCGGTGCTCAGCCTGGCGAAATCGTCGTCGGCAAGTCGACCAAGCCCGTTGTCGAGCCGCAGCACCCGCTGCCGAAGAACGTCAAAGGCGAAGGCACCTACACTGCCAAACATATCATCGTCGCAACGGGCGCCCGTCCGCGTGCACTTCCCGGCATCGAGCCGGACGGCAAGCTGATCTGGACCTATTTCGAGGCCCTGAAGCCGGATTTCCTGCCGAAGTCGTTGGTGGTCATGGGGTCGGGCGCAATAGGCATCGAATTTGCGAGCTTCTATCGCTCGCTGGGCGTCGATGTCACCGTTGTCGAAATCATGCCGACCATCATGCCGGTCGAAGACGCCGAAATTTCCGGCATCGCCCGCAAGCAGTTGGAAAAGCGCGGCCTGAAGATCTTCACCAAGACGAAGGTTACCAAGGTCGACAAGGGAGCGAACAGCATCACCGCGCATATCGAGACCGAGGACGGCAAGGTGCAGCAGATCACGGCCGACCGCATGATCTCCGCCGTCGGCGTGCAGGGCAATATTGAGAATCTGGGTCTGGAAGCGCTCGGCGTGAAGACCGATCGCGGCTGCGTCGTCATCGATGGCTACGGCAAGACCAATGTACCGGGCATCTATGCGATCGGCGATGTCGCCGGCCCGCCGATGCTGGCGCATAAGGCCGAGCATGAGGGCGTGGTCTGTATCGAGAAGATCGCCGGCCTGCCGAACGTGCATCCGACCGACAAGAGCAAGGTGCCGGGCTGCACCTATTGCCAGCCGCAGGTCGCCTCCGTCGGCCTGACGGAAGCCAGGGCGAAGGAACTCGGCCGCGACATCCGCGTCGGTCGCTTTCCGTTCACGGCCAACGGCAAGGCGATTGCGCTTGGCGAGGACCAGGGTCTCTGCAAAGTCATCTTCGACAAGAAGACCGGCGAACTGCTCGGCGCGCATATGGTCGGCGCTGAGGTCACAGAACTGATCCAGGGCTTCGTCGTCGCCATGAATCTGGAAACGACGGAAGAAGAACTGATGCACACGATCTTCCCGCATCCGACCGTTTCGGAAACGATGAAGGAAGCCGTGCTGGACGCCTACGGCCGCGTGCTCAACGCTTGATAATATCCTGGCTCGCCCTTTATCCAGTGGGTGGAAATTTGCAAAGGAAATCATCATGTCTGTTAGTACTGAGGCTTGGGTCGTTTTTCTGTTGATCGGTCTGGTGGCGGGATTTCTCGCCAGCCTTGTCGTCGGCGGTGGCGGCCTGATCAGTTGTTTGTTGAGCGGCGTGATTGGTGCTTTCGTGGGCGGGTTCCTGTTCAATTGGCTGGGAATTTCGCTGGGCATACAAAATGCGCTCGTGGTTGAAATCATTCACGCAACGGTGGGCGCAATCATCGTCGTCTTGTTCGCAAGGGCGATAGCGTAGGGGTGAAGGTGGGATGGAAGGCGTGGGCTGGTTGGGTCTGATCATCATCGGCGGTCTTGCGGGGTGGCTCGCGGGCAAGCTGATGGAGGTGCGCTATGGTATCATCCTCAACATCGTTCTTGGCATTGCCGGCTCGGTTGTTGCCGCGGGCATTCTGGTGCAACTGCATGTCGGCGTGCCCGGCGGTCGGCTCGGTTATTTCGTCACCGGTTTCATTGGTGCATGCATTCTGATATTTCTCGCCAAACTCGTGCGGCGATGAATAGGCCGCGAGCAAGCGGCGGAAAGTAGACGTTTCATGGTCACGATTCTCGACACGATCAATCCGGAAGCAAAGCGCATTAGGCATCCGGAAAAGGCGCATCGGCCGGATACGGAAGTTCTGCGCAAGCCGGACTGGATCCGCGTCAAGGCGCCGACATCGAAGGGCTATGCCGAGACCCGCTCGATCGTGAAGGAGCATAAGCTCGTCACTGTCTGCGAGGAGGCCGGTTGCCCGAACATCGGTGAGTGCTGGGACAAGAAGCACGCCACTTTCATGATCATGGGCGAGATCTGCACGCGCGCTTGCGCCTTCTGCAATGTCTCGACCGGCAAGCCGAATGCGCTCGATATGGCCGAGCCTGAAAACGTCGCCAAGGCTGTCAAGGAAATGGGCCTTAGCCACGTCGTCATCACCTCCGTCGATCGCGACGATCTGGAGGATGGCGGTGCCGAGCACTTCGAAAAGGTGATCTGGGCGATCCGCGCCGCTTCCCCGACAACCACGATCGAAATCCTGACGCCGGACTTCCTGCGCAAGCCGGGCGCTCTCGAACGCGTCGTTGCCGCCAAGCCCGATGTCTTCAATCACAATCTGGAAACAGTACCGTCGAAGTACCTGACGGTGCGTCCCGGCGCCCGCTATTTCCACTCGATCCGTCTGCTGCAGCGGGTCAAGGAACTCGATCCGACCATGTTCACCAAATCGGGCATCATGGTCGGCCTCGGCGAAGAGCGCAACGAAGTGCTGCAGCTCATGGACGACCTGCGCACGGCCGACGTCGACTTCCTCACCATCGGCCAGTATCTGCAGCCGACCCGCAAGCATCATCAGGTCATGAGCTTCGTCACCCCGGACGAATTCAAATCCTACGAGACGGTTGCCTACACCAAGGGCTTCCTGATGGTCGCCTCCAGCCCGCTTACCCGCTCGTCCCATCACGCCGGCGACGATTTCGCCCGGCTGCGGGCCGCCCGCGAGAAGAAGGTTCTGCTGGCCGCAGAGTAAAATTCCAATCTCTTGCCTTTTGAATGAACCGCGGCGATTGTGCCGCGGTTTTTGTTTCTACCGTCATCAGATCATCGTCTGCGCTATGGCCTCTGAGAGTGGAGGAAAACGTGATGGATCAGATCACAATGAACTTGCATAACGAGGCGATCGACCTGAGACAGGCGGCGGATCATATCCGCAGCGCTGACCGCATTCTCGTGATGGGCTGCTCCGGCGGCGGTAAATCGACCTTGTCTCAGGAGATTTGCGCGCGGTTGGATCTGCCTTATGTCTCGATGGATCGCGAGTTTTTCTGGCTGCCGGGCTGGGTTAAGAGAGACAAGGCCGAGGAGCGCGCCCTGATCGCGGCAAAAGTTGCCGAGGAGCGTTGGCTGATCGATGGAACGGCGCCATCCAGTTTTGATCTGCGACTGCCGCGCACGGAGTTTGTTCTTTGGGTGCGTATGCCGCGCTGGCTGTGCATGTGGGGCGCTTTGTCGAGAGCACTGCGCTGGCTGGGCCGGTCGCGCCCGGACATGGCGCCAGGTTGTCCCGAGCGCATCGATTGGGAATTCCTGCGTTACATCTGGGATTGGGAGCGCAAATTTGCTCCCAAAGTCCTGGCCGGCCTCGCTCAACACGGCCCGGATGTGCCTGTTCTACAGCTAAAATCCCGCGGCGAAATGCGCCAGCTTCTTGATCTTCTGAGCCTTCCTGCTTAATTGCCGCTCATGCCTCAGTTTGAAACGCACCGCCCCGTTCCGCACTCGCCTGACCAGATGTTCGATCTCGTGGCCGATGTCGAGCGATATCCGGAATTCCTGCCGCTTTGCGAGGCGCTGGTTGTCCGCAACCGTAAGGAACGCGACGGCAAGACCTTGCTGATTGCCGATATGACTGTTGGCTACAAAGCAATCCGCGAGACTTTTACGACGCAGGTGCTTTTGAACAAGAAGGAGCGGGCGATCGATGTGAAATATATCGACGGTCCGTTCAAATATCTCGACAACCGCTGGCGCTTCACGCCATCGGAAAGCGGCGGATGCAGCATTGATTTCTTCATCGAGTATGAGTTCAAGAGTCGCATCCTTGGCGCCCTGATGGGATCGATGTTCGATCGCGCTTTCCGTATGTTCACCGATGCCTTCGAGACGCGCGCGAAAAAGATCTACGCTTGAAGCGGGAGTTCGGCGTTACTTGCCGAGAGTGATCAGCATTTCCAATGCGGTCTTCAAGGTGGCGAGGCGAACCTTGTCGCGGCCGATATCGCCATAGCGCATTTCATCATGGATGAGTGCGCCGCTACGCGCCTTGGCGGCGAGATGAACGAGGCCGACCGGCTTGTCCGCGGAACCGCCACTCGGTCCGGCAACACCGGTGACTGCGACGGCAAAGTCAGCCCGGGAGCGGAAAAGGGCGCCGTGGACCATCTGCAGTGCCGTCTCTTTGGACACGGCACCGAACTGCGCAAGGGTCTGCTCTTGAACACCAAGCATGTCGATCTTTGCTGTATTCGTATAGGTCACGAAACCGCGGTCGACGACCGCCGATGAGCCGGGAATCTCTGTCAAAGCGCCGGCGATCAGCCCGCCGGTGCAGGATTCGGCCGTGGCGACCGTCCAGCCCTTCGCGGCAAAATCGGAGATGATACTCCGGGCGAGCGCCAGAATATCGTCGGGAAAATGGGTCATGCCTTGCCTCCGCGATAAACGACCGTCGCCGTGGCAATGGCCGCAATGCCTTCGCGGCGGCCGACGAAGCCGATCTTTTCGTTCGTGGTCGCCTTCACCGAGCAGCGCTCAAGGTCTATCCCCAAAAATTCGGAGAGCTTGGCACGCATCGCCTCCCGGTGCGGCCCGACCTTCGGCGCCTCGGCGATCAGCGAGACATCAGCATTCATGATCGTGCCGCCGTGATCGCGAACGATCTTGGCCGCATGTTCGATGAAGATGCGGGAAGGCGCCCCCTTCCATTGCGGATCGGAGGGCGGAAAGTGATCGCCGATATCGCCGGCGCCGCAGGTGGCGAGCAAGGCGTCGGTCAGCGCATGCAGGGCCACATCGGCGTCGGAGTGGCCCTTCAGCCTCTGGTCATGAGGAATGAAGACGCCGCAGAGCGTCACGCCATCGCCCGGCTCGAGCTGGTGGACATCATAGCCGTTGCCGGTGCGCACATCCGGCAGCAGGCCGGCGGAAAGCTTTTCATCGGCCATGGCGATATCCCTTTTGATCGTCAGTTTGACATTGTCGGCGCTGCCGGCAACGAGCGTCACCGGCAGACCGCTCCATTCGGCGATCGCGGCATCGTCAGTGAAATCCGTCTTGTTTTCTGCTGCGGCTTTTTCATGCGCAGCCAGAATATCGGCGAACCGGAAGGACTGCGGCGTCTGCGCGGCGTAGAGCCCTGTGCGCGGCACGGTTTCAGCCACCAATCCAGTCGCATCGGCTCGTTTCAGCGTATCCGTCACTGGCATGGCAGGCAGTACCGCAGGTGCGCCGACGGCCAGCGCCACGGCAACGCGATCAAGCAGATCGTGGTCGAAGAAGGGGCGCACAGCATCGTGGATCATGACATGCGTGACGCCCGCATTTTGCAACTGCCGTAGTCCGGCAAGTACCGATTGCTGACGGGAGGCTGCCCCGAAAGCAATCTCGACCTCAGGCGATTCGGCAAGCTGTTGCAGCGCGGTTTGCAGCAATGTCTCGTCATCGCGATGAATGACGATCACGATCTTTGCTGCCTGCGGCCATGTCACGAATTTTTCAAGCGTATGCGCAATAACCGACCGGCCGCCGATCGGGCGATACTGCTTCGGGCCTTCCTCGGGCGATCCCGCCCGCTCGCCACGTCCGGCTGCAACGATCACGATTCCGATCGACATCGGTTGCATTGAGTGCATTTGCGTCATAAACCCCCAGGGATGAAAGGCCTTCGCTCCAGCATGATCTCCAAAAATGTGAAGCTGTTTTGGCAGGATCAGACTGAACAGATCGCCCAAGCGGGACCTCGCTCCAGCAGGGTCTATCGCCTCGATTGGGCATTTTCCAGCATTTGTCCAAAAAATATCGGCATTCTCCGAAACCCCTTGGCAAGCTTCATAAGACTGTCTAAAAATAGTGCAGATATATGGTGTGCCTGAAAGATAATCATTTGTTTCCGTCCGAACTTGCAGCCCCATTTTTCATCGGCTCGGTGCCCATCCGCAATCGCGTGATCCTCGCGCCGATGTCGGGCGTGACAGATTTGCCTTTCCGGCAGCTCGCTCTGCGTTATGGGGCTGGCCTAGTCGTCACTGAAATGGTCGCCAGCCGCGAATTGGTGCAGGATACGGCCGAATCCTGGGCGCGGCTGAGAAGCGCCGGGCTGAAGCCGCATATGGTGCAACTGGCCGGTCGCGAGGCGCATTGGATGGCCGAGGCGGCGAAGATCGCCGCCGACAATGGCGCCGATATCATCGACATCAATATGGGGTGCCCTGCCAAGAAGGTCATCGGCGGCTATTCCGGTTCGGCGCTGATGCGCGATCCGGATCATGCGCTGAGCCTGATCGATGCGACGGTCAAGGCGGTCGATATACCGGTAACGCTGAAGATGCGGCTCGGCTGGGACGAAAATTCCCTCAACGCGCCGCACATCGCCCGCCGTGCCGAGGAAGCGGGAATCCAGCTTGTCACTATTCATGGCCGCACGCGCATGCAGTTTTATGAGGGCAGGGCGGATTGGGATGCCATTCGTGCCGTGCGCGATGTCGTCTCCATTCCGTTGGTGGCCAATGGCGATGTCGATACACCGGAGGACGCTCGGGAGATACTGCGACGCTCCGGCGCCGATGCCGTGATGGTCGGCCGCGGCTGTCAGGGCCGGCCCTGGCATGCGGGTGTGCTTGCCGGCCATCCTCATCCGGATCGTAGCGAGATCGCCGATATTGCCCTGGAGCATTACCAGATGATGCTGGCGTTCTATGGCGAAGCCGTAGGTATTCGCCATGCCCGCAAACATCTCGGCTGGTATCTGGACCGTTACGCCCCCGCCATAACAGGTGCTGAAAAGGCAGGAATCATGACTTCGAAAGATAGCCGGGAGGTGGCGGCATTGTTCCATGCGGCACTGCAGAGCGGTTCCGATCTCGCCCAAGGCATCCAGGAGGCCGCATGAGTCCCAAATCCGATTCCGAAGTCCCGGATCATACGGGCAGCGCCGTGGCCATGGCCGTTCTCAACGCGATCCAGAACCCCGTCGTCATGGTCAACGAGGCCGGCCTGATCGCATTTGCCAATTGGGAGGCCGAAGCCTTCTTCGGCGCCAGTGCCTCGCACCTGTCGCGCTATGAAATTTCCGCCTTCATTCCCTTCGGAAGTCCGCTGCTGGCCCTGATCGAACAGGTGCGCGAACGCCGTGGCCCGGTCAACGAATATCGCGTCGATCTCAGCTCACCGCGCCTCGGCCAGGACAAGCTGGTAGACATCTACGTTGCGCCTGTTTCGAGCGAACCTGGCTCGGTGGTGATCGTCTTCCAGGAACGATCCATGGCCGACAAGATCGACCGGCAATTGACCCATCGTGCCGCCGCCCGTTCGGTGACAGGCCTTGCCTCGATGCTGGCGCATGAGATCAAGAACCCGCTCTCCGGTATCCGCGGAGCGGCCCAATTGCTGGAACAATCGGTAGAGGATGACGACCGCGGGCTGACGCGCCTCATCTGCGACGAGACCGATCGCATCGTCTCGCTGGTCGATCGGATGGAGGTCTTTTCCGACGAGCGTCCGATCGACCGCGTGCCGGTCAACATCCATTCCGTCCTCGATCATGTGAAGGCGGTGGCGAAGGCCGGTTTTGCGCGCAACATCAAGATCACCGAGAACTATGACCCGTCATTGCCGGCGGTCTATGCCAATAGAGACCAGCTCGTGCAGGTCTTTCTCAATCTGGTGAAGAATGCTGCCGAAGCCATTGGCGACCGGCCGGATGGCGAGATCGTGCTGACGACGGCCTATCGCCCGGGCATCAGGCTCTCGGTTGCCGGCACGCGCGAGAAGATCTCGCTGCCTCTGGAGTTCTGCGTGATCGACAATGGCCCTGGCGTGCCCGCCGATCTCCTGCCGCATCTCTTCGATCCATTCATCACGACGAAGACCAATGGCACCGGCCTTGGCCTCGCGCTGGTCGCCAAGATCATCGGCGATCATGGCGGCATCGTCGAATGCGATAGCCAGAATCACCGCACCACTTTCCGCGTCCTGATGCCGGCCTCCAAAGGCATCACGCTTGAAGACGCTCCTCTTCCGAACTTCACAGGGACTACTCGATGACAGCTACGATCCTTGTCGCCGACGATGATGCGGCCATCCGCACCGTGCTCAATCAGGCTTTGAGCCGCGCGGGTTACGATGTGCGCATCACATCCAACGCCGCCACGCTCTGGCGTTGGGTTTCTGCCGGCGAAGGCGACCTCGTTGTAACCGACGTCGTCATGCCTGACGAAAACGCCTTCGACCTGCTGCCGCGCATCAAGAAGGCGAGGCCGGAGCTGCCCGTTCTGGTCATGAGCGCGCAGAATACCTTCATGACGGCGATCAAAGCTTCGGAAAAGGGCGCCTATGACTATCTGCCGAAGCCCTTCGACCTGACGGAGCTGATCGCCATCATCGGCCGTGCGCTATCCGAACCGAAGCGCAAGCCCGCCAAACTCGATGACGACATGCAGGACGGCATGCCGCTGGTTGGCCGATCTGCGGCTATGCAGGAAATCTACCGCGTATTGGCGCGCCTGATGCAGACGGACCTGACGCTGATGATCACCGGCGAATCCGGCACCGGCAAGGAGCTCGTAGCCCGCGCGCTGCATGATTACGGCAAGCGCCGCAATGGTCCCTTTGTCGCTATCAACATGGCGGCAATCCCGCGCGACCTCATCGAATCCGAATTGTTCGGCCATGAAAAGGGCGCCTTCACCGGCGCACAGACGCGCTCGACCGGCCGCTTCGAGCAGGCCGAAGGCGGCACGCTGTTTCTCGATGAAATCGGCGATATGCCGATGGATGCCCAGACACGCCTGCTGCGCGTCCTGCAGCAGGGCGAATATACGACCGTCGGCGGCCGCACGCCGATCCGCACCGACGTCCGTATCGTTGCCGCGACGAACAAGGATTTGAAGCAGGCGATCAATCAGGGCCTCTTCCGCGAAGATCTCTACTATCGCCTCAATGTCGTGCCGCTACGCCTGCCGCCGCTGCGTGACCGCGCCGAAGATATTCCCGATCTCGTCCGTCATTTCGTGCAGCAGGCGGAAAAGGAAGGACTGGGCTCGAAGCGGTTCGACCAGGAAGCCCTGGAGCTGATGAAGGCCTATCCCTGGCCGGGCAACGTGCGCGAGCTGGAAAACCTCATCCGCCGGCTGATGGCGCTCTATCCGCAGGATGTTATCACCAAAGAGATCATCGATGCCGAGTTGCGGGCCGATGTGCCCGACAGCCCGATCGAAAAGGGTCCGGTTCGCACCGGCTCCATGACCATCGCCCAGGCGGTCGAGGAGAACATGCGTACCTATTTCGCCGGCTTCGGCGACAATCTGCCGCCGCCAGGGCTCTATGATCGGGTTCTTACGGAAATGGAATATCCGCTGATCCTTGCCGCGCTGACCGCAACCCGCGGCAATCAGATCAAAGCCGCCGATTTGCTTGGCCTCAACCGCAATACATTGCGCAAAAAGATCAGAGAACTGGGTGTTTCCGTCTATCGGAGCTCCCGCACCGCTTGACAATGTGATCGGATGCGTTGCATTTTCGCCACAATGCGTTGCTTAAAGGTCACGCAGCCGGTTAACCATTTTTGTGGTAGCGATTCGTCGGGTGTGCTTCTGCGCAAGAGGAAATTGTTCAGTAGTTTCAGTTCATTATTCAAATGATTTGAAACGGAAGTTTCGCGTTAAATGCGAAACTGGATGACGGTTCCTTATCTTTGCCTGTCGCTCTTGCTGCCGCCAAAACAGTGCTGATGAAATTTTGGCCCGGGCGCCGACCGCCGCCTGCGCCCGGAGAGATGGGAATGAAGCAGGACGCGGTGTCGCCGACAACGAGCGACGAGGCGGTCGTCAAGGTGACGGACCGTCGTGCATCCTTCGCACTTCCTGGCCTGATCTTGGCCGGCGGCGCGCTTTTGTGCGCGATTGCCACGCTTCTGATGCTTCTGGGGCTGACGCCGATTGCCCCCACGTCATCCGTCGTCTTCACTTCCGTCGTCATCAACGGCCTGTTCGTTCTGGGGCTGATGGCCTTGATCGCGCGTGAAGTTGCGCGCCTCGTGAAAGCCCGTAGTCGCGGCCGCGCGGCGGCACGCCTGCATATCCGTATCGTCGTTCTCTTTTCCATCGTCGCGATCACGCCGGCGATCCTTGTCGCCATTGTCGCCAGTTTGACGCTGAATGTCGGCCTCGATCGCTGGTTTGCGCTGCGCACGCAGCAGATCATCAGCTCCTCGCAGAATGTCGCCCAAGCCTATCTGATGGAAAACGCCAGCTACCTGCAGGGCCAGACCGTTTCCATGGCGAACGATCTGGAGCGCAATCGCACGCTCTACAGTCTCGACCGCACCGGTTTCGCCGATCTGATGACCCGCCAGGCCAAGGGCCGCGGTTTGCTGGGCGCTTTCCTGGTGCGCCGTGACGGCACCGCGATTGTTCAGGCCGACATTAAGACCGAGCGGCCGCTGCCGGCAATTCCGAAGGATGCACTCGACGCCTCTGCCGACGGCCAGCCGACGCTCATACCGCCCGGTGTCACCAACCTCGTCGGTGCGGTCATCAAATTGGATGAAATTCCAGGCGCCTTTCTGTATACGGTCCGGGCCGTCGATCCGCGCGTCATGAACGCCATGCGCATGGTCGAAGACAACACGGCCGAATACAAGGCGATGGAAGCAGGCCGTATGTCCCTGCAGATCGCCTTTGCCGTGCTATACATCGGCTTTGCCTTGATCGTGCTTTTGGCGGCGATCTGGACCGCGATCGCGGTTGCCGACCGTATCGTACGGCCGATCCGGCTTTTGATCAGCGCTGCCGACAATGTCGCGTCCGGCAACATGAATGTGCTGGTGCCGGTGCGCGCAGCCGATGGCGACGTCGGCAGCCTGTCGCGCACCTTCAACAAGATGATCTCGGAGATCCGCACGCAGCGCGACGAGATCCTCGAAGCCAAGGACGAAGTGGACGATCGCCGCCGTTTCATCGAAGCGGTGCTTTCCGGTGTCACTGCAGCCGTGATCGGCGTCGAACACGACCGGCGCATCACCATTGCCAACACATCCGCCGAAGAGCTGCTGACACTGAAGAGCGACGAACTCGTCGGCAAGAACCTGGCTGAGATAGCCCCTGAAGTCGAGCAGGTCGTGACGGAAGCGACCACCCGGCATCGCAATGATTTCCGCAAGCAGATCAGCCTGGTGCGCGGCGGCACGGTGCGAACACTGAGCGTTCAGGTGACACGCGAGGAATCGCGCGATTCGAACGAATCCTACGTCATCACGCTCGACGACATTACCGATCTGGTCATCGCCCAGCGTTCGACCGCCTGGGCCGATGTTGCCCGCCGTATCGCGCATGAAATCAAGAACCCGCTGACGCCGATCCAGCTTTCCGCCGAGCGCATCCGCCGCCGCTTCGGCAAGAATATCGCCGAGGCCGATCGCCCCGTCTTCGATCAATGCACCGACACGATCATCCGCCAAGTCGGCGACATCGGTCGCATGGTCGATGAATTCTCGTCCTTCGCCCGTATGCCGAAGCCGACCATGGAGCCAAGCGACCTGCGCGACATCCTGCGCGATGCGGTGTTCCTGCGCGAAATGGGCAATAACCACGTCAAGTTCGAGCGCGAACTTGGCGAGGAGCGGCTGGAAGGCATGTTTGACATACGCATGCTGGGCCAGGCCTTCGGCAATCTCATCAAGAATGCCGTCGAGGCGATCGAGGGCGTGCCGAGCGGCGAGACGCGCGAGGAGCCTAAAGTTCTCGTCCGTTCATTCCTGGATTCAGAGCGCGACCGCTTTACGGTTGACGTCATCGACAATGGCCGCGGCCTTCCCGTCGAGAACCGGCACAGCATTCTCGAGCCTTACATGACGATGCGTGAGAAGGGGACTGGCCTTGGGCTCGCGATCGTCAAGAAGATCATTGAAGACCATGGCGGGCAGCTCGAACTGCACGATGCTCCCGCCGATTTCGACCAGGGCAGGGGTGCCATGATCCGCGTGCATTTGCCGCGTCGTGAGCAGGCCGCCGTAGCCCAAGCAGCAAGTGACAAGGAAAGCGTTTATGGCATCTGATATTCTCGTGGTGGATGATGAGGAAGATATTCGCGAAATCGTTTCGGGAATTCTTTCGGATGAGGGGCATGAGACTCGCACCGCGTTCGACAGCGACAGTGCTCTGGCAGCTATCTCCGATCGAGCGCCGCGGCTGATTTTCCTCGATATCTGGATGCAAGGCAGCAAGCTCGACGGGTTGTCGCTGTTGGATGAGATCAAGACGCGTCATCCGGAACTGCCGGTGGTGATGATCTCCGGCCACGGCAACATCGAAACCGCCGTTTCCGCTATCAAGCGCGGCGCCTTCGATTTCATTGAGAAGCCGTTTAAGGCCGACCGGCTGATCCTGATCGCCGAACGCGCGTTGGAGAATTCCAAGCTGAAGCGCGAGGTTTCGGAGCTGAAGCGCCGCACCGGCGATGCCGTCGAGCTGATCGGCACATCGGTTGCCGTTTCGCAGCTCCGGCAGACCATCGACAAGGTCTCGCCGACCAATAGCCGAGTGATGATCTTCGGCCCCTCCGGTTCCGGCAAGGAACTCGTGGCCCGCATGATCCACAAGAAGTCGACACGGGCCAACGGTCCGTTCGTCGCGCTGAATGCCGCAACGATCACGCCTGAACGAATGGAAATCGCGCTGTTCGGCACCGAGGGATCGCCGGGCCAGCCGCGCAAGATCGGTGCGCTGGAGGAGGCCCATCGCGGCATCCTCTATCTCGATGAGGTCGGCGAGATGCCGCGCGAGACGCAGAACAAGATCCTGCGGGTGCTGGTCGATCAGCAGTTCGAGCGCGTCGGCGGCTCAAAGCGCGTGAAAGTCGATGTGCGCATCATATCGTCGACTGCCTACAATCTGGAAAGCCGGATCGCCGAAAGCCTGTTCCGCGAAGACCTCTATCACCGTCTTGCCGTGGTTCCGGTGCGAGTGCCGGCGCTCGCCGAACGGCGGGAGGACATTCCATTCCTCGTCGATCAACTGATGCGGCAGATTTCGGAGCAGGCCGGCATCCGCTCGCGCCGCATCGGCGACGATGCCATGGCGGTGCTGCAGGCGCATGATTGGCCGGGCAATATCCGCCAGCTTCGCAACAATATCGAGCGCTTGATGATCCTCGCGCGCACCGACGGCGCTGAGGCCCCCATCTCGGCGGAGATGCTGCCGACTGATCTCGGCGACATGCTGCCGAAGGTTTCCGCCAAAAACGACTATCACATTATGACATTGCCGCTGCGCGAAGCCCGCGAAATGTTTGAGCGCGACTACCTGATCGCGCAAATCAACCGCTTCGGCGGCAATATTTCGCGCACCGCCGAGTTCGTCGGCATGGAGCGCTCGGCGCTGCACCGCAAGCTGAAGTCGCTCGGCGTCTGAAGTCATTGCGCGGCAGTTCCGGTCTGCCCCGCAACTTCCTCATATCCTTCAAGAAATTCTGATCGGGGTCCGCCATGCCGAGAATAGCTTATGTCAATGGCCGTTACGTCAAGCACAGCGACGCGATGGTCCATGTCGAGGATCGCGGTTATCAATTTGCCGATGGTGTCTATGAGGTTTGCGAGGTCCGTCACGGTTTGATCGTTGATTTGACTCGCCATCTTGATCGTCTCAACCGCTCGCTCGGCGAACTGCGCATCGCCTGGCCGATGAGCCGCGCGGCGCTGATCCATGTGATTCGCGAGACCCTGCGCCGCAATCATGTCCGCAACGGCCTGTTCTATCTGCAGGTGACGCGCGGCGTCGCCCGCCGTGATCATGTCTTCCCGGCCGAAGGCACGCCTTCGTCGATTGTCGTCACCGCCAAGAGCACCGATCCGTCCATCATCGCCAAGAAAAATGCCAATGGCATCAAGGCGATTACCGTGCGCGACAATCGTTGGGATCGGGTCGACATCAAGTCTGTCGGGCTTCTGTCGAACGCGTTGGCTCGCCAGCAGGCCAAGGAAGCCGGCGCACAGGAGGCCATCTATATCGACCATAACGGCATGGTGAAGGAGGGCGCGGCGACTAACGTCTGGATCGTCGATACCGACGGCAACCTTGTCACGCGCCCGGCCGAGCACGGCATTTTGCGCGGCATCACGCGTACGACGCTGATGGATGTCGCCGCGAAATTGGAGCTTGCGATCGTCGAGCGTTTCTTCTCCGTCGAGGAGATGATGGCGGCGCGCGAAGTGTTCATCACGGCCGCTACCAGCATTTGTTTTCCGGTGGTTGCCATCGATGGCGAGGCGATTGCCAACGGTCATCTCGGAAGCGTTTCGCAGAAAATTCGCGAAGCCTTTTTCGACGTTGCGGAAAAGACTGCGATTTGATACCAACATTCGCTGGAGGGGAGAGAATGAGGGTATCTCCTGTCCGGGGTCTCAGTATATCTTGATATTTCACCGGCTTAGGCCGGCAAAAAAGAAAGAAGCGGCGCGATGGCGGAACGTTCTCAAAACTTGCAGGACCTATTTCTCAATACTGTTCGCAAGCAAAAGATTTCACTCACCATCTTTTTGATCAACGGCGTAAAGCTCACGGGCGTTGTTACGTCCTTCGACAATTTCTGCGTCCTGCTGCGTCGAGACGGCCATTCACAGCTCGTCTACAAGCATGCGATCTCCACGATCATGCCTGGCCAACCGATGCAGATGTTCGAGAGCGAAGAAGTCGCATCCTAACTAGGATTTGCCGTTATCACGACACGCGATACGAAAAACGATTCCATTATCCCGGAAACTGCGAAGCATCGGGACGATGCGCATGCTGTCGTCATAGTGCCTGTCCTGAAGCAGGCGCGCGCATCGCGCTCCGCGCAGGCGGATGGTGCGACGATCACCTCCCGTTCCCCAGAAAGCCGGCTTGAAGAAGCCAAGGGTCTGGCGCTCGCCATCGACCTGGATGTCGTCAACGGCTCGATTGTGCCGATCAGCGATCCGCGCCCGGCGACGCTTCTCGGCACCGGCAAGATCGAGGAAATCCGCGCGCTGCTCGATGAATTCGATGCCGGCCTGGTGATCGTCGATCATCCGCTGACGCCGGTACAGCAGCGCAATCTTGAGAAGGAATGGAACGCCAAGGTCATCGACCGCACGGGCCTGATCCTTGAAATCTTCGGCCGCCGCGCCTCCACCAAGGAAGGTACGCTGCAGGTCGATCTTGCGCATTTGAACTACCAGAAGGGCCGGCTCGTTCGAAGCTGGACCCACCTTGAGCGCCAGCGCGGCGGCGCGGGCTTCATGGGCGGCCCCGGTGAAACCCAGATCGAAGCCGACCGGCGCATGCTGCAGGAGCGGATCATCCGGCTCGAACGCGAGCTGGAGCAGGTGGTGCGCACCCGCCAGCTTCACCGTGCCAAGCGCAAAAAGGTGCCGCATCCGATCGTGGCATTGGTGGGCTACACCAACGCCGGCAAGTCGACGCTGTTCAACCGGATCACCGGCGCCGGCGTCCTGGCCGAGGACATGCTATTTGCGACGCTCGATCCGACGCTGCGGCGCATGAAGCTGCCGCATGGCCGCACCGTGATTCTCTCCGATACCGTCGGCTTCATTTCCGACCTGCCGACCCATTTGGTGGCCGCTTTCCGCGCCACATTGGAAGAAGTCCTGGAAGCCGACCTGATTCTGCATGTGCGCGATCTTTCGGATGACGACAATCAGGCGCAGAGCGCCGATGTCATGCGCATTCTCGGCGATCTCGGCATCGGCGAGGCGGAAGGGGCGGGACGCATCCTCGAAGTCTGGAACAAGATCGATCGGCTGGAGCCGGAGGCGCATGATGCCATCGTCCAGAAGGCATCGACCGCCGAAAACGTCATCGCGGTCTCGGCAAGGAGCGGCGAGGGCGTCGATCGCCTGATGAACGAAATCAGCCGCCGGCTTTCCGGTGTCCTGACCGAGACGACGATCACGCTGCCCGTCGATAGGCTGGCGTTGTTGCCATGGCTCTACAATCACGCCATCGTCGATGGCCGCGAAGACAATGAGGACGGCACCGTCACCTTGGATTTGCGCTTGACCGAGACGGAAGCGGCAGAGTTGGAGCGGCGCATGGGCAACGGCCCGAAACCGCAGCGCGAGGACTGGGAATAGGCGTCCTCCGGCGTCCTATTCAGCGAGCTGACGCTCAATCGCCTTCGCCGCCTGCCAGATATCTTCCATCCGCTCCAGAGAGGCCCCGTCCAGGGTTTCCCCTTCGGCAGCGAGTGTCGTTTCGATGTGATTGAAACGACGGCGGAATTTCGTGTTCGTGCCGCGCAATGCCTGCTCGGGATCCGCCTTCACATGCCGGCCGATGTTGACGACGGCGAAGATCAGATCGCCCAGCTCGTCGCTGACCTTGGCCCTATCGCCGCTCGCAAGTGCCACCCGCAATTCGTCGATTTCCTCCTCGATCTTATCGAGGATCGGCTCTGGCGCCGACCAGTCGAAACCGACCTGGGCGGCGCGTTCCTGCAACTTCAGCGCCTCAGTCAAGGCGGGGAAGCTGCGCTGCACCGAACCGAGGAAACCGGTGTTGAAATCCTCGGATATCCCCCGGCGTGCCCGGCGCTCGGCGCGCTCGCGCTTCTCTTCCGCCTTGATCTCTTCCCATTGCAACTTCACTGCATCGGGCGTATCGGCGCCGGAGACGGCGAAGACATGCGGGTGCCTGCGGATCATCTTGCGAGTAATGGCCTCCACCACATCGCCAAAAGAGAATTCCCCCGCTTCCTCGGCCATGCGGGCATGGAAAACGACCTGCAGCAGGAGATCGCCGAGCTCCTCGCAAAGATCGTCCATATCCCTGCGTTCAATCGCATCGGAAACCTCGTAGGCTTCCTCGATCGTATAGGGCTTGATGGTCTCGAAGGTTTGGACGATGTCCCACGGGCAACCGGTCTCGGGATTGCGCAGCGCCGCCATGATTTCGATCAGGCGGGATATGTCTCGCGATGCTTCCATCGGGGCCTCTATGGTCTTGTCTAGAGCAATTCCAGGAAAAGTGCGTGAGCCGCTTTCCACCCGGAATTGCGTGAAAACAAAGAGATAGAGCAGTCCAGCGATTCCGTGAAGCGCTGAACTGCTCTTGCTCAGTTCAGTGGAATGTCGTTGTCGCTCTTGCTCGTCTGGTAGCGGTCGGAGAGCGTCGCATAGCCGGCCTTGATGCGGGCCGTCTGTTCCTTGAGCGCCGTCTTCAGCGGGTCCGCTTCGGTTTCGACGAGATCGGCAACGGCAAAGCTGTTCCAGAAGGCATTCTGCCGGCGATAGCCGCCCGGTTCCAGTCCAAACACCTCTTTCAGAATCTTCAGGTCATGCGGGATCGCGAAGGCGTCGCGGGAATCCTCGTGGCTGAAGAAATAGTAGAAATTATCGAAGCCGGCCCAGGTGATTGCCGACATGCACATGGTACAGGGCTCGTGCGTGGAGAGGAAGATCAGGTCCTTGGTCGCAGGCTTCTCGCCAAGTTCGTAGAAGCGCTTCAACGCATGGACTTCGCCATGCCAAAGCGGATTTTCGAGCTCGTTGTTCGTTTCGGCAATGACCAGCGAAAGGTCGGATTTGCGCAGGATCGCTGCGCCGAACACCTTGTTTCCGGCGGCAACGCCTCTTTGCGTCAACGGCAGAATATCGTGTTCCATGACATCGAGGAGGCGGGCGGCGATGGTGTTGGCGGGCAAGCGGGGCACTCCGAGACATTTTCCTTGATCTTAACGGCATCGCCGGCGCGGCGGAATGCGCAAATGACGTATGGACTCCGTTTGCCACAGGCAATAGGACTATTCTTGATACAAGAAGTACTAAAAGTCTATGGATTTCCTGTATTTATGCTATTCTGACTGACTGGTGAGTTTTGCTCAAATCGGAGAGATGTCGAGCAAAAGAATACGGACTCGGCGGAGCATTAGAATTTCTGTTTCTTCAATCTGCTGGCCGCTAAGGTGATATTCGGGCAATCTCGAAGTGGAATGATAATGCCTCCCAGGACTCAACAGCTTTCGGTGTTTCCCGCCTTCTTTCGCGTGGAAGGAAGGATCGCGGCTGTCTTCGGCAATGGTGATGAAGCCTTTGCCAAGACGCGGTTGCTGATGAATACGCAGGCAAAGATCGTCGCCTATACGCAAATGCCGGAAGCCGACTATCACTCCTTCCTGATCGCCAATCGCATCGAGACCGTACGAACGGCTTTTTCTCCGGATCAGGTCGAGGGGGCCGCCCTGGTTTTCGCGGCCACCGGCGATGCCGAAGCCGACCGCGCCATCGTGGATGCTGCCCGCGCCGCAAGAATTCCAGCGAATGCCGTCGATCAGCCGGACTATTGCGATTTCTACACCCCGGCGCTGGTCAACCGCGCCCCCGTCGCCGTCGCCATCGGCACGGAAGGGGCTGGCCCGGTGCTGGCACAGATGATCCGCGCGCAGATCGACCAGTTGCTGTCGCCCTCGCTCGGCAAGCTCGCGGAACTCGCGACGAGCTATCGGAAATCCGTCGATCGCCTCGTGCCGCGTGGCGTCGCACGCCGCGTCTTCTGGCGCCGTTTCTTTTCCGGTCCTGTCGCTGACGCCGTCAGTGCCGGCCATTTGTCGCAGGCCGAACGCGCCGCCGATAGTTTGCTGCGCTCGATGCACAAGGTCGAGGGCCATGTGTGGCTGGTCGGTGCCGGTCCTGGCGCGGAAGATTTGCTGACGCTGCGCGCCCAACGCGTAATGATGGAAGCCGATGTCATCGTCTATGACGCGCTCGTCCCGCAGGCGATCGTCGATATGGGCCGCCGTGATGCCGAACGTCTTTCTGTCGGCAAACGCAAGGGCTGCCACACGAAATCCCAGGAAGAGATCAACGATCTGCTGGTGCAGCTTGGCCGGGACGGCAAGCGCGTCGTGCGGCTGAAGTCCGGCGATCCGCTGGTCTACGGTAGGGCGGGCGAGGAAATGGCTGCCCTGCGCGCTGCCGGCATCACCTATGAGGTTGTTCCGGGCATCACCTCGGCCTTTGCTGCTGCTGCCGATTTCGAGCTGCCGTTGACACTGCGCGGGGTCGCCTCATCGCTGGTCTTCACCACCGGTCACGACCTGACCGGCGATGTCCTGCCGGACTGGGCGAGCCTTGCTATATCCGGCGCGACCATCGCCGTCTACATGGGGCGTACGGTCGCCGCTTCCGTGGCTGGCCGCCTGATGGAGGCCGGGCTTCCGCCCGAGACCACCGTTGCCGTCATCGAGAATGCCAGCCGTCGTGACCGCCGCCTCATGCATGGCACATTGAAAGACCTGCCTGACCTGGAGCATCGCGATGAGCTGAGCGGTCCGGTCATGGTCATTATCGGCGACGCTGTCGCCGGCGCGAATTTTGAACAGTCCGAGCCGCTGGTCCGTCAGGAGACCGTCGCTCAAGAATTTGCAAGGAGCTGATCCATGGTCGACAAGGTTCTGACCGCAAACCGGCTGACCGATGGCATTGCCGTCTGGTTGAATGCCGATGGTGAGTGGGCGACCTCGCTGCAGGGGGCGCTCGTCGCCCGCCATGCTGAGGCGGAAGCCGAACTCGAAGTGATCGGCAAGAAGGCCTATGCTGACAACAAGGTTGTCGACGTTGCCTTGATCGAAGTTCGGGAAACCGGCGGCAAGCTCTGGCCGCTGCGTTTGCGTGAGCGCATCCGCGCGGAAGGTCCCACCATGGAATACGCGCCGGGTTATGCCGCGGCCGATCCGGAATTCATTGCAGTCTGAGGAAATCATGTATCGTTACGACGAATTTGACCACGCCTTTGTTGCGGAACGGGTTTCCCAGTTCCGCGATCAGGTGCAGAGGCGCCTTGCGGGTGAACTCGAGGAGGATGCCTTTAAGCCGCTGCGCCTAATGAACGGCGTCTATCTGCAGCTTCATGCCTATATGCTGCGCATCGCTGTTCCTTATGGCACGCTGAGTTCGCGCCAGGTGCGCATGCTGGCACATATTGCGCGCACCTATGATCGCGGTTACGGCCATTTCACCACCCGCCAGAACCTGCAGTTCAACTGGCCGAAGCTGTCCGACATACCCGACGTGCTTGCCGAGCTTGCCTCCGTCGAGATGCATTCCATCCAGACGTCGGGCAATTGCATTCGCAACGTCACTGCCGACCATTTTGCCGGTGCTGCTGCCGACGAGGTCGCCGATCCGCGTCCCTATGCGGAAATCCTGCGCCAGTGGTCGTCGGTTCATCCGGAATTCTCCTTCTTGCCGCGTAAGTTCAAGATCGCGGTCACCGGCGCCGAACGCGACCGCGCTGCAATCCAGGTGCACGACATCGGCCTGCATTTGAAGAAAAACGACAAGGGCGAGATTGGCTTTGCCGTTTATGTCGGTGGTGGGCAGGGCCGCACGCCGATGGTCGCCAAGCTGATCCGCGACTTCCTGCCGGAAGAAGACCTGCTGTCTTACACGACCGCCATCGTGCGCGTGTACAATCTGCATGGCCGCCGCGACAACAAATTCAAGGCCCGTATCAAGATCCTCGTGCACGAAACCGGCGCCGAGGAATTGACTCGTCAGGTCGAGGCCGAATTTGCGAAACTGAAGGACACGGAGCTGAAGCTGCCCGAGGCGGACGTTCAGGCGATTGCGACCTATTTCGCCCCGCCGGCTCTGCCGGAGCGGGCCGAAGGCTGGGAAAACCTCGCCCGTTGGAAGAAGGCCGATCCGGAATTTGCTCGCTGGGTGCAGCAGAACGTGCAGCCGCACAAGAACCCCGATTACGGCATGGTGACGATCTCTCTGAAGCCGATCGGCGGTATTCCGGGCGATGCTTCGGATGCGCAGATGGATGCGGTCGCCGATATCGCAGAAGAATATGCCTTCGACGAAATCCGCGTCAGCCACGAGCAGAACCTGATCCTGCCGCATGTGGCGCTGGCCGATCTTGAAGCGGTCTATCGCGCTCTGGTCGCTGTCGGCCTGGGGACCGCCAATGCCGGTTTGATTACCGACATGATCGCCTGCCCAGGGCTCGATTATTGCGCTCTCGCTAATGCCCGTTCGATCCCGGTTGCGCAGGAAATCTCCAAGCGCTTCGGTTCCCCCGAGCGTCAGGCCGAGATCGGTGAGCTGAAGATCAAGATTTCGGGCTGCATCAATGCCTGCGGCCACCACCACGTCGGCCATATCGGCTTGCTTGGCGTCGAGAAGAAGGGTGCGGAACTGTATCAGATCACGCTCGGCGGCTCCGGCGATGAGCATACCTCGATCGGTGAGATCATCGGCCGCGGCTTCGAGCCGGAGAAGGTGACCGATGCGATCGAGACGATCGTCGACACCTATCTCGGCCTGCGTCTGGAGCCCTCCGAAACCTTCCTCGCCGCGTATCGCCGCGTCGGACCGCAGCCTTTCAAGGATGCGCTCTATGGCTCGGCAGCGGCCGAAGCGGCGTAAGGGGATGGCTATGACGAAGATTTGGCGGGAAACCGGTTTTGTTGCAAACGATCCCTGGATCATCGAGACTGATGAGCTGAAGGCGACTGAAGAGCAAAAGCCGCTGCTCGGCCTCGATGCCCTGATTGCCAAGGCTGAAGAAAGCAATGACGTCGGCCTGGGCGTGCTGATCAAGCCGGCTGACGACGTGACCAAGCTGGAACCCTATCTCGATCGTCTGGAGATCATCGCCGTGGCGTTTCCGGCTTTCAACGATGGCCGCGCCTTCAGCCACGCCTCGCTGCTGCGACAGCGCCTCGGCTACACCAACGAGCTGCGTGCGGTTGGCGATGTGCTGATCGACCAGATTCCATTGATGCTGCGCGTCGGTATCGACAGTTTCGCTGTCACCAACGCGACGGCGCTGAAGCGGCTTTCGGAACAGCGCCTGCCGGGCATTCCGCATTACTATCAGCCGACCGCCCGGCATGCCGAAGGTGGCCAAGCCTATAGTTGGCGCCGCCGGCCCGCCAAAACGGCCTAGTTCAGCCTTCGAGGCCAGGAATCACGGCAATGCGAAATACATTGGATTGCCGCATTCTGGGTGATGACTATATACGGCTCACATGATGCGTGAATCTTGATTGGAACACGCATATTTTATGCCGGTGCCGTGGGATGGAATAGAATGCCTTTAAATCGAGGCTATATTATAATATCAGCCTCGCAAAATGCAGCTTGCCAAGATTGACGTGTACGACGAATACGGGATCCGAGACCGAATGAACGCCCCCGCTAAAAACGAAGAATTTGTTTCCGCAGTGCCCGCCGGCGTCTTTGCCGAGAAGGTACTGAGCGTGACGCATTATACAGACCGGCTCTTTCGCTTTACGATGACCCGGCCGCAGGGCTTCCGCTTCCGCTCGGGCGAATTCGCGATGATCGGTCTCATGGTCGACGGCAAGCCGCTTTACCGCGCCTATTCGATCGCGAGCCCCGCCTGGGCCGACGAGCTGGAATTCTTCTCGATCAAGGTGCCGGACGGTCCGCTGACCTCGCATCTGCAGAACATCAAGCCGGGCGACGAGGTGCTGATGCGCAAGAAGCCGACGGGTACGCTGGTGCTCGACGCGCTGACGCCGAGCAAGCGGCTCTATATGTTCTCGACCGGCACCGGCATCGCGCCTTTCGCCAGCCTGATCCGCGATCCCGAGACCTATGAGAAGTTCGAGGAAGTGATCCTCACCCATACGACCCGCGATGTGGCAGAGCTGAAATACGGCTTCGACCTCGTCGAGGAAATTCGCAGCGATGAAATCCTGAGTGAAGTCGTCGGCGACAAGCTGCGCCACTATGCGACCGTCACCCGCGAAGAGTTTCCCTTCAAGGGCCGTATTACCGATCTCATCGAAAATGGCAAACTCTTCACCGATCTCGGTGTTCCGGCATTGGATCCCGCCATCGACCGCGGCATGATCTGCGGCTCCTCGGCTATGCTGAAGGATACCAAGGATCTGCTTGAGAAGGCAGGTCTCAGCGAGGGTGCCAACAGCAAGCCGGCCGAATTCGTCATCGAACGCGCCTTCGTCGGCTGAGGATCTTTGATATCGGAATAGGAAGGCGGTCTCGATAGCGAGGCCGCCTTTTTCATCCGTTGCTGAGATAATCGATCAGGATCGCCATCACCTTGCGGGCATCTTCGCCATCGCCTCGATGGATCGCCTTGATGACGCTGACATGCAGCGCGATCGACCGGTCCATGCCATCAGGCGTGGCCGTCGAATACCAGAGCCGGCGCGAATGTGTCTGCACAGGTCCGAGTGCGGCCATGATAAAGCTGTTGGGACAGGCCTCTTCGAGGATTTCATCGAAGGCCTTGTCGGCGGCGAAGAAGCCGGGCAGATCGCGCGTTGCGGCGCAGTCGGTCATCAGCCGGGCGCACTTGAGCAACTGTTCCCGCTGTTCTTCAGTGGCATGACTGGCGACCAGCGATGCGGCGATCGGTTCGAGTTCGCGCCTGACCTGCATGACATGCATATGGTCTCCCGGACGAATCTCCGCGATCTGCAATCCGACGCGCGGCCTTACATGAATCAGCCCTTGCCATGCCAGCTTCTGGATAGCCTCGCGCACCGGCGTACGCCCATGACCCGCCAATTCGATCAGTTGCTTTTCCGTCACCAGTGCCCCCGGCTTCAGCGCCAGCGTAACGATCCGATGCTCAAGGGCGAGATAGGCGAGATGGCTTTGCGAATTCTGCATTCTCGAGCGATTCCATTGATATATCAAAAGTTGCCATGTCGTCGTTGCTATGGCAAGCGATGGTGATATATCAGGCATGGGCGGCTTTATTTGCACTCAGGCATCCGCGCCGGCGTGGATGCCTGCAGCAAATCATTGCCGTATCTGCAAGGCGCTGGCGAGCCTGCCGGGCCTGTAGAGCTTCTGATTTGGTGGAGCCGGGCCGTTGGGCCGGGCGGAAGGGAACCCGGTGTTCTATGACCGTGCGATAAGGTCAATAGCCGATTGCGGAGGAAAGGCTCGGCGGTTTCCGCTTGGCAGCCATCAGCAAATCCAGTTCCGTCGAAGAAGGTCCGAACTTGTCAAACAGCCGCTTGGCTTCTTTGTCGTCGAGGCGATATTTTCGCGCGAATTCGGCGATGCTGTAGGGGCGACCGCGTATTACCTTCCGGCCCGGCGTCTGATTGGCGCTTTGGGTCATGCTTCCAACCTCCTCTTCCGTCTACCAACAAAAGCTAGGGCTGCGGATGAGGTTGAAAAGGGTTGTGAAAGTCAGAATGTCACATAAATACAATAAAAAAGGGAAGACGAGACATTCCCATCTTCCCCTTGACCATCTCTGTCCAGACGGCTTTCTGCTCGCGCAACTGGCGCCTATCGTCTGATCAACCGACCGACGAAGATCAGGATGCAAGCACCGATGAAGCCAGTGATCAGATAATTGAGCCAAGCGTTGAACGGCAATACGATGTGCAGGGCTCCCAGGAGCCAGCTAGCGACAATTGCGCCGACGATGCCGAGGATGATGTTCATGATGACGCCCATGTTGCTTTCCATGAGCTTTTCAGCGAGCCAGCCGGCTAGGCCGCCAATAATGATTGCTGCGATCCAACCGACGTGTGCGTCTTCCATAAAGATCCTCCTGAGGGAATCGGCAGGTTTTTGATAAACGCCGGTATACACCAAAAGCGATTCGGCCCGCAAACAATTGCGTCTGGGTTGCGATGAGAGCCGCCGGCGGACAAATCGCGAATATTGGGAAAAATCTTACGGTCGTTCCGGTGGGCCGAGGCAAGCCTTGAGGTCGGCGAGCTGTTTTCTCAGGTCCTCGGCGATTTCGTCGGTCGTGTCGATGAACCGGTTGTTTTCGACGGCGTGTACGCGGATGCGGCCCTGCTTCAGACAATGCAGGTGGAAACGCAGAAACCGCTCCTGTGCCTTGCACCATTTATCGAACTCGGATTTCTGCTTCATTGGCGCCCTGACCCCAGTGCCGGCTCAAACCTGATGCCGACCAGATGCCTTAAGAATTCACGCAACTAGCATTCGATAATGCCATGTTCGCTCAAAATCATCCTATCAAAACCGTGGTAACATTCTGACATGGTGATCGCCGAGTCATTCGTTCGAATAAGAAAGGCGTAGTCGGCCTTCAAAAAGTCTGCGGCAATCTCCCGAAAAGGCAAGAATAATCCATAAGGCAATCCTTAAATTGAGGAATTATGCCATGCCTTATCATCAAAACGACCAATCCTTGTTTTTTCAAAGAGAGACCTCGCTTCATGCACTGATCTTGGCGATTTGCGCATCGAGACAGGCAGGTTTCGCCACTTCGACTGCGGAAAAGCATTGTCCGCCGCCGTAACCGCGATTTTATGGGTTGACCGCAATAGGGCGTCTGCATATGTTCCGCGCACTTCCAGCCGGGGTGCAATCATCCGCGGAGAGGGAGAGCGTAGCTCAGCCGGTAGAGCAACTGACTTTTAATCAGTAGGTCATGGGTTCGAATCCCATCGCTCTCACCAAAAATTCAAGAAAATCAATAACTTATGGCGATTGGCTTAATGTTGGCCTGTATGGTCGTTTTCGCATTTGTCCTATGTCCGAATGAAAACGACCCGTTTCCGTGTCGGCCGGCCAAGCGATTCACCACGCCGTAGTACCCGTCGGCTTCCTTAGCCAGCGGATGCTCGTTCGACGTAGCGCAGGATTCTGGTCACGGTCGATCGGCTGACGCCTGCCTCTTGAGCGATGCAATCCATCGATTTTCCTTCGGCCTTCAAGCGAAATACGCTTTCCTCTTTATGCCGCATGGCATTGACCGACGAATCGTGCACCGGCATCGCGCCCACGGAGATGGTGTTTTCGGCCGCTGAGGTTTTGGAATGCTCTGTATCGACAGGCGCCATGACACGCTCCCTTGTAATCATTGGAGAGCTAGAAGCAATGACGTCAATATTGCCGTGAGTAAATTCGGATATTAGCGGTATGTGGAGCACGCTTTATTCGGTATGGGTGCGGCCTCGCGCCTGTGCCACCCGCGAAAAGGTGATTGGCCTTCCGGCTCCCGCAACGCTAGTAGGATGGCTGGATGACATAGCCGGAGTCTATCGTGTCGCTTGCCGATATCTCGCTTCTTAGCGCCTTGCTTGCCGGAGCGCTTTCGTTTCTCTCGCCTTGCGTACTGCCGCTGGTGCCGCCTTATCTCTGCTATATGGCAGGCATTTCCGTCGAGCAGTTCCGCGGTGGTGGTGCGGCCGTTGCGGCGGGGCCGAGCGTTCGCGGCAATGTCCTGTTCTCGGCGCTGTTCTTCACGCTCGGCTTTGCGACCGTGTTCATAGCGCTTGGCGCCGGGGCGTCCTCTATCGGCATTCTGCTGCGCCAGCATCTCGATATCCTGGCGAAAATAGGCGGCCTGATCATTGTCGTCATGGGCCTGAATTTCCTCGGCGTTTTCCGACTTCGCATCCTCGCCCGCGAGGCGCGTTTCCAGGGTGGCGGCAAGCCGGCGACGCTGACGGGCGCTTATATCATGGGCCTTGCCTTCGCCTTCGGCTGGACGCCCTGTATCGGCCCGGTGCTCGGGGCGATTCTCGGCGTTGCGGCTTCGCGTGAGACGATCGGCGCCGGCGCTGGGTTGCTCGCCATCTATTCGCTCGGCCTTGCCATCCCCTTCTGGATCGCAGCCGGCTTTTCCGGCGCCTTCATGAGCTTTCTTGTCCGCTTCCGCCGCCATCTCGGCACGGTTGAGAAGATCATGGGCGGGCTACTCGTGCTCACCGGCCTGGCGTTCATATTCGGTTATGTCAGCTACATGGCGATCTGGTTTCAGCAGACCTTTCCAATCCTGACGCAAATCGGTTGAGCGTGATCACCACCGCTTGTTCGGTGGTAACCGTCTCTGGTGCTTTGTTGGATCAGGTCCGGTGCCTTACAGGCGCAGTTTTTCCCGTAGCATCGACGGAAAGCCGCGCAAGCCGCCGCCTGGTTCGATGCCCTCGCGCATAACGAGGTTGCGCAGTGGCGGAATGGCCGAAAGGACATGCAGCCCCGCGGCCCGCAACATCTGGATGGGCAGGAAATCCGAAAGCAGAGAGCGGTTCAGCAGATCGACGCTCGCCGTCCGGCTGATGATATCGAGGCGGCGGCGGCGGTCGAAACTGTCGCCGGCGGATGCTGAAATCGGCTGTCCGGTTGGGCTTGCCAGAATTTCGACGAGCGTCAGGATATCGCGCAGGCTGAGGTTCAGCCCTTGCGCGCCGATCGGCGGGAAAACATGTGCGGCTTCGCCGATCAGCGCGACGCGTCCCTTACCGAAGCGACTGGCCGTCATGCCGGAGAGCGGCCAGACCTGTACGTTGTCTTCGACAGTAACTTTGCCGAGCATGGATTGCATACGGTCCTCGATCAGCCGGCCGAGGTCTTCCAGCGACCTTTCGGCATTGGCGGCAGCTTCCTCCGGCTTCTGCACCCAGACGAGGCTGGAGCGATTGCCAGGCAGGGGAACCTGGGTGAACGGCCCGCTTTCTGTATGGAACTCCGTCGAGATGTTTTGATGCGGCAGCGAATGCGCAAAGTTCAGCACCATGGCCGATTGCGGATAGGACCAGGTCTTGACCTTGATACCGACCGTTTCCCGCACCATCGAATTGCGACCGTCCGCACCGACGACAAAAGCCGTTTTAACCGTATCGCCGTCTTCGAGGATGATGGTGACGCCGTCCTCGCGGACAGTCACCTCGGAGGCCGCCGTCTCGATAAGCGTGATATTGCCCTCCACTTTTACGGCTTCGTTGAGGGCGCTGAGCAGTGCGGCGTTCGGGATATTGTAGCCGAAGGCGTCGAGGCCGATCTCGGAGGCGCGAAAGGCGACGGTCGGCGCACGCAGTAGCCGTGTCGTGCCGTCTATGATCTGCATTGTGATCAGGGGCGCGGTGGAGGGCGCAATCCTGTCCCACAGCGCCAGCCGTTCCAGAAAGCGAATCGATTGGTCCATCAGCGCCGTGGTTCGCCGGTCGGCCTTGTTATGCGGCTGAGCTATAAGCGCAACGGCTCGCCCGCCGCGCGCCAAGGCGATCGCTGCGATCATGCCCGCCAGACCGCCGCCGATAACGGCCACTTCAACCTGCTTCATATCGATGCCTCAATTATCTTTCTTTCTGAAAATAGACGCTTAGCCTGTTGAAATCCATGGGATGAAACATCGCAGCGGGTGAAAATGACAAGAACTCGCGCTAGCCTGTGGCACATGGACGCTTTTGCGCTGGCAGCGCCGGGCAAAGGGTGCATATTAGCTAGAAAAATTGCCTGCCGGGGCAGGTAGATAAGCAGGCGAGTAACGGGGCACATGAAAATCTTCAACTACAAGCGGGTGCCTTACGCGGAGATCCGCGCCTTTTCCGTCCATATATTGACGGCATCCGGCTCGTTCCTCGCCTTTCTCGGCGTTGTCGCGGCGGCGGAACATCGTTTTGTCGATATGTTCTGGTGGCTCGGTCTGGCGTTGCTTGTCGATGGTATCGATGGGCCGATCGCCCGCAAGGTCAGAGTCAAGGAAGTGTTGCCGAATTGGTCCGGCGACACGCTCGACAACATCATCGACTATGTGACCTATGTGCTTCTGCCGGCCTTCGCGCTTTATGAAAGCGGCATGATCGGTGAGCCCTGGTCCTTCGTCGCCGCAGGGATGATCGTCGTATCCAGCGCCATTTATTATGCCGATATGGGCATGAAGACGGAGGAATATTTCTTCTCCGGTTTCCCGGTCGTCTGGAACATGGTGATCTTCACGCTCTTCGTCATCGGCGCCAGCGCAACGACTGCCATGGTTCTCGTCGGCGTTTCGGTCATCTTGACTTTCCTGCCCATCAATTTTCTGCATCCGGTGCGGGTGAGGCGGCTGCGGTCGCTCAATCTCGGCATATTCCTGCTTTGGTCCGCCCTCGGAATATATTCATTGCTCATGTATTTCGTCATGCCGCAATGGGCCGTTATCTTGTTTATCCTCAGCGGCATCTATCTTTATTGCATCGGCGCCGTGCTGCAGTTTTTCCCGTCCCTCGGATGCCAGTAGGATTCGCAGGCCATGAACATGAAGAAGACCCAGGCCATTCGCATTCACGAAAACGGCGGTCCGGAAGTCATGAAGCTGGAAGAGGTCGACCTGCCGTCGCCGGGCGCCGGCGAGGTGCAGATCCGCCATGCGGCGATCGGCCTCAATTTCATAGACGTTTATCTCCGCTCCGGTCTCTACAAGGCGCCTCAGTTTCCATTGTCGCTCGGAAAGGAAGCTGCGGGCACAATTACCGAAGTCGGACCTGGCGTGACCGATTTTGCCGTGGGCGATCGCGTCGCCTATGTCGGCAGTGACGGCGCCTACAGCGTCGAGCGCAATATCGACACACGCTATGTCGTCAAGGTTCCCGATGATATCGAGCTCGAGACCGCGGCTTCGATGATGCTGAAGGGGATGACGGCCGAATATCTCCTTAACCGCACCTTCAAGGTCGGGCCTGAAACGGTGCTGCTGTTTCATGCCGCTGCCGGCGGTGTCGGATTGATTGCCGGACAATGGGCAAAGGCCCTCGGCGCCACGGTGATCGGAACTGCCGGCTCGCCCGACAAGGTGAAGCTGGCGCTGGAGTATGGCTATGATCATGTGATCGATTACAGCCGCGAGAGCTTCGTCGATCGCGTGCATGAGATTACCGGCGGCAAGGGTGTCGATGTCGTCTATGACTCGGTCGGCCGTGATACTTTTCCGCAGTCCCTCGATTGTCTGAAGCGGCGCGGCATGTGGGTGATTTTCGGTCAATCCTCTGGTCCGATTGAAAATTTCGACCTTGCAATCCTCAATCAGAAGGGCTCGCTTTTTGCCACGCGGCCAAGCCTTTTCGCTTATATCGCCACACCTGAGGAACTGAGAGCCAGCGCAAAAGCATTATTTGCTGTTGTGCAAGGCAGCAAAGTGCGTATCAATATCAACCAGACCTATCCGTTGAGTGATGCGGGGCGCGCGCACACGGATCTGGAAACAAGAAAAACGAGTGGAACTACGCTGCTGATCCCATAGGTCCGAAAGGGCAGGACGGTGGGAAGGAAATGAGGGGAACGTGTCGTCATTCGATGTGCCGGCAACTGACGCGTTATTGTCGGTTCGCAAGCTGACGAAGCTGTTCGGCAGCTTTGCTGCCTGCAATGGAATTGATCTGGAAATTCAACCGGGCGAGATTCACGCTTTGCTCGGTGAAAACGGCGCAGGCAAATCCACTCTGGTGAAGATGCTGTTCGGCGTTTTGGAGCCGACCGAGGGCGAGATCGCCTGGCAAGACCAGCCCGTCTCGATCGGGTCGCCCGGCGAAGCGCGCAAGCTCGGCATCGGCATGGTGTTTCAGCATTTCTCTTTGTTTGAGGCGCTGACGGTCGCTGAAAATATCGCCCTTTCCCTTGATGACAGCATTCCGATCGGCAAGATTGCCGAGGAGGCCGCCAGTCTGTCGCAAGCCTATGGCCTGCCGCTCGATCCCTATGCCCATGTCGCCGACCTTTCCGTCGGCGAGCGTCAGCGCATCGAAATCGTTCGTACTCTGTTGCAGAACCCGAAGCTGATCATCCTCGACGAGCCGACCTCCGTGCTGACGCCGCAGGAAGCTGACCGTATGTTCGAAACGCTCTTCCGGCTTCGGGACGAAGGCCGTTCGGTGCTCTATATCAGCCACCGCCTTGAGGAGGTGCAACGCATCTGCTCCCGCGCCACAGTGCTGCGCCATGGCAGGGTAACCGGTGCGTGCGACCCACGACGGGAAACGCCCGGCTCGCTCGCCCGCATGATGGTCGGCAGCGATGTTGCTAGCGTGCAGCATGAAGGGCTCGGCAAAAAGGGCGATATCCAGCTCGAGGTTGCCGGCCTTTCCGCGCCCGCGCGCACTCCCTTCGCCATGTCGTTGAAAGACGTATCGCTGCGTGTACGCGCGGGAGAAATTCTGGCGATCGCCGGCGTTGCCGGCAACGGGCAGGGCGAGCTGTTCGACGTCGTTTCCGGCGAACACACCGTTCCCTCGGACAATCTGATTTTCGTGCGCGGCCAGGCAGTCGGCACCAAGGGCATCAACGCGCGCCGCCTCCTGGGTGCCGGCTTCGTGCCGGAGGAACGTCACGGGCATGCGGCGGTTTCGGGGCTGAAGCTATCGGACAATCTCGTGCTCGCCCGCAGCAAATCGGACCGCCGGGCTTTTCTCGCCGGCGGTTTCCTGAAGGTGATCCGGCGCAGCGCGGTCAGACAGGCGACCAAGCGCATTTCCGAGGCCATGGACGTCCGCAAGAGTGGCGAAGATCCGACGGCAGGCTCGCTCTCCGGCGGCAATCTCCAGAAGTTCATCGTCGGCCGTGAGCTGGACCGGCAGCCGACGGTGCTGGTTGTCAACCAGCCGACCTGGGGCGTCGACGCCGGTGCCGCAAGCCATATCCGTCAGGCGCTGGTCGATCTTGCCCGCAACGGCTCGGCAGTGCTGGTCATCAGCCAGGATCTCGACGAAATATTCGAAGTGGCCACCGATATTGCCGTCATTTCCGAGGGGCGGCTGTCGCAGGCCTATCCAGCGGGCGAGCTGACGCGGGAAAAGATCGGCCTCCTGATGGGTGGGCTGCATGAATCAAAGACACATTCGGAGCCTATGCATGCGCATTGAATTGGAAAGGCGCCCGCAGGCTTCGAAACTGTTCGGCTTCCTGTCGCCGCTGCTTGCCCTCGCACTGGCGTTGATCGCCGGCACCATTATGTTCGCCGTACTCGGCAAGGACCCGGTGGAAGCGCTGGACGCTTTCTTCGTCGAGCCTCTGCTGGAAATCTGGTCGCTGCACGAACTGGCGATCAAGGCCGGGCCGCTGATCCTGATCGCCGTCGGCCTTTGCGTCTGCTATCGCTCCAACAACTGGAACATCGGTGCGGAAGGCCAGTTCACCATTGGCGCGGTTGCCGGCTCCTACATTCCGATCGTCTTCACCGATTGGCATTCGCCGATGGTCCTGCCCCTAATGCTGATCGCCGGCGCTGTCGGCGGCGCGCTCTACGCCGCCATTCCAGCGCTGTTGAAGGCGCATTTCAATACCAACGAGATCCTGACCAGCCTGATGCTCGTCTATATCGCTCAGCTCTATCTGGATTGGCTGTCGCGCGGGCCATGGCGCGATCCGCAGGGCCATAATTTCCCGCAGAGCATCGATTTTCCCTCGGAGGCGGTGCTGCCGGCGATCTGGGCGGACTCCGGCCGGGCCCATTGGGGGATCGTCTTTGCCGTCGTTGCGGCGATCCTTGCCTGGTTTATGATGAAATATACGCTGAAGGGCTTCGAGATAACCGTTCTCGGCCAATCGGAACGGGCGGGGCGCTTCGCCGGATTCTCCTCGCGGAAAATGGTCTGGTTCGGCTTCCTCTTCTCCGGCGCGCTGGCGGGCCTCGCCGGCATTTCCGAGGTTTCGGGTTCGATCGGCCATCTACAGCCGGCGATTTCGCCGGGTTACGGCTTTACCGCCATCATCGTTGCTTTCCTGGCGCGTCTCAATCCGCTCGGCGCAATTCTTTCCGGCTTCGTGCTGGCGCTCACCTATCTTGGCGGCGAGGCGGCGCAATTGTCACCGGGCATCTCCGCCAAGGCGGCGAGCGTCTTCCAGGGATTGTTGCTGTTCTTCGTGCTCTCCTGCGACACGCTGATCAACTACAAGATCCGGCTCGTCTGGTCGCGGGTTCGGGGAGGTGCGGCATGACCATGAGTGTTTTTGAAGCAATCCTTCTGACCATCATCACGGCCTCGACACCGCTCGTCATCGCCGGTCTTGGCGAACTCGTGGTGGAACGCTCCGGCGTGCTCAATCTCGGCGTCGAAGGCATGATGATCATGGGGGCCGTCGCCGCCTTCGTCGGCGCGCAGATGAGCGGATCGCCCTATGTGGGCCTCATCGCCGGCGTTGTCGGCGGCGCGCTGTTTTCGCTGTTGTTCGGGTTCCTGACGCTGACGCTGGTGACCAATCAGGTTGCGACGGGTCTGGCGCTCACTATCCTCGGCCTTGGCCTCTCCGGCATGATCGGTGAAGGTTATGTCAGCGTGCCCGGAGTGCAGTTGCGCGAAATCGTCTTTCCGTTCCTGTCCGATATTCCGCTTGTCGGGCCGGTGCTGTTCAAGCAGGACCTGACTTTCTATCTCTCGATCGCGCTGCTCGTCGGCGTCAATTGGTTCCTCTTCCGCAGCCGCACCGGCCTGAAGCTGCGCGCCATCGGCGACAGTCACGGCTCGGCGCATGCCCTCGGCATCGACGTCATCCGCACGCGCTATCTGGCCGTCATGTTCGGCGGCGCCTGCGCGGGGCTCGCCGGCGCACAATTGTCGCTGGTCTACACGCCGCAATGGGTTGAGAACATGTCGGCCGGCCGCGGCTGGGTGACGCTGGCTCTCGTTGTCTTCGCATCATGGCGGCCGATGCGTGTCATGGCCGGTGGTTATCTCTTCGGGGCGGTGACGATCCTGCAGTTTCATGCGCAGGGCTTCGGCGTCGGTATCCCCGCACAATTTCTGTCGATGCTACCGTACGCGTCGACTATTGTGGTTCTCGTCATCATCTCTCAAAATCGCCGCGCGACCTTGATCAATACGCCAGCGTCGCTCGGCAAGGCCTTCGTTCCGGAGCGCTAAAGACAATAACCGGACGAATTTTTGTAATATCAAACCAGCAGGGGTAACTATGAAAAAACTAGCTCTCGCACTCGCCACCACGGCCGCCGCCATTATCGGCTTCGGCGCTGCGGCCGAAGCGGCACCGACAAAGGTCTGCTTTGTTTACGTCGGCTCGCACACGGATGGCGGTTATTCGCAGGCGCACGATCTCGGCCGCCAGCAGATCCAGAAGGAATTCGGCAACAAGATCGATACGCCCTATCTCGAAAACGTTCCGGAAGGCCCGGACGCCGAACGCGCTATCGAACGTCTCGCCCGCTCCGGCTGCTCGCTGATCTTCTCCACCTCGTTCGGCTTCATGGATGCCACCGTCAAGGTCGCCGCGAAGTTCCCGAAGGTGAAGTTCGAGCATGCGACCGGCTTCAAGACCGGCCCGAATCTCGGTACCTACAATTCGCGCTTCTACGAAGGCCGCTACATCCTGGGTCAGATCGCCGCCAAGATGTCGAAGAATCACGGCGCCGCTTACATCGCTTCCTTCCCGATCCCGGAAGTGGTGATGGGCATCAACTCTTTCGAGCAGGGCGCGCGCTCGGTCGATCCAAGCTTCAAGCTCAAGGTCATCTGGGTTAACACCTGGTTCGATCCAGGCAAGGAAGCCGACGCCGCCAAGGCCATGGTCGACCAGGGCGTCGACATTTTGACGCAGCACACCGACACCACCGCGCCGATGCAGGTGGCCGAAGAGCGCGGCATCCACGCTTTCGGCCAGGCTTCCGACATGATCGCTGCTGGCCCGCATGCGCAATTGACCGCTGTCGTCGACACCTGGGGCAACTACTACTCCAAGCGCGTCCATGCGCTGCTCGACGGCACCTGGAAGGCCGAGCAGAGCTGGGATGGTCTGAAGGACGGCATTCTGAAGATGGCGCCCTATACCAACATGCCTGACGATGTGAAGAAGATGGCTGAAGAGACCGAAGCCAAGATCAAGTCCGGCGAACTCGCGCCCTTTACCGGCCCGATCAACAAGCAGGACGGCACACCCTGGCTCAAGGCTGGCGAAAAGGCCGATGACGCTACGCTGCTGGGCATGAATTTCTACATCGAAGGCGTCGACGACAAACTTCCTTCAGCAAAGTAAGTCTCTGAATTCGAGACGGTTGAAAAAGGGCGCCCGGAGCGCCCTTTTTTGTTGCAGTGCGTCACAGAATGTCGATTTACAAAAGTATTACTATATGATTTTTTTCAATCAGCCGTAAGAGACGGCCAATTGGGAGGACATCATGAAATTGAAGACTGCACTGGTGAGTGCCACGATTCTCGCTGCTTGCATGTTTGCGCCTGCATCAGCAAAGAATTTGGTGGTCGGCTTTTCGCAAATCGGTTCGGAATCCGGCTGGCGTGCGGCGGAAACGACCGTTACCAAGCAGCAAGCTGAAAAGCGCGGCATCGATCTCAAATTTGCCGATGCTCAACAGAAGCAGGAAAACCAGATCAAGGCTATTCGCTCTTTCATCGCGCAGGGTGTCGATGCGATTCTGCTGGCTCCCGTCGTGGAAACGGGATGGGACTCTGTTCTGAAAGAAGCAAAGGAAGCCAAGATCCCGGTCATCCTGCTTGATCGCACGATCAACGCACCGAAGGATCTCTATCTGACCGCCGTTACCTCGGATCAGATTCACGAAGGCAAGGTCGCCGGCGACTGGCTTGTGAAGACCGTCGGCGACAAGAAGTGCAACATCGTCGAACTTCAGGGTACCACCGGTTCCTCGCCGGCGATCGCCCGCAAGAAGGGCTTCGAAGAAGCCATCAAGGGCCATGACAATCTGAAGATCGTACGCAGCCAGACGGGCGATTTCACCCGCGCTAAGGGCAAGGAAGTCATGGAAAGCTTCCTGAAGGCCGAAAACGGCGGCAAGGATATCTGCGCGCTCTACGCTCATAACGACGACATGGCCGTCGGCGCCATCCAGGCGATCAAGGAAGCAGGCCTGAAGCCCGGCAAGGATATTTTGACCGTATCCATCGATTCGGTTCCGGATCTCTTCAAGGCCATGGCCGCCGGCGAGGCAAACGCCACGGTCGAACTGACGCCGAACATGGCCGGCCCCGCTTTCGATGCGCTTGACGCCTACCTGAAGACCAAGAAGGAGCCGCCGAAGTGGATCCAGACCGAGTCCAAGCTGTACACGCAAGCTGACGACCCGCAGAAGGTCTACGAGGAAAAGAAGGGCCAGGGCTACTGATGTAAAAAAGCGAACCGCATCGGCCGGCGAACGGCCGATGCGGGCTTTTCGACGCGGAACTGCAGGCGCGCTGAAACTTCACGAATTCGGGCGAAATCACCTGAATGGGAGTAAGATGACGCGCGGCGCTTTAACGTGCGGCGTATTTCGCGCTTTGCATACCGGCTCAATTTCAAGGAAATTCTTGGCCCATGGCTCACGATGTCGAGCGTCTTCTGACCGCTACCGGCTTCTGCAAATATTTTCCCGGTTCCACCGCCCTTGATCATGTCGATTTCACATTGCGGCGGGGCGAGGTTCATGCGCTTCTCGGTGAGAATGGTGCAGGGAAATCGACGCTGATCAAATGCATGACCGGCGCATATCGCCGCGATGCTGGCAGCCTAGTTCTCGATGGCGCCGAAATCGACCCGCACGATACGCTCGCCGCGCAGAAGCTCGGCATCGGAACGGTCTATCAGGAGGTGAACCTCCTTGCGAATTTGAGTGTCGCGGAAAATCTCTTCCTCGGCCGCCAGCCGAAACGCTTCGGCATGGTCAGCAGCCGTTTGATGAACAGCATGGCGAAAGACCTGCTGTCGCAATACGGCATAGACATCGACGTCAGTCGTCAGCTCGACCGTTTCTCCGTCGCAATCCAGCAAGTCATCGCGATCGCGCGTGCTGTCGATCTCTCCGGCAAGGTTCTGATCCTCGACGAGCCGACGGCCAGCCTGGATACGCATGAAGTCGCGATGCTTTTCGGTATTATCCAAAACCTGAAGAGGCGTGGCTTAGGCATTGTTTTCATTACGCACTTTCTGGAGCAGGTCTATCAGATCTGCGACCGCATAACCGTCCTGCGCAACGGCCGCCTTGTGGGTACGCGTGATGCCGATGGCCTTTCACGGCAAACCCTGATCGCCATGATGCTTGGCCGCGAACTTGCGCAGGTCGAAGCAACAGGAAAGCAGGCAGTCAGCGAAAGCGGCCCCGTGAGATACCGTTTCACGAATTTCGGCAAGCGCGGCAAGATAAAACCCTTCGATCTGGAGGTTCGTGAAGGCGAAGTGGTGGGGATTGCCGGGCTGCTGGGCTCAGGGCGCACGGAAACCGCGGAGGTGCTTTTCGGCGTCGAGCGCGCCGACAGTGGCGAGGCAAAGATCGAAGACCGGACGGTGACGCTTTCGAGCCCGCGTGCCGCCATCAACAGCGGCTTCGGATTTTGCCCGGAAGACCGCAAGACGGACGGCATTATCGGCGATCTGTCCATCCGCGAAAATATAGTCATGGCGCTCCAGGCCCGCCGCGGATGGGCACGCCCATTGCCGCGCAGCGAGCAGAACGCGATTGCCGATCGCTATATCAAGGCGTTGGATATTCGCACCACCGACCGCGAAAAGCCGATAAGGCTGCTCTCCGGCGGCAATCAGCAAAAGGCCATTCTGGCGCGCTGGCTGGCGACCAATCCCAATTTCCTGATCTTGGACGAGCCGACGCGCGGCATCGATGTCGGTGCGCACGCCGAGATCATCCGCCTGATCGAAGACCTTTGCCAGCAGGGAATGTCGCTGGTGGTGATTTCGTCCGAGCTGGAGGAGCTTGTAGCCTATAGTTCCCGCGTCATCGTGCTGCGCGACCGCGAGCATATTGCCGAACTGACAGGCGAGAAGATTACTGCCAGCCACATCGTCGACTCCATCGCGACGGGCGAGAGCAAGCGAGAAGAAGCATGAGTTCCCAGATTAAGGCCCTGTTGTTTCGATTGGCTCCGCAAATCATTGCGTTGGCAGCCATTCTTCTTTTGAATTTCATTATGTTCCCGCAGTTCTTTCATCTGGAGCTTCAGAATGGCAGACTGTACGGCAGCATCATCGATGTTCTCAATCGCGGTGCTCCGGTGGCACTTCTGTCCATCGGTATGACGCTGGTCATTGCCACCAAAGGCATCGATCTCTCGGTCGGTGCGGTGATCGCAATTTGCGGTGCCGTCGCTGCATCCGCGATCGTCTCCGGGAATTCTCTCGCCTACACGCTGATACTCACCATCGGCGTCGGGCTGGCATGCGGGCTGTGGAACGGGTTTCTCGTCGCGGTTCTCGACATTCAGCCGATCATCGCCACGCTGGTATTGATGGTCGCGGGCCGCGGGATAGCTCAATTGATCACCGAAGGCGTCATCATGACCTTCAATGACGATGGGCTCATCTTCCTGGGAAGCGGGTCCTTTGCCTCTCTGCCGATGCCCGTCGTCATCTGGCTGTTAGTGGCACTGGCGGTCATTCTTCTGGTGAGGCGCACGGCGCTCGGCATGCTTGTCGAGGCCATCGGCATCAACCGGCGGGCCAGCACGCTGTCGGGCATTCAGACGCCGGTGCTGCTGATCGCCGCCTATGCTCTGAGCGGCCTTTGCGCCTCTATCGCCGGCATCATAGTTTCCGCCGATATCAAGGGTGCCGATGCGAACAATGCCGGTCTCTGGTTGGAGCTCGACGCGATCCTGGCCGTTGTCGTCGGCGGCAATTCCCTTCTTGGCGGGCGCTTCAGTATTGTCGGCTCGTTGATCGGTGCGATGATCATCCAGTCGGTCAATACCGGCATTCTGTTGTCCGGCTTCCCGCCGGAATTCAATCTGGTGATCAAGGCCGTTATCGTCATCATTATTCTGGTCATCCAGTCTCCAGCGCTTCAATCCGTCTCGGCGTTTTTCTGGCGTCGGCGCGGCACGGCACAGATGGTCCATGAGGAGCAGGCAAAGTGAATTCGAAATATCTTCCTCTGCTTGCGACGATCGTCATTTTTCTGCTGGCCTATACCGGCTGCGTGCTGCAGTTTCCGACCATGCTGTCGACGCGCGTTATCGGCAATCTGCTGACGGACAATGCTTTTCTCGGAATTGCGGCGGTCGGCATGACCTTCGTCATCCTCTCCGGCGGCATCGATCTATCGATCGGTTCGGTCATCGCCTTTACTGGCGTCTTCCTGGCGATCATTCTCAGGGATACCTCGATCCATCCTTTGCTCGCCTTCGCGCTTGTTCTGGCGATCACGACGGTCTTCGGCGCGGGCATGGGTGCCATCATCCACTATCTCAGCATGCCGCCCTTCATCGTCACGCTGGCGGGCATGTTTCTTGCGCGCGGTATAGCTTTCGTCCTGTCGATCGACAGCATCCCGATCGAGCATGATTTCTATTCGCAACTGAGCGATCTGTATCTGCTGCTGCCGGGCGGCGGTCGTCTGACGCTGATCGGCGGAATCATGCTTATCGTCTTCGCCGGAGGTATCGTGCTGGCGCATCGCACCCGCTTCGGAGCCAACGTCTATGCGCTGGGTGGTGGGGTGCAGACGGCGCAGTTGATGGGCGTTCCGGTGGGCCGCACGACGATCCAGATCTACGCGCTGTCCGGCTTTCTCGCCGGTCTATCCGGAATCGTTTTTTCGCTCTATACATCGGCCGGATATTCGCTGGCTACCGTTGGTGTCGAGCTGGATGCAATTGCGGCAGTGGTCATAGGCGGAACATTGCTGACGGGGGGAGCAGGGTTCGTAGGAGGAACTCTCATCGGAATTCTCATACAGGGCTTGATTCAGACTTATATCACCTTTGATGGAACGCTCTCCAGTTGGTGGACTAAGATATTGATCGGGCTGCTGCTGTTTGCGTTTATTCTGATGCAGAAGGGGCTTCTGCTACTTTCCCGTTTCAATCGACGTTTCGCCTGAGGGAAGGACAGAGCGCTTGCGCAGCAGATTGCTTGAAACAAGAAAGACCGAAGGGAAATCACGAACCAGCCATGCGCAGGTCGTGGATGATCTCGGAAAAGCGATCGTGTCTGGCGCCTTTCCCGTCGGCAGCATTCTTCCCGGTGACAGCGATCTTCTGCAACGGTTCAAGGTGTCGCGCACGGTCCTGCGTGAGAGCATGAAGACGCTCGCGGCAAAAGGTTTGGTCGTTCCGCGCGCCCGGGTCGGAACGCGTGTCACCGAGAAGATCCATTGGAACATGTTCGACAGCGCCGTGCTGACGTGGCACTTTGAAAGCGGCGTCAACGAAGAGTTCCTTCTCCACCTCTATGACATCCGCTTGGCCTTCGAGCCGTTTGCCGCCAGTCTCGTGGCGGAGCGCGCCAGCCCTGAGGAAATCGAATTGTTGCGGCGGCTTGCGATGACGATGGCCGCACCGGAACACACTCCGGACAGTCTCGCCATCGCCGACCTTCATTTTCATCTGGCAATCACAGAAGCGTCCCACAATCCCTTCATGCGCTCGCTCGGCGGCTTGATAGAAGCGGCCCTCGTTGGCATGTTCCGGATGAGCGCGCCTCCCTCCAGCAACGGCTTTGGCAACATTGCCGATACGCATATGGCCATCGTGGACGCTATCGCGGCTCACGACGGGCTGGCGGCGCACAAGGCGATGGAATTCGTTATTTTCGACGGCCGCAAACACGTCCAGCAGGCCTTCGCCGCACTCGCGGACGCTTGACGCCTACGTCTAATTTCGCCGTAGTTCACCGCTCAACTAGTTGCTATGAGGAGACGAAGCCTGTCCCTGGGCTTCGTCGGACCGTATCTTTCGGAGCTTGAAATGGAACGCACCTGCCTCGCCATCATCCTCGCCGCCGGCGACAGCACCCGTATGAAGTCATCGATCTCCAAGGTGCTGCACCCGATCGCCGGCCGTCCGATGATCGCGCATGTGATGGAAGCGATCGCCAAGACCGATATTTCCACTGCTGCGCTCGTCGTCGGACGCGATGCGGAGAAGGTCGCCGCCGCGGCCTCCGTCGCCGGCGTCAAGGTGGAAGCCTATCTGCAGAAGGAGCGCCTCGGCACCGGCCATGCCGTGCTCGCCGCTCGTGAGGCGATTGCAGAGGGCTATGACGATATTCTGGTGGCCTATGGCGACGTGCCGCTGCTCACCGACGCGCCGCTTCGCGCAGCACGTCAAGGGCTGGCCGAAGGCAACGACATCGTCGTTATCGGCTTTCACACGGAAAATCCAAATGCCTATGGCAGGCTGCTCGTCAAGGACGGTGAGCTGATCGCCATTCGCGAAGCCAAGGATGCGACCGATGCCGAGCTTGCGGTTACCTGGTGCAACAGCGGCCTGATGGCGATCAACGGCCGCAAGGCGCTCGACCTGCTCGACCGCATCGGCAACGACAATGCCAAGCGCGAATATTATCTGACCGATCTCGTCGAGATCGCCCGCTCCCTCGGCGGCCGTGCGGTCGCCGTCGATGCGCCGGAAGTGGAGATGACCGGCTGCAACAACCGCGCTGAACTCGCCTTTATCGAACGCCTCTGGCAGGAGCGGCGGCGTCAGGAACTGATGCTTTCGGGCGTCACCATGATCGCGCCCGAAACAGTGTTCCTTGCCTACGACACGGTGGTCGGCCAGGACGCGCTGATCGAGCCGAACGTCGTCTTCGGTCCCGGCGCCGTTATCGACGGGGGTGCGGTCATTCACGCTTTCTCGCATATCGAAGGCGCCCATGTCAGCGCCGGCGCCACGGTCGGCCCGTTCGCGCGGCTACGCCCGGGTGCGGACCTTTCTGGCGGTTCGAAGGTCGGCAACTTCTGTGAGGTGAAGAACGGCAAAATCGGCGAGGGCGCCAAGGTCAACCATCTGACCTATATCGGCGACGCCACCATCGGGGCCGGGAGCAATATCGGCGCGGGCACGATTACCTGCAACTATGATGGCGTCAACAAGCATGAGACCCATATCGGCGCAAACAGTTTCATCGGCTCGAACTCGTCGCTGGTTGCGCCCGTGCGCATCGGCGACAGCGCCTATGTTGCCTCGGGCAGTGTCATCACTGAGGATGTCCCGGCAGAAGCGCTTGCCTTCGGACGCGCCCGCCAGGAGATAAAACCTGGCCGTGCCAAGGTCATTCGCGAGCGGGCCCTAGCCATCAAGGCGGCGAAGAAGGGCAGCCACTAAGCCTAAAGTCCAGCGCATGAGCCCTTAAATCGGAATCGATTTAAGGAAAGGATTATGCGCTACTCTAAAGTCCTGCTGCGTCCCCAGCGCATCCTTTGGATGCTTCGGCGCGGTAGGGTCGCGTAACGGTCAGAAACCGAAAGTGACCGTCACGGCGATTGAGAAAACTATTAGAATCATTAGGACTTGCCCCAACATTTTGGGCAGACGGAGAGTTGCATGTGCGGCATCGTGGGAATTGTCGGAACGAAGGCTGTGGCGGGACGATTGGTGGATGCCTTGCGGCGTCTCGAATATCGCGGCTATGATTCGGCTGGCGTTGCCACCATCCATAACGGCGTCATGGATCGTCGCCGCGCCGAAGGAAAACTCTTCAATCTCGAAAAGCGGCTCGATGTGGAACCGCTGCCCGGCATCACCGGCATTGCCCACACCCGTTGGGCGACCCACGGCGTTCCCAATGAAACCAATGCCCATCCGCATTTTGTCGAGGGCGTCGCCGTCGTCCATAACGGCATCATCGAGAATTTCTCCGAGCTGCGCGAGGAATTGAAGGCTGAAGGCAAGATTTTTGCTTCGCAGACCGATACGGAAGTGGTCGCGCATCTCCTGGCGAAATATCTCCGCCAGGGCCTCGATCCGCGCGCAGCCATGCTGAAGATGCTGAACCGCATAACCGGTGCATATGCACTGGTCGTCATGTTCCAGGACGATCCCAATACGCTCATGGCAGCCCGCTCCGGCCCGCCGCTTGCCATCGGTTTCGGCAATGGCGAGATGTTCCTTGGCTCCGACGCCATCGCGCTGGCGCCCTTCACCAACGAGATTACCTATCTCGTCGACGGCGACTGCGCGATCATTACCCGCGACGGCGCCACAGTCGTCGATTTCAGCGGCCAGGAGGTCAGCCGCGTTCGGCAGATATCGCAGGCGGTTGCCTACGTGGTCGACAAGGGCAATCATCGCCACTTCATGGAAAAGGAAATTTACGAGCAGCCGGAGGTGATCTCCCATGCGCTCAGCCAATATGTCGATTTCTTCAGTCATCGGGTGCACGCATCCGCATCGCCGATCGATTTCAGCGTGGTGTCCAGCTTGGCGATCTCAGCCTGCGGCACGGCCTATCTCGCCGGCCTGATCGGCAAATATTGGTTCGAGCGCTATGCCCGCCTGCCGGTCGAGATCGATGTCGCCTCCGAATTCCGCTATCGCGAGATGCCGCTATTGCCATCGCAAGCCGCGCTGTTCATCTCGCAATCCGGTGAAACCGCCGATACGCTGGCATCGCTGCGCTACTGCAGGGACAATGGCCTGAAGATCGGTGCCGTGGTCAATGTCAAGGAATCGACCATCGCGCGCGAATCCGATGCCGTGTTCCCGATCATGGCCGGCCCTGAAATCGGCGTTGCCTCCACCAAGGCCTTCACCTGCCAGCTTGCAGTCCTGGCGTCTTTGGCGATCGGCGCCGGCAAGGCGCGTGGTACGGTCAGCGCTGAGGACGAACAAGCGATGGTGGGTCATCTCGTCGAGATGCCGCGCATCATGGCCCGGGTGCTGAACATTATTCAGCCGCAGATGGAAAGCCTTGCCCGCGAGATCTCCAAGTTCAAGGACGTGCTCTATCTCGGCCGTGGCACCAGCTTCCCGCTCGCCTTGGAAGGCGCGCTGAAGCTCAAGGAAATCTCCTATATCCACGCCGAAGGCTACGCCGCAGGCGAACTGAAGCATGGGCCGATCGCGCTGATCGACGAGAACATGCCTGTTATCGTCATCGCGCCCTACGACCGCTTCTTCGACAAGACCGTCTCCAACATGCAGGAGGTGGCGGCGCGTGGCGGCCGCATCATCTTTATCACCGACGAGGCCGGGGCTGCGGCTTCGACCTTGCCGACCATGGCGACGATCATCCTGCCTGTTGTCGATGAAATCATCGCGCCGATGATCTTCTCGCTGCCGATCCAACTGCTTGCCTATCACACCGCTGTCTTCATGGGCACGGACGTCGATCAGCCGCGCAATCTGGCCAAGTCGGTGACGGTGGAATAGGTCGCATTCCCCGCTATTTTTCTAAAATAACGTCATCGTGAACGGGGCTCCGATCCCCGTTGATGACGTGACTGGCGGGTTGTGCGAAGCGCCGATTTCTGGCACGTTTGACATAGGAGATGGTGGGGGAATTTGCCGGTTAGCGGTGGCGACGGAACGGAGTTTTCGAACGGCGAATGACTGAAAAACCCATCAAAATGTCTGTGGCAACGCGGATCAGAAACAATTTCCTGGCGGGCCTGATCATCTGCGCGCCGATCGCCATTACGCTCTGGCTCACTTGGTCTGTGGTCCACTGGGCCGATAGCTGGGTCAGGCCCTATATTCCGGCGCGCTACGATCCGGAAAGTTATCTGAACTTCGCCGTCCCCGGCACCGGCCTGGTGATCGCGATGATCTTCATCACGATCGTCGGCTTCCTCGCCAAGAACCTGATCGGTCAGAGCATCGTCCGCTTCGGCGAATCGATCGTGCATCGCGTGCCGCTGGTGCGAACGATCTACAAAAGCGTGAAGCAGATTTTTGAAACCGTGCTGAAAGAGCAGGGCACGTCTTTCAAGAAGGTCGGCCTGATCGAATATCCGAGCCCCGGCCTATGGTCGATGGTGTTCATCTCGACCGACGCCAAGGGTGAAATTGCCTCGAAGTTCAACGCGATGGGCCATGATATGGTGGCCGTTTTCCTGCCGCCGACCCCTGTGCCGACAGCCGGCTTCCTGGTTTTCGTGCCGCGTGAAAAGATCACGATCCTGGACATGAGCCCGGAAGATGGCGCCAAGCTGCTGATCTCCGGCGGCTTGGTCTCGCCGGAATATCGGGAAAAGCTGATCGGCAAGGAACTGCCGCCGCCGGCGCCTGTTCCCGTAAAAACCTTGTCTTAGAACCACGCTTTTTCCGATCTCTTCCTGTCTCGCCCACGCGTTTGGAGCGAGTTGTCATGTCCTTATCATGTTGCCGTCCTAGACCGTCTGCCGGAAAGGCAAACGGGGCGCACCTCATTGTCGAAGGTCCGGGATCATCAGAGCCGGACATATCGTTCGTCGCGGCTTTGGGCCGCGTCTGAAGGTGAATGCCGTTCCAGCAAAAAGGGCTTTTTCATCAGGAGGATATTGCCTTGAAAAACTTGCGTTCAATGACATTGCCGCTGATTTCCGCAGCGCTCGCCACTTTCGTTTTCGCTGCCCCGGTCGCAGCCCTCGCCGACAACTCCGTCACCGTCGGCGGCGTCACGCTGGTCAACAAGGGCCGCGTCGCCGTCGGCCGCATCCCGGCCAATCTGCGCGACAAGTTCGGCGAGACTTTCGGCTCCGGTTCGGGCATGTCCATCGACACCAAGAGCTGGGTGCGCAATGCCGATGGTTCCTACAAAGGGTCACTGTGGCTGCTGCCGGATCGCGGCTACAATGCCGTCGGCACCACCGACTACCGTCCACGTCTCAACTCCATCGACGTCCAGTTGACGCCGGTTGCTCCGGGCGCAACGCCGCCGGCCGGTAAGGAACAGTCTGGCGTAGATGCAAAGCTCGCAAGCACCATGCTGCTGACGGACAACAAAGGCGCCGACACCACCGGTCTCGATCCGGCCAACGGCACCCGTCAACCGGCTGACGGCATGCCGCTGCTGCCCCAAGCGCCGAACGGCAAGATTTCGCTCGACACCGAAGCCGTCGCTCGACTGCCCGATGGCACGATGTTCATCAGCGACGAATATGGCCCCTATATCTATCGGTTCGCCGCCGATGGCCGCATGATGTCCGCAACACCGCCTCCGGCTGCGCTGCTGCCGATGCGCAATGGCGCCGTCAACTTCGCCTCCAACAATCCCGGTCCTGGCGAATCCGCTCCGGACCCGAAGGATCCGACCAGCGGCCGCCAGAACAATCAGGGCCTGGAAGGCATGTCCCTGACGCCGGACGGCAAATTCCTCATCGCCGTGCTGCAGTCCGCAACCCGCCAGGATGGCGGCGATTCCAGCCCGACCCGGCAGAATACCCGCGCGCTGGTCTATGATGCCGCCGATCCTGCGCATCTGAAGCTGGTGCATGAATATGTCGTGCCGCTGCCGGTCTTCACCGATGCCAAAGGCAAGACGGCAGTTGCCGCCCAGAGCGAAATCGTTGCCCTCTCGCCGCAGACATTCCTCATGTTGGCCCGCGACAGCAACAACGGCTACGGCGTGAAGGGCGATAAGTCGCTTTACCGCAGCATTAATGTCGTCGACGTCGCCGCTGCAACCGACATTGCCGGCAGCCAATTCGATGCCGACAAGCCGGTCGCTCCCAAGGGCGCTCTCGATCCGTCCGTGAAGCCCGCTGCAGTCAGCCAGTTCATCGATATCAACGACAGCGCCGACCTTGCTCGCTTCAGTCTCCACAATGGCGCACCGAACGATCGCAACAATCTCTCCGAAAAGTGGGAAGCCATGTCGCTCGCAAGCGTCCAGGATCCCAAGCTGCCGGACGATTACTTCCTGTTCGTCGCCAATGACAACGACTTCCTGACCCAGGACGGTTTCCAGGTTGGCGCTGCCTATAAGGGTGATGGCGGAGCTGATGTCGATACCATGTTCCAGGTGTTCCAGGTCACGATCCCCGGCCTTTCCGCCAAGTAATGGCCCTTGATGTGGATGGACGCGGTTGCCGCGTCCATCCACCTATCCCGCCCTCAGGAACCGGATCGCCTCGTCGCGCCGGAAGAGATAGAGCAGGGTACGCACTGCCATGCCACGCTCACCCGCGAGCTCCGGATCGCGTTCGATCAGATAGGCGGCGTCCTTGCGGGCGATTTCCAGGAGATCGGCATGGGCTTCGAGGCTGGCGATGCGGAAGCCCGGCGTTCCGGACTGGCGCGTGCCAAGCAACTCGCCCTCGCCACGCAGCTTCAGATCCTCCTCGGCAATGCGGAAACCATCCTCGGTGTCGCGCATGATCGAAAGCCGCGCATGACCGGTTTCACCGAGCGGCCCTTTATAAAGCAGGATGCAGGTGGACGCCTCGTCGCCACGTCCGACGCGCCCACGCAACTGATGCAATTGCGCCAGACCGAAACGCTCGGCATGCTCGATCACCATGATCGTCGCGTCCGGCACATCGACGCCGACTTCGACCACCGTGGTTGCGACCAGCAGGCGGATATCTCCATTCTTGAAAGCCATCATCACGGCATCTTTTTCCGGTCCGCTCATGCGGCCGTGAATGAGCCCGATCCCATGCCCGAGCGCCTTCGTCAAACTTGCGTGCCGCTCCTCGACCGACATTAAATCGGATTCTTCGGTTTCCTCGACAAGTGGGCATATCCAATATGCTTTTTTGCCTTCGGACAAGGCGCTCTTCAACCGCGCAACGATATCACCGGTCCGCTCGGTCGGAATGGTGATCGTCTGGATCGGCTTGCGGCCCGCGGGCTTTTCGGTGAGCTTCGAGACATCCATGTCGCCGAAGGCGGCAAGCACCAGCGTTCGCGGGATCGGCGTGGCGGTCATGACCAGCATATGCGGCGAGATCCCCTTCGCCGTCAGCCGCAAGCGCTGATGCACGCCGAAGCGGTGCTGCTCGTCGACGACGGCCAGCATGAGATTGGCGTAGGTCACGCTGTCCTGAAACAGCGCATGGGTGCCGATGACGATCTGCGCTTCGCCGGAAGCAATGCGTTCCAGGATGGCGTCGCGCTCGCGGCCTTTGGTGCGCCCGGTCAGCACTTCGACGGACAGATTGGCACTGGCAGCGAATTTCGAGATCGTGGCGTGATGCTGCCGCGCCAGGATTTCGGTCGGCGCCATCAGCACCGCTTGACCGCCGCTTTCGATCACAGCGGCAATTGCCATTAGCGCCACTAGCGTCTTGCCGGCACCGACATCGCCCTGCAGCAGCCGGAGCATACGCTCCGTGCCGGCCATGTCTTTCAGAATATCGGCCACGGCTTCCTTCTGACTGTTTGTCATGGAGAAGGGCAGGGATTCCAATATGTTCCCGCTGATTGTTCCCGTAGGATGCACGGGCTGACCGGCAACCTTGCGCAGACGCTGGCGCACGAGCGACAGCGACAATTGCCCGGCCAGGAATTCGTCATAGGCAAGCCTGCGGCGGGCAGGCGCTTGCGGATCGATGTCGGCAGCGTCGCGCGGAGCATGCAGCATGTGGAAGCTGTCCGAAATCGAGGGAAAGCCCTGCTTCTGAGTGAGCGCCGCATCATCCCATTCCGGCAGTTCCGGCATGCGCGTTATCGCCGCCTCGATGGTCTTGCGCAGGAATTTCGGCGAGAGCCCAGCAGTCAGGGGATAGACCGGCTCGACCAGCGGCAGGTTCTCCGCCTCGCTTTCGCGCATGATATAGTCCGGATGCACCATCGACGGACGGCCGTTGAACCAGTCGACCTTGCCGCTGACGGTCACCACTTCATCGATCGGCAATTGCTTTTCCAGCCATTGCGCCTTGCCGCGGAAGAACACCAGCCCGAGCTCGCCGGTTTCGTCGTGCAGGAAGACGCGGTAGGGCACATTGCCGCGCGCGTTCGGCGGCGGCTGATGGCGGTCGACGCGGCCGGTGATGGTGACGATCGCACCCTGCGGCGCCCGCGCAATACCCGGCTGCTCGCGGCGGTCGATGATGGAATGCGGCGCATGGAAGAGCAGGTCGATGACGCGGCAATCGTCGATGCTTTCTCTATCGAGCAGCTTCACCAGCAGTTCGGCAATCTTCGGCCCGACGCCGGGCAGCGAAGAGACGGAGGCAAACAGCGGATCGAGGATGGCGGGTCGCATGGCCGGCAAAATGCGACGGGGAGGGTGGCTTGGCAAGGCCTGAGGGTCATGCGGGCTTCTAGGAGGCACATACTCCCCGGAAAATTACGCGCGGCATGCTTTTTTCCGAAAAACCGGTTCCCACCTTTCAAGGCTGGTTTTATAGAGACGCAGCAACATAAAGGTGTTTTTGATGACTGGGCTGACTCTCAGCAGTGCCGATCTCGATCCCCGCCGCCGGCGCATTCTGTTTCGCTGTTGGCACCGCGGCATCCGCGAGATGGATCTTGTTTTCGGCCAGTTCGCCGATAACGAATTGCCTGCGCTTGCCGAGGCCGAACTCGATGAACTCGAGCGTATCATGGCCGAAGAAGACAACGATCTTCTGAGGTGGATCCTCGGTAGCCAGCCGACGCCGCAGCATATGCAGACTCCGCTCTTTGAGCGCCTGGCGTCCTATAGGCCCGATTTCGAAGAGATCGCCGAAAGGTTCGGACTGACCAAATGATCCCCGGTTTCGATGCGAAGAAGCTGATCGCGGCAATCGAGCCGCTCACGGTCGGCCATGTTCCCTCCGGCCTGGAGCCGTTCCTGTTGGCCGAGCTGGCGAAGACCGGTCAACCGGTTGCCTATGTCATGTCCGACGGCCAGCACATGGCCGATGTCGAACAGATGCTCGGTTTCATCGCGCCCGATATTCCGGTCTTGACGCTTCCCGCCTGGGACTGCCTTCCCTATGACCGGGTCTCGCCGAGTTCGGACACCTCGGCCCGCCGTCTCGCAGCGCTTTCCGGCCTGATCGCCCATCATCACAAGCCGCATGCCGCAATCGTCCTGGTCACGGTCAATGCCATGCTGCAGAAGGTGGCGCCGCAGGACGTGATCGAAAGCCTGGCCTTCTCGGCCCGGCCGGGCAATCAGGTGCGCATGGACGACATCGCCAGCCGGCTTGAGCGCAACGGCTTCGATCGCGTCGCGACCGTGCGCGAAGTCGGCGAATATGCCGTCCGCGGCGGTATCCTCGATGTCTTCGTGCCGGGCACCGAAGAGCCGGTGCGCCTTGATTTCTTCGGCGATACGCTGGAAAGCATCCGCAGCTTCGATCCTGCCAGCCAGCGCACCACCGGCCAGATCCGCTCCCTCGACCTCAATCCAATGAGCGAAGTCACCCTGACGCCGGATACGATCAGCCGTTTCCGCAAGAACTATCTTTCCGCTTTCGGCGCGGCGACGCGTGACGACGCGCTCTATGTCGCCGTCTCGGAAGGCCGTCGCTACGCCGGCATGGAACACTGGCTGCCGCTGTTCTACGAGAAGCTGGAGACGGTTTTCGACTATCTCCGCGGCTTCCGGCTTGTCACCGACCATACGGTGCGCGAAGCTGCCGAGGAACGCTCCAAGCTCGTCTTCGACTATTACGACGCTCGTCTGAATTCCGGGCAGGCGGCCAAGGGCCAGATGGCGCAGGGCACGCCATACAAGCCGGTAACGCCCGGCCAGCTCTATCTTGACGGTAGCACCTTCGCCAAGGCACTCGATGCCTTCAATGCCGTACGTATCTCGCCCTTCAATGAACACGAGGGCGAGGCCCGCCGCGTCGTCAGCGTCGATGCCCGCCAAGGGCCGCGCTGGGCGCGATCCTCCACGGATAACGCCGACAGCGAGCGGGTCAATGTCTTCGACGCCGTGGTCAAGCACATCGCCGATCGCCGCGCCGCCGGCGGTAAGGTCTTGATATCGGCCTGGACGGAAGGTTCGCTCGATCGCCTGTTGCAGGTGCTGGCCGAACACGGGCTTGCCCGCGTCAAGACGATCGAGGCCTTCAAGGATATTGGATCGCTGGAGAAGGGCGAGGCGGCTGCGGCCGTGCTGAGCCTGGAAGCAGGCTTCGAGGCCGGCGATCTCGTCGTCATCGGCGAGCAGGATATCCTCGGCGACCGCATGGTGCGTCGCTCCAAGCGCCGCAAACGCGCCGCCGATTTCATCTCCGAGGTGGCCGGTCTCGACGAGGGTTCGATCGTCGTTCATGCCGAACATGGTATCGGACGTTTCGTCGGTCTGCGCACCATTGAGGCGGCCGGCGCGCCGCACGCCTGTCTCGAGCTGCAATATGCCGACGACGCCAAGCTTTTCCTGCCGGTCGAAAACATCGATCTCCTTTCACGCTATGGCGGCGAGGGCACCGAGGCGCAGCTCGACAAGCTCGGCGGCGGCGCCTGGCAGATGCGCAAGGCAAAGCTCAAGAAGCGCCTGCTGGATATGGCCGGTGCGCTGATCCGTGTCGCGGCCGAACGCCTGACGCGGCATGCGCCGGTGCTGACCTCGCCGGAAGGGCTTTACGACGAGTTCGCCGCCCGCTTCCCCTATGACGAGACCGAAGATCAGATGAACGCCATCGACGCGGTGCGCGATGATCTCGGCGCCGGCCGGCCGATGGATCGCCTCGTCTGCGGCGACGTCGGTTTCGGCAAGACGGAAGTGGCGCTGCGCGCCGCCTTCGTGGCGGCCATGAACGGCGTACAGGTTGCAGTCGTCGTGCCGACGACCTTGCTTGCTCGTCAGCATTTCAAGACCTTCTCAGAGCGTTTCCGCGGCTTGCCGATCCGTGTGCAGCAGGCCTCGCGCCTCGTGGGGGCCAAGGATCTGGCCCTGACCAAGAAGGAAGTGGCCGATGGTAAGACCGATATCGTCGTCGGCACGCATGCGCTGCTTGGCGCCGGCATCCAATTCGCCAATCTCGGCCTGCTGGTCATCGATGAGGAGCAGCACTTCGGCGTGAAGCACAAGGAGCGGCTGAAGGAGCTGAAGAGCGACGTGCATGTGCTGACGCTATCGGCAACGCCGATCCCGCGTACGCTGCAGCTCGCCATGACTGGGGTGCGCGAACTCTCGCTAATCACCACGCCGCCCGTCGACCGCATGGCGGTGCGCACCTTCATTTCGCCTTTCGATTCGCTCGTCATCCGCGAAACGCTGATGCGCGAGCATTATCGCGGCGGCCAGAGCTTCTATGTTTGCCCGCGTCTCGCCGATCTCGCCGATATCCATGCCTTCCTCCAGTCCGATGTGCCGGAACTGAAAGTGGCTGTTGCGCATGGCCAGATGCCGGCCGGTGAGCTCGAAGACATCATGAACGCCTTCTATGAAGGCCGATACGACGTGCTGCTATCGACCACCATCGTCGAATCGGGTCTCGACGTGCCAACGGCCAATACGCTGATCGTCCACCGCGCCGACATGTTTGGGCTGGCTCAGCTCTATCAGCTCCGCGGCCGCGTCGGTCGATCGAAAGTGCGCGCCTTCGCGCTGTTCACCCTGCCGGTCAACAAGGTGCTGACGACGACGGCGGAGCGCCGCCTGAAGGTGCTGCAGTCACTCGATACGCTCGGCGCCGGCTTCCAGCTCGCCAGCCACGACCTCGATATCCGCGGTGCCGGCAATCTGCTCGGCGAGGAACAGTCCGGTCACATCAAGGAAGTGGGCTTCGAGCTTTACCAGCAGATGCTCGAAGAGGCTGTCGCCGAGGTCAAGGGCGTCGACGAAATCCAGGATACCGGCTGGTCACCGCAGATTTCCGTCGGCACGCCGGTCATGATTCCTGACGATTATGTGCCGGACCTGCATCTGCGCATGGCGCTCTATCGCCGTCTCGGCGAAATCACCGAGATCAAGGAGATCGACAGTTTCGGTGCCGAAATGATCGATCGATTCGGCCCGATGCCGCTGGAAGTGCAGCACCTACTCAAGATCGTCTACATCAAGTCGCTTTGCCGCATCGCCAATGTCGAAAAGCTGGACGCCGGCCCGAAGGGCGTCGTCGTGCAATTCCGCAACAAGGAATTCCCTAACCCGGCCAACCTCGTCGGCTATATCGCCAAGCAAGGCACAATGGCAAAGATCCGCCCCGACCAGAGCGTCTTCCTGACCCGCGACCTCCCGACGCCGGAAAAGCGGCTCCAGGGCGCGGCTGTGGTAATGACGCAGTTGGCGGAGTTGGCGAAGTAGAAATAGGCTCCATCATTAGCAACTTGATTGGAGACCACTTTCGGCCCGAAGTGGACGTGCGGTTGTCCACGAAGGCTCAGACCGACCGAACTTCGGCAAGCCGTTTGACGGAGTATTCGTCCTTCCAGCAAACGGCGGCTTCCCAGGCGGCTGACGCTTGCGAGGCGATATCAAACGCGTCGTCAGCGAGATCGGCGGCATTTTCGGGCAGCGCGAGGTCAAGGTCGGGAACATCGACGTGTGCCTCGTCCCAGTCGATCAACGCGACCCGATCTACGGTTATGCGAATATTTCCTGGGTTATTGGGGTTTCCGTGGACAACGCATGTCTGACGCCCGATTAGCCGCGACCACGCTGCTCGACATCGAATAACACCCTCGGGCGGCATCGCGGTAAGGTCGATCCTCGTACCGGTTTCGGCATGCAGGAGGTCGGTCGATGATTTCCAACCGGGGCGCTGCGGCCATCCTTGCGTCAACCGATGCAACTCGCGGAGCGTGTCGGCAACGCGACGCCAGTCGGACGTCGTCTCGGGCGGTCTGCCCTTCGTGTATTTCATCACCACCAGACCGTCCACGAACAGGCGGCCGTCTGTCGTCGGGATCGGCACTGGAACAGTCATACCTTCACGGTCGAGGTGTTGGAGTAGCTCAGTTTCCCACGCGAGATCAGCGTCGGTCCTGGAGCCGAGACGACCGACTGCGATCCGCCCGCAGGCGCGAACGCTCCACACGTCATTGGCAACTCCACCGGTCAGTGGTTCGATGCGAACCGCGTCTTCACCCCATTGCCCGAGTGCTTCCCATCCCATTCGTAATACCCTTGGCGGCTATGATGATTTCGGCGGGAGAGAAGATCTAAGATGCCGCGATAATCGCATTAGCGCTTAGCTGTATTCTCATTTCCGAAAGGAAGTACGCTGATGACATCCGCCGCCCGACGACATCAGCTCAATTCATCCCAGCCCGCGCTTCCGCCTTCAGCTTGGCGATATCGCGCAGCGCCCCGACCAGCACATCCGGCGTCTGCGCACCGCTGACGGCATATTGCTGGTCGAAGATGAAGAAGGGGACGCCGTTGACGCCGATCTTTTGGGCGGCGTCGATTTCGCCGATGATGAGGTCGCGATCGGCATTGGAGGAGAGCAGGGTGGCGATGACGGAGCGGTCGAGGCCAGCCGTTTCGGCGATATCCAGCAGCACCGCATGATCGCCGACATTGCGGCCTTCCTCGAAATTGGCCTTGAACAGGGCGGTAACCACCTTTTCCTGCTTCTCCCGGTCCTCGGTGCCCGCCCATTGGATGAGGCGGTGGGCGTCAAGCGTGTTCGGGCCGATCTTGATGGCGTCGAAATCGAAGTTGATGCCCACTTCGCGGCCGAGATCGCTCAGCGTCTTGTGCGCCTGCGCCACGCGTTCCGCGCCGCCAAGCTTCTGCTCAAGCGCCGTCTTCTGGTCGACGCCTTCAGGCGGATAATCGGGATTGAGGCGGTAGGGCCGCCAATTGATGTCGACGCCCACTTCGTCCTGCACCTCGGCGATTGCCAGCTCCAGCCGAGCCTTGCCGAGATAGCACCACGGACAAACGACGTCCGAGACGATATCGATCGTGATGCGTTCCATGGCTCAATCCTTCCGATCTATTTGGTTTAAGGTGCCATCTAGGCCTTTGGGACGGAGCCTTCAACCGGTTACCGAAAAGGAACCGGATAAGATTTGGCGGCGAGGGCGCTTTATTGCACCGATGCATCCCACCAAACGGGCAACTGATAGCCATAGAGCGGCAGGACATCGGGATGTGCGATACGGCTGCGCCGCGCCACCCATTGCTGGTCGATATGATAGAGCGGCACGAGGTAATAGCCCGAGATCAGGATGCGGTCGAAAGAGCGCACCGCGTCGCGGAAATCCTCGGCCGAGTGTGCCGTCAGGAAATGCGACATCAGCGTATCCACATCCGGGTCGGCGACCCCTGCGAAATTGAAGCTGCCTTCGGTTTTTGCGGCGGTCGAACTCCAGCGCCCGAGCTGTTCGGTTCCCGGCGATAGCGACGAGGGATAAGACTTGATGATCATGTCATAGTCGTAGCTGATCGTCCGGCGCTGATATTGCGAATCATCGACCGTGCGGATGGTCACTGCGATGCCGAGCAGCGCTAGCGACCGGCGATAAGCGATCGCAATGCGCTCCTGGTCCGGACTCTGCGTCATGATCTCGAAGCTGAGCTGACGTCCCGCGCTATCGACCATTTTTTCGCCTTTGATCGTGTAACCGCCTTGTTTGAGCAGGTCGACGGCCTTGCGCAGGATAGCGCGGTCACGGCCGGAACCGTCGCTGACGGGCAGCTTGTATGTGCCATCAAGCACGTCGCGATCGATGCGATCCTTGATCGGGCCGAGCATGGTGAGTTCATGCGCATCGGCAGGCACGCCGAAAGACGAGAGGTCGGAGTTCTGCCAATAGCTTTCGGTGCGCGTATAGGCATTCGAGGAGAGGTTCCGGTTCACCCATTCGAAGTCGAAGGCGAGCGTCAGTCCCTTCCGAACCTTCTTATCGGCAAAGATCGGCCGCCGCGTATTGAAGACGAAACCGAACATGCCGCTTGGCAGCTTCGGCTTGAAGACGTCCTTGACGACGGCGCCGGAGGTCACGGCCGGGAAATCATAGGCCTGCTGCCAATGGCCGGGGCTGCCGTCGGGATAAATGTCGATATCGCCTTTTTTGAAGGCTTCGAACAGCGTGGTGTCCTGCAGGAAATAATTGACCGATATCTCGTCGTAATTGTCGACGCCGACCTTCGACGGAATATCCTTGCCCCAATAATCGGTATTGCGCTCAAAAACGATGCGCTGGCCGGGATCGATGCTTTTGACCCTATAGGGCCCGGAACCAATCGGTATGCTGAGCGTGGTCCGGTCGAAATTATCCGCGTCGATCGCATGTTTTGGCAGGATCGGCAACGACGAAGCGATGATCAGCGGCGTTTCGCGATTGGCCTTGTCGTTGAAGTGGACCAGAACGCTGTGATCGCCGACTTTCTCGATCTTGGCAACGGTGTCGAGCCAGGACGAAAACGGAACGCGACCCTTATCGTGCAGCAGTTGAAAGGTGAAGATTACATCTTCGGGCGTCACCGGCTGCCCGTCCGACCATTTCGCATTCGGATTGAGGTTGAACTGGATATAGCTGCGGCTGTCGTCCCATTCGACCGTCTGGGCGAGCAGCCCGTAAAGCGTGAACGGCTCATCACGCGAGCGCTGCATCAGCGATTCGTAGATGAGGTTGCCATAATCCGGATCCCACATGCCGCGCGCCGTCGTGCGCATGCTTTTCAGGATGAAAGGATTGAGATTATCGAAGGTGCCGACGACGCCATAGTTGATGTGGCCGCCCTTCTTTACGTTCGGATTGACATAGGGAAAATGCGTATAATCGGCCGGCAGCGCCGGATCTCCATGCATTGCAATGCCATAGAGCGGCTGAGCGGCCGCGGCACTGCAGAATGCTGAGAAGAACAGGAAAATAGCGATCCGGAGCGCTTGCATGGCATCCTTTCCGGTAAGGGGCATGATTCTGCGGAACCTTATCATGAGAGTGCCGAATCCAACACGCGCTGACCGGAATTCTTGGGTCTCGACAGAAAAGACCAAAGAAAAGCTGGATATCCGCGCCTGTGCGATGTAACAGGGGGGCCGGGTTTCCCGGGTCATGCATTTGCCTTAATCTTTCGACAGGTGGACGGCGGTTTGACCCGAATGGCATGGGGCGGCAGGCTGTCGTCCCGCATCGGATTTCAGGAGGCGGTTTCGCTATGACGTTCAAGACTGACAACAAAATGCGGGCAGGTCTTTCTGCTCTGGCTCTCATGATCGGTGCAGCGCTTCCGGCTGCTGCTTTCGCTCAGGATGCCTCGGATGCAGCTCCTGCTGATGGTGGTGGCAACGCCGCTCAGCCGCGCCTCGGCTGGTACAAGACCTGCACCAAGCAGGATGACGCCGACATCTGCATCGTTCAGAACCTGATCATGGCCAACAACGGCCAGTTGGTGACCGCAGTCGGCCTCATCTCGGTCGACGGCAAGGTCAACCGCAAGATCCTGCAGATTTCCGTTCCGACCGCGCGCCTGATCGCTCCGGGCATCACCATGCAGGTCGACGGCGGCAAGGGCCAGAAGATCGATTACGCTGTCTGCCTGCCAGACAAGTGCACGGCCGAAGTGCCGCTCACCGATGCCATGATCACGGCCTTGAAGAAGGGCACCGACGTGACCTTCACCTCGATCAACTTCCGTCGCGCTCCGAACCCGATCAAGATCTCGCTCGAAGGCTTCGGCGCTGCCTATGATGGCGCGGCGATCTCCGACTCGAAGCTGGCCGAAAGCCAGAAGAGCCTGCAGGACAGCATGCAGAAGAAGGCGGAAGAAGCTCGCAAGAAGCTGGAAGACGCCCAGAAGGCTGCAAAGCAGCAGTAAATGTAGCGCTTGCAGGATTGGCGAGTATCTGACCCGCCTATCCAGCCTGGCTAGATCCGGGATGTGGTTCCCGATTAAAATCAAAAACCGCTTGCAACTGATTGTTGCGAGCGGTTTTTTTCTTGGAATGCCGGCAAGTGGCGGCGTTTGCTTAAAACGAAAGGGAAGACGTTGGGAGCGTCTTCCCTTCGGAAACTTGCATGGAATGAACGCTCAGTGGGCGAAGCTCATCTTGGGCTTGAACTGGCCTGTAGGCGCTTTATCGAAAATCTGAGCAATCTGCGGGTTACGGAGCGGGACACCGCTCTCGTCGCTGATCAGGTTCTGCTCGGATACGTATGCGACATATTCAGTCTCGTCGTTTTCGGCGAGAAGGTGGTAGAAGGGCTGGTCCTTGCTGGGCCGCACTTCTGCCGGGATGGAATTCCACCACTCTTCAGTGTTGGCGAATTCCGGATCGACGTCGAAGATGACACCGCGGAAGGGAAACATCCGGTGTCGAACCACGTCGCCTATATTGAATTTTGCGTAGCGTTCTTTCATGGCGCGACTTCCTTTCAAGCAATCATGTGGTGAATTCCACCGCCGATATCAAGGATTTTGCCCCGATTCCTTCATTCAGTTGTCACAATCGATCAACGCTGCTCGCCCTATATTGTTCGATCGCGCGATACACGAATTGTTTTGTCCAGCAAGGCAGTCGCGACCGAAAATACGTCTGCCTCACGCTTGCCAGCAAGCAAAAGCCCCGGCGGACCGGGGCTTTCACCTCGGTTCTTATGCCGAGTAGTACATGTCGTATTCGACCGGATGCGGGGTCATTTCAAAGCGCATGACTTCCTGCATCTTCAGTTCGATGAAGGCATCGATCTGATCGTCATCGAAGACGCCGCCAGCGGTCAGGAACTTGCGGTCCTTGTCCAGGCTTTCAAGCGCTTCGCGCAGCGAGCCGCAGACCGTCGGGATCTTCTTCAGTTCCTTCGGCGGCAGATCGTACAGGTCCTTATCCATGGCCTTGCCCGGATGGATCTTGTTCTTGATGCCGTCGAGGCCGGCCATCAGCATGGCGGCAAAGGCGAGATAAGGATTGGCGGTCGGGTCGGGGAAGCGAACTTCGACGCGCTTTGCCTTCGGGTTGGAGCCGAACGGGATGCGGCAGGAAGCCGAGCGGTTGCGCGCCGAATAGGCGAGCAGAACCGGAGCCTCATAGCCCGGGACGAGACGCTTGTAGGAATTCGTCGACGGGTTGGTGAAAGCGTTGATCGCCTTGGCGTGCTTGATGATGCCGCCGATGTAAAAGAGGCAGCTCTCGGAGAGGCCTGCATATTCGTCGCCGGCAAAGGTCGGCTTGCCGCTCTTCCAGATCGACTGGTGAACGTGCATGCCCGAGCCGTTGTCGCCGAAGATCGGCTTCGGCATGAAGGTTGCCGTCTTGCCGTAGGCATTGGCCACCTGATGAACGACATACTTGTAGATCTGCATCTTGTCGGCGTTGCGCACCAGCGTGTCGAACTTGATGCCGAGCTCATGCTGGGCGGCCGCGACTTCGTGGTGATGCTTTTCGACGACGACGCCCATTTCGGCGAGAACCGTCAGCATCTCCGAACGCATGTCCTGGGCGCTGTCGACCGGCGGAACCGGGAAGTAGCCGCCCTTGACGCGCGGACGGTGGCCGAGGTTGCCAGTTTCATAGTCGGTGTCGTCGTTGGACGGCAATTCGCTGGAATCGAGCTTGAAGCCGGTGTTGTACGGATCGGCCTTGTACTTGACGTCGTCGAAGACGAAGAATTCGGCTTCCGGACCGAAGAAAGCGGTGTCGCCGATGCCGGAGGCCTTGAGATAGGCTTCGGCCTTCTTGGCGGTGCCGCGCGGATCGCGGTTGTAGGCTTCGCCCGAGACCGGATCGAGAATGTCGCAGAGGATGACCATGGTGGATTGCGCGAAGAACGGATCCATGTGAACCGTTTCGGTATCAGGCATCAGTACCATGTCGGATTCGTTGATGGCCTTCCAACCCCCAATCGAGGAGCCGTCGAACATGACGCCGTCGGCGAACATGTCTTCGTCGACGCAGACGACGTCCATCGTGACATGCTGCAGCTTGCCCTTGGGATCCGTGAACCGCAGGTCAACGAACTTAACGTCGTTATCCTTGATTTGTTTGAGAATTTCGCTTGCGGTCGTCATTAAAATTGCTTCCCTTGACTTAGATGACGATTACGAGCCTCGGCCGCAACGGCCGGGCGGGTTAGATGGCGTCTATACCTGTCTCTCCGGTGCGGATTCGAATGACCTCTTCCACATTGGAGACGAAAATCTTTCCGTCGCCGATCCGGCCGGTCTGCGCAGCCTTGCGGATGGCGTCGATCACCGCTTCCGCATTTTCGTCCGCCAATACGACTTCGACCTTCACCTTAGGCAGGAAGTCGACGACGTATTCGGCGCCACGGTAAAGCTCCGTGTGGCCTTTCTGACGACCGAAGCCCTTCGCTTCCGTGACAGTGATACCCTGCAGACCGACTTCCTGAAGGGCTTCCTTCACTTCGTCCAGCTTGAAAGGCTTAATGATCGCTTCGATCTTTTTCATGAGAAAATGTCTCTCCGCTTCTCCCGTTACAGCAGGACCATTCCCCGCTTGGCCAACCTGATGCATGTATCATGCCAGTTCACGGAGGCCCGCCGTAAAAAATCCCGGCGAATTGGCGCCGAGAACCCGGATTGATGAGGATTTTTCGGAAAAATGGAAGCGATTTCGCACCGAAATGCATGAGAAGAAGCAAAATTTTGCAAAAAGGTGCTGTATTTCTCACAATTGTACTTCAAGAGGATTTTGAATGCGCCTGCATAATAATTATGCAAACGCATGATCTATAGGCAAAAGATGCCTCGGAATAGCGATTGTTTTTCAGGCAGGTTTCGCATTCAATGATATCCATCATGATGTCACCACTCGCCGATCTGCTTCTTTCGCCCGAGGATATGGCTGCCGTCGACCGGGCGGCTGCCGCTTCTGGCATCGACTCCTACGGACTTATGGAACGGGCAGGCCAGGCGGTGGCTGCGAGCGCCCTTCGGCATTTCCCCGAGGCCTTGCGATTTATCGTTCTCTGTGGTCCCGGCAACAATGGTGGCGACGGCTACATCGCGGCGCGCGCCCTGCGGCAAACCGGCGTGGAGGTCCGGCTCTTCCACCTCGGCGATCCCAAAACATTGAAAGGCGATGCTGCCCGCGCCTTTGCGGACTGTCCTGATGGCGGAGAAACATTCGGGCGCTATTCGCCGCAGCCGGGAGATATCGTCATCGACGCCATTTTCGGCGCTGGCCTCTCCCGCCCCGTCCCCGATGAGGTGGCGGCGATCATCGCAACGATCACCGAGGCCCGTATTCCCGTCATCGCCGTCGACCTGCCCTCGGGCCTCGACGGTCGCAGCGGCCAGGTGCTGGGTGCTGCCTTTCGCGCTGTTCACACGGTCACCTTCATGACCCGCAAACCGGGTCATCTGCTGGTGCCGGGGCGCGATCTTTGCGGTGAGCTAGAGGTTTTCGACATCGGCATCCCCGCGCGCATTGTCCGCGCCCACGCGAACGGCCTGATTGGGGAAAACATGCCGGCGCAATGGCAGGCGGACCTGCCGGCGGCTGCCACGGACACTCACAAATACAAGCGCGGTCATCTGGTGGTCTTTTCCGGCGGAGCGACCGCCACCGGTGCTGCCCGCATGTCAGCCATGGCGGGGCTAAAGGCAGGGGCAGGGCTCGTCACCATCGCCTCGCCGGAACAGGCGCTCGCTGTCAATGCCGGGCTGCTGACGGCGATCATGCTGCGTGAAATCGACGACGAAGCCGCCTTGCGCGCCTGGCTCACTGATCAGCGCCTCTCGACCTTCGTCCTCGGCCCCGGCTTCGGTGCCGGCGAGAAGGCCCGGCAATTCGCGCTGGCTATGAGCGACCGTCATCTGGTCCTCGATGCCGATGGCATAACGTCGTTTCGCGATGAACCGCAACGCTTGTTCGATGCTTTCGCGGAGGGGCCGATACGCCTGGTCTTGACGCCGCATGAGGGCGAGTTCGCCCGCTTATTTCCCGATATTGCCGCCGATGACGCGTTGAGCAAGGTTGATAAAGCGAGGGCAGCGGCGGCGCGCGCCCATGCCGCCATCATCTATAAGGGTGCCGACAGCGTCATTGCCGCGCCCGATGGCCGGGCCTTGATCAACGCCAATGCGCCGTCATGGCTAGCCACCGCCGGCTCCGGCGACGTGCTCGCCGGCATTATCGGGGGGCTTCTGGCGCAGGGGGCATCTGCATTCGAAGCGGCGGCGGCCGGCGTCTGGCTGCATGGCCTCGCCGGCCAACGTGCTGGAAAAGGACTGACGGCTGAAGATCTCGTGGCCCATGTAACACCTTTCTGAGAGCATTACTTCGCCACTTCCTCCTGCAGCGCGATCGCGCCATGCGGCGCATTGATCTTGCCCTCATGGATCATGAAGGCAAAGACGTCACGCGGCTCAGCCTTGACCTTACGGGTGTCATCGATCAACGGCAGATCATCGGGTATCTTGCCCTCGGCCCATGTTTCCAATCGCTTCGCCCAGGCCTTCAATTCCTTCGGCGGATAGCAGGTCTTGATATCGTCGGAACCCTTCTGCAGGCGGGCATAGACGAAATCGGCGGTCACATCGGCAATCATCGGATATTCGAAATGCTCGGCGCAAACCGGCGCCACATTGTATTTGGCGAGCAAAGCGATGAATTCCGGCACCTTAAACGAGTCATGCCTGACTTCGACAACGTGCTTCAGCGCCAAGCCATCCTGTTTGTCCGGCAGCAACTTCAGGAATGCCTCGAAATCATCGGGATCGAATTTCTTGGTCGGAGCGAATTGCCAGAGAAGCGGTCCGAGATGATCGCCCAGTTCGCTGATGCCAGAGTCGAGAAAGCGCTGCATCGATTCACCGGCCTCTGAGAGCACGCGGCGGTTGGTGACGAAACGTGTCGCCTTGAGCGAGAAGATGAAACCATCAGGCACATCGGCAGCCCATTTGGCAAAAACCTCCGGCTTCTGCGTGCTGTAATAGGTACCATTGACCTCGATCACCTTCAGCTTGCGGCTGGCGAAATTGAGTTCGTCCTTCTGCTTGAGCGTGTCGGGATAAAATGTCCCGCGCCAAGGCTCAAAGGTCCAGCCGCCGATGCCGGTTCGGATCGTGCCTGCAGTGGTCATTCTCTCCTCCCTCCTTTGATCGGCCGGACTAGCTCACTCCGCCGCGACGACTTTCTTCACCGGCCGCCGCTCCAGCAGGTCCTTCAAAAACTGACCGGTATAGGACCGCTTCTCCTTGACGATCGTCTCCGGCGTGCCCGCGGCGACGATCTCGCCGCCGCCGTCGCCGCCTTCGGGACCGAAGTCGAGGATCCAGTCGGCCGTCTTGATGACCTCGAGATTGTGCTCGATGACGACAACCGAATTGCCCTGATTGACCAGCTCGTGCAGCATCTCCAGGAGTTTTGCGACATCATGGAAATGCAGGCCGGTGGTCGGTTCGTCGAGGATATAGAGCGTGCGCCCGGTCGAACGCTTCGATAATTCCTTGGCTAGCTTGACGCGCTGCGCCTCGCCACCCGACAGCGTATTGGCCTGCTGACCGACCTTGATATAGCCGAGACCGACATCTTTCAGGGATTGCAGCTTGTCGCGCACGGCGGGAACGGCAGCAAAGAAATCGACGCCCTCTTCGACCGTCATATCCAGCACATCGGCGATCGACTTGGTCTTGAAAGTGACGTCCAGGGTCTCCCTGTTGTAGCGCTTGCCGTGGCAGACATCGCAGGTGACGTAGACGTCGGGCAGGAAGTGCATTTCGATCTTGATGACGCCGTCGCCCTGGCAGGCTTCGCAGCGGCCGCCCTTGACGTTGAAGGAGAAGCGGCCCGGCTGATAGCCGCGCGCCTTGGCTTCCGGAAGACCGGCAAACCAATCGCGGATCGGCGTGAAGGCGCCGGTGTAGGTCGCAGGATTCGAACGCGGCGTGCGGCCGATCGGCGACTGGTCGATATCGATCACCTTGTCGATATGTTCGAAGCCGTCGATGCGATCGTGGTCGGCCGGGATTTCGCGCGCGCCCATGACGCGGCGGGCGGCAGACTTGTAGAGCGTCTCGACCAGGAAGGTGGACTTGCCGCCGCCCGAAACACCGGTAACCGCGGTAAAGACACCGAGCGGGATCGAGGCCGTGACATTCTTGAGGTTGTTGCCTCTCGCGCCGATAACCTTGATCTCCTTGCCTTTCTTGACCTTGCGGCGCTCATCGGGAACCGGCACGCCGAGCTCGCCGGAAAGATATTTCCCGGTCAGCGATTTCGGGTTGGCCATGATGTCCTGCGGCGTGCCATGCGCCACCACCTCGCCGCCATGCACGCCGGCCGCAGGACCGATATCGACGACATCATCCGCCGTCAGGATCGCATCCTCGTCGTGTTCGACGACGATGACCGTATTGCCGATGTCGCGCAAATGCTTCAGCGTTTCCAGCAGACGGGCATTGTCGCGTTGATGCAGGCCGATCGACGGTTCGTCGAGAACATAGAGCACGCCCGTCAGGCCGGAGCCGATCTGCGAGGCCAGGCGAATACGCTGGCTTTCTCCGCCCGACAGCGTGCCGGAATTGCGCGACAGGCTTAGATATTCGAGGCCGACATCGTTTAGGAAACGCAGGCGGTCGCGGATTTCCTTGAGGATGCGCACGGCGATCTCGTTCTGCTTGTCGGTGAATGTTTCCGGCAGCACGTTGAACCAGTCGCGGGCAACCCGGATCGACATCTCCGCGACCTGGCTGATGTGCAGCTTGTTGATCTTCACCGCCAGCGCTTCCGGCTTGAGGCGATAGCCGTTGCAGGCCGGGCAGGGAGCCGCCGACATGAAACGCTCGATCTCCTCGCGCGCCCAGGCGGAATCCGTTTCCTTCCAGCGGCGTTCAAGGTTCGGCACGATGCCTTCGAAATTCTTATGCGTCGTATAGGAACGGGCGCCATCGGCGTAATGAAACTCGATCTTGTCCTCAGTCCCGTTCAGGATGACGTCTTTTGCCTGGTCGGATAGGTCGCTCCAGCGGCTGCCGAGCTTGAAGCCGTAGTGCTTGCCGAGCGCTTCCAGTGTCTGATTGTAATAGGGCGATGTCGATTTGGCCCATGGCGCGATTGCGCCGTCGCGCAGCGTGCGCTCCGGCTCCGGGACGATCAGCGCCGGGTCGATCTTTTGCAATGAACCAAGCCCGTCGCAGGACGGGCAGGCGCCGAAGGGATTGTTGAACGAGAAGAGCCGCGGCTCGATTTCCGGAATGGTGAAGCCGGAAACGGGGCAGGCGAATTTTTCCGAAAACAGCACGCGTTCATGCGTCTCGTTCAGGGATTTGTTGGCGGAGCCGCCGGCCGCGGTTTCTTCCGGCGGCAAAGGCTTGTCGGCGAATTCCGCAATGGCAAGGCCGTCGGCAAGGCGCAACGAGGTTTCGAAGCTGTCCGCCAAGCGCGCCGATACGTCGGGCCTGACAACGATACGGTCGACCACCACGTCAATATCGTGCTTGTATTTCTTATCGAGCGCCGGCACATCGGCGATCTCGTAGAACTGACCGTCGACCTTGACGCGCTGGAAGCCCTTTTTCATGAGCTCCGCCAATTCCTTCTTGTATTCGCCCTTACGGCCGCGCACGAGCGGCGCCAGGATATAAAGCCTTGTGCCTTCCCCAAAGGCGAGCACGCGGTCGACCATCTGGCTGACGGTTTGGCTCTCGATCGGCAGACCTGTGGCCGGCGAATAGGGCACGCCGACGCGGGCGAACAGAAGACGCATATAGTCGTAGATTTCGGTAACGGTGCCGACCGTCGAGCGTGGGTTGCGCGACGTGGTCTTCTGCTCGATCGAAATCGCCGGCGACAGGCCGTCGATCTGATCGACATCCGGCTTCTGCATCATCTCCAGGAACTGCCGCGCATAGGCCGACAGGCTCTCGACATAGCGGCGCTGACCTTCGGCATAGATCGTGTCGAAGGCGAGCGAGGATTTGCCCGAGCCGGAAAGGCCGGTCATGACGATCAGCTTGTTGCGCGGAAGATCGAGATCGATCCCCTTGAGATTGTGCTCGCGCGCGCCACGTATGGAAATAGTCTTCAGTTCGCTCATCGTCGTCTGCGGTCCCTTGGTGTCTGCCCTTATTTAGTGATGCCCGCTCGTGAGTCGAGGCTGAAATGAAGGGCAGTGCCAGGTTTTCGATTCGGTTGACAGGATCATAGAGGTGAATTAGAACAAAGAAAGAACAAATTTACCTTCGGGTCAAGGCCGCATCTCATGTGTCGCATATCATATAATGTCTGTGGATGAGCGCGGCGGATGGTGCCGCATAAATAGCGCCTGACAGCGGCAATAGTCTAAGGTGCGTGGATAGAATTTGAGAAGCCGCCGATGAGCGGCAAGCAGGGTAGGTAATCATGGCCGGTAGTGTGAACAAGGTAATTCTGGTTGGAAATCTCGGGGCGGACCCGGAAATCCGCCGCACGCAGGACGGCCGTCCGATCGCCAACCTCAACGTCGCGACGTCGGAAACCTGGCGCGATCGCAATTCCGGCGAGCGCCGGGAAAAGACGGAATGGCACCGCGTCGTGATCTTCAACGAAGGTCTCTGCAAGGTCGCCGAGCAGTATCTGAAGAAGGGCGCCAAGGTCTATATCGAGGGCGCACTTCAGACGCGTAAATGGCAGGATCAGAACGGCCAGGATCGTTATTCGACCGAAATCGTGCTGCAGGGCTTCAATTCGACGCTGACCATGCTGGATGGTCGTGGCGAAGGCGGTGGCGCTGTCGAAGGCGGTCGCGGTGGACGCGGAGGCGGTGACTTTGGCGGTGGTTACGGTGGCGATTATGGCGGTGACGACTATGGCCAGCCTTCGTCGCAATCCTCCGGCCGTGGTGCCGGCGGTGGCCGTGGTGCCGCAAGCAGCGGCGGCAGCAATTTCTCGCGGGATCTGGACGACGATATTCCGTTTTGATCGCCGCTTTGTTCGGCAGTCATGCCGCGTAGAGTTGAACGGCCCGCCTTTCCGGCGGGTCTTTTTACATCTGCTTCGGTTTATGTGAGCTTCAGTGCCGCTTTTGCGCCGTCGACCACGAATTGAGTGGCGAGCGCGGCAAGAATGACGCCGAGCAGGCGCGTCAGGATGGCACGGCCGGTTGATCCCAGCATGCGGTCTAGCCTCTCCGAGATCGCCAATGCCGCATAGACCAGCCCGAGATTGATGGCGATGACGAGGATCAACTGGGCTCGATCGAACACGGTCTGCAGCGAACCGGCCAGCAGGATGGTTGCCGAAATGGCGCCGGGGCCGGCGATCAGCGGCAGAGCCAAGGGAAATACCGCGATATTCTGGATGTGATCCTTGGTGATTGCGACTTCCGTCGTCTTTTCCTTCCTGTCCTGCCGTCTTTCGAACACCATCTCGAAAGCGATCCAGAAAAGCAGCAGGCCGCCGGCAATGCGGAACGCACCGATGGAAATGCCGAGAATGTCGAGCACGCCGGCGCCGAATAGGGCAAAGGCCGCCATGATGAAGAATGCGATCAGCGAGCCGCGCAGCGCCACCTGATGGCGTTGAGCACGGTTCATGCCGGCTGTAAGGCCGATGAAGAGCGGAGCAAGACCTGGCGGGTCGACCGTGACGAGCAACGTTGTGAAGGCATTGATCAGCGTGTCGGCGCTCGCCATATAACCCCCGGGCCTTGTTTCTATTCATTGTTGGCCCATTGATATGCGAGGAATAACGTTTCGCAAAGCGCAATGCGGTGCAACCAAATCCTTCTGCCATGGAAATGTGCGATTTAGCGGGTTAAGAGGGCAAAAGCCTGTTTAAAAGCACCCGGCAAAATTGGCGTTTGCAGGGCCTTTCGGCTATAAATTTCGCAATGATTCTAAAAGAGATCGTGATCTGTTTTGACTGAGCAAACACCACCCGGCGGCGGGAAGCTCCCGCCAGGCATCGAGCCGATTTCCATCATGGAGGAAATGCAGCGGTCGTATCTCGATTACGCGATGAGCGTGATCGTCAGCCGCGCGCTTCCCGATGTTCGCGATGGTCTCAAGCCCGTCCATCGGCGCATTCTGTATGGCATGTCGGAACTCGGGATCGACTGGAACAAGAAATATGTGAAATGCGCCCGCGTTACCGGTGACGTGATGGGTAAATACCATCCGCACGGCAACCTGGCGATTTACGACGCGCTAGCCCGCATGGCGCAGCCCTGGTCGCTTCGCCTGCCGCTGATCGACGGTCAGGGCAATTTCGGCTCCGTCGACGGCGATCCGCCGGCCGCCGAACGTTACACGGAATGCCGCCTGCAGAAGGTGGCGCATTCGCTGCTCGACGACCTCGACAAAGAAACCGTCGATTTCCGTGAGAACTATGACGGCACTCTGAGCGAGCCTGTCGTAGTGCCGGCAAAGTTCCCGAACCTCTTGGTCAACGGCTCCGGCGGTATCGCGGTCGGCATGGCGACCAATATCCCGCCGCATAACCTCTCCGAAGTGATCGACGGCTGCATCGCCCTAATAGACAATCCGGCGATCGAGCTGCCGGACATCATGCAGATCATCCCGGGTCCGGATTTTCCGACTGGGGCCAAGATTCTCGGCCGTGCCGGCATTCGCTCGGCCTACGAGACCGGACGCGGCTCCATCGTCATGCGCGGCGTCGCGACGATCGAACCGATGCGTGGCGACCGCGAACAGATCATCATCACCGAAATCCCCTATCAGGTGAACAAGGCGACGATGATCGAGAAGATGGCCGAGCTCGTGCGCGAAAAGCGCATCGAAGGCATCTCCGACCTGCGCGACGAATCCGATCGTCAGGGCTATCGGGTGGTGATCGAGCTGAAGCGCGACGCCAATGCCGACGTCATCCTCAACCAGCTTTATCGCTATACGCCGCTGCAAACCTCTTTCGGCGCCAACGTCGTCGCGTTGAATGGCGGCAAGCCGGAGCAGTTGACCCTGCTCGACATGCTGAGGGCCTTCGTCTCCTTCCGCGAAGACGTGGTCAGCCGCCGCACCAAATATCTGCTGCGTAAGGCGCGCGAGCGCGCGCACGTCTTGGTCGGCCTCGCCATCGCCGTCGCCAATATCGACGAAGTCATCCGCGTCATCCGTCATGCACCCGATCCGCAATCGGCTCGTGAGGAGCTGATGACGCGCCGCTGGCCGGCCGCAGATGTCGAATCCCTTATCCGGCTAATCGATGACCCGCGTCACCGCATCAACGATGACGGCACCTACAATCTTTCCGAAGAGCAGGCGCGCGCCATTCTCGAACTGCGTCTTGCGCGTTTGACGGCGCTTGGTCGCGACGAAATCGGCGACGAACTCAACAAGATCGGTGCCGAGATCAAGGATTATCTCGATATCCTGTCGTCGCGCGTCCGCATCCAAACCATTGTAAAAGAAGAGCTTATCGCCGTTCGCGACGAGTTCGGCACACCGCGTCGCACTGAGATCGTCGATGGCGGCCTGGAGATGGACGACGAGGATCTGATCGCCCGCGAGGATATGGTCGTCACCGTTTCCCATCTCGGCTATATCAAGCGCGTGCCGCTGACCACCTACCGCGCCCAGCGCCGTGGCGGCAAGGGTCGCTCCGGAATGACCACGCGCGACGAGGATTTCGTTACTCGGCTATTTGTTCTCAACACGCATACGCCGGTTCTGTTCTTCTCGTCGCACGGTATCGTCTACAAGGAGAAGGTCTGGCGCCTGCCGATCGGCACGCCGCAGTCGCGCGGCAAGGCGCTGATCAACATGCTGCCGCTGGAGCCCGGCGAGCGCATCACCACGATCATGCCGCTTCCGGAAGATGAAAGCACTTGGGACAATCTCGACGTCATGTTCTCGACGACGCGCGGCACCGTGCGTCGCAACAAGCTGTCGGACTTCGTTCAGGTCAACCGCAACGGCAAGATTGCCATGAAGCTGGAAGAGGAGGGCGACGAAATCCTCTCCGTCGAGACCTGCACCGAACATGACGACGTGCTTCTGACGACGGCGCTCGGCCAGTGCATCCGCTTCCCGGTTTCGGATGTTCGCGTCTTTGCCGGCCGCAATTCTATCGGCGTTCGCGGCATTACGCTGGCGTCGGGCGACAACATCATTTCGATGACAATCGTCAACCACGTCGACGCCGAGCCATGGGAGCGCGCCGCCTATCTCAAGCGCGCTGCCAGCGACCGCCGCTCGACTACGGGCGAGGATGAGGAAATCGCGCTGGTCGGTGAGGAAGTCACCGAAGGGGGACAGCTTAGCGATGAACGCTATGAAGAACTGAAGGCGCTGGAGCAATTCGTGCTGACGGTCTCCGAAAAAGGCTTCGGCAAGCGCTCGTCTTCCTACGATTTCCGCATTTCCGGCCGTGGTGGTAAGGGTATCCGTGCCACCGACACGTCGAAGACCGGCGAGATCGGCGAGCTTGTGGCCGCCTTCCCGGTTGCGGAAGGCGATCAGCTCATGCTGGTGTCGGATGGAGGCCAATTGATCCGCGTTCCCGTCAACGGCATCCGCATTGCCAGCCGTGCGACCAAGGGCGTCACCATTTTCTCGACGGCCAAGGACGAGAAAGTCGTGTCGGTCGAACGTATCAGCGAGCCGGATGGCGAGGATGAAACGGGTGACAATGGTGTCGAGGACGATGTTCCGAACAGTGATGCGGAAGTCTCGAACGGCGACGCCGAGGGTACAACCGAAGAATAAGGTTCGATGCACTCCGCATGTGGAATTGAGGACCGGGCGGCTTGGCTGCCCGGTTTTTCGTTGATGCAGTGTTATCGACCGGGAAGCTACTGCACAAAAAACCGGACGCTGGGGGAGCGTCCGGTTCGAATTAACCCGAGCGATTGGAGGGCCGCGCCCGGGAGGGGAGATATCGGAATACGCTGCGGTTCAGAGCGCCCTATGGTGTTTATTCAGCTTCTTGCTCTCCTCGCTTTCACGGTGGAGTGCTGAGATGGTGGACGCGACGGACACAACGAACATGCTGCTGATGATAAGCGTTAGCACCGTTAATATCGTGAACATGACCGCTCCCTTCCTCTCGTGGAACTAGCGTTCAGATCCCTTAATACTGGCTGGTGGTAATGAAGGGACGAGCCGAAGCAAAGGGACCGTAGATCTTCGACTGGTCAGGCTTTTGATCATAGAGAGCGATTGTTGCTGCAAGCATTCCCGAAATCATGGTCATCCAAACGACGTTAATAAGGGTGATCTTATCGGGCATACTCTGTTTCCTTCTTACCGCAATGAGCAAATCTAAGGTTCGGGCTTTTAACGCAGCGGCTGGTGATTGGTTCCGCCTGATGTTGAGCCTCTGTTTACCAACGTCCGTCTGAAGCGACCTTGAATGCCTTGTTCATCTGGCGTTCAGATTCGCGATGCGTTTTACGCATGGCAATGGCGATTTCTTGAGCAGAATTGGTGCTGTCAGCCTGGGGCGCCCATTCTATTTCGTAGTTGTCCGCGAAAAGATGAACGACATGTTCGACGATAAAAGAACCGATAATGGCGACTGCAATAATGAGAACCAACATGGCCTGATCTTTCCGGAGGCGGGTGAGCCGATGAAAGCGGCCCGTTTCGATGTTGATGTGAATAGAGCATTGTTGATCTGAAACAGGTTTGAACGCTGCATTCATCTGCTGTTCAGAGGCAGCCAACGGGTTGTAAATAACTTGCGATGCCGGCCCATCCGTGACAAAAGGCGTCGAAACAACAGGCCGGTTTGGTATGACGACAGCCTTTTATCCCGGATCCTTCGATCCGATGACCAATGGACATCTGGATGTTCTCGTGCAGGCGCTGAACGTTGCCTCGAAGGTCATCGTCGCGATCGGCATCCATCCTGGCAAGAAACCGCTTTTCTCCTTTGAGGAGCGGGCGGAACTGATCACCCGGTCGCTTGCCGAGGCGCTGCCGCATAAAGTCGGCGATATCGCCGTCGTTGCCTTCGACAATCTGGTGGTCGATGCGGCACGCAAGCATGGTGCGACCCTCCTGGTACGTGGCCTGCGTGATGGCACCGATCTCGACTATGAGATGCAGATGGCCGGCATGAACCGCCAGATGGCGCCTGATATTCAGACCCTGTTTCTGCCGGCCGGCACGGCATCGCGGCCTATAACCGCCACATTGGTGCGGCAGATCGCGTCCATGGGCGGCGATGTCAGCGCTTTCGTGCCTGCAGCGGTTCTTGAAGCCCTGACAGGCAAGTTAAAAGATACGGTCCAATAAAAGACTGGCCGAAATTCATCTTCCGAATGGAGCACCCATGAAACTCTTTCATCTCGCATTGGCAGGTTTTCTCAGCCTTGCCGCCTTCGCAGGCAGCGCCTTTACGGCCGCCGCCGATGATTTTCTGACGATCCAGCTCAAGGACGGCCCTGTCGTCGTTCAGTTGATGCCGGATGTTGCTCCGAAGCATGTCGCGCAGATCGAAGCGCTGGCAAAGAAGGGTGCATACGACAATGTCGCCTTCCATCGCGTGATCGACGGCTTCATGGCCCAGACCGGCGACGTGCAATACGGCAACATGGCAAAGGGCTACAATCCTCAGAAGGCCGGTACCGGCGGCTCCGATATGCCCAATCTTCCGGCCGAATTCTCCAAGGTTCCGTTCAAGCGCGGCACGGTCGGCATGGCGCGTGCTCAGGATCCGAATTCCGCCAACTCGCAGTTCTTCATCATGTTCGCCGACGGCGACTTCCTGAATGGTCAGTACACGGTCGTCGGCAAGGTCGTCTCCGGTATGGAGCTGGTCGACAAGATCAAGCGCGGCGAAGGCCAGAACGGCGAAGTCAGCAACCCCGACCGCATGGTCAAGGTCACGGTCGGCAAGAAGTAAGATTCGAAAAAAGAAGAGGAAACGAAAATGGCTGAGATCAAGGATCCCGAAAACACCCTCATCCTGGAAACCACCAAGGGTCAGGTCGTCATTCAGTTGCTGCCGCAGGTAGCGCCCGAGCATGTTGCTCGCATCAAGGAACTTGCCCGCGAGAAGGCCTATGACGGCGTCGTTTTCCATCGTGTCATCGACGGCTTCATGGCTCAGACCGGCGACGTTCAGTACGGCAAGCAGGGCAGCGAGAGCTTCAATTCCGGCCGCGCCGGCATGGGCGGTTCTTCCAAGCCGGACCTGAAGGCTGAATTTTCCGCAACGTCGCACATTCGCGGCACCTGCTCGATGGCCCGCTCGCAGAACCCGAACTCGGCCAACTCGCAGTTCTTCATCTGCTTTGCCGATGCGCCGTGGCTGAACAAGCAGTACTCCGTTTGGGGTCAGGTTATCTCCGGCATGGAATTCGTCGATCAGATCAAGCGCGGCGAGCCGGTGCGTGATCCGGATTCGATCGTATCCGCACGGGTTGCCGCCGACGTCTGATCGTGATTATTCCTGAGCCCGCCTCTCGCGCTTTGGCGTTGGGGGCGGGTTTCGCTTTGCTGAGATTGCCAGAATGCGCGTTGACCTTTTCGATTTCGACCTGCCGGATGAGCGCATTGCGCTGAGGCCCGCCGAGCCGCGCGACAGCGCGCGCCTGCTCGTCGTCGATCCGAATGGTGCCGAAGCGGCTTTGAGCGATCATCACATCCGCGATCTTCCGTCTTTCCTGCGTCCGGGCGACGCTGTCGTCTTCAATGACACCAAGGTCATCCCGGCTCAGTTGGAGGGTATCCGTCATCGCGATGGCGCGCACGGCCAGCAAGTGTCGGCGACGCTGCATATGCGCGCCGCGCCCAACCGCTGGAAAGCCTTTGCGAAGCCGGGCAAGCGTATCAAGATCGGCGATCGCATCCAATTCGGCCATGGCGAAAATGTCTGCATCCTTGGTGCTCTCGACGCTGTCGTGGAAGAGAAGGGCGAGGGTGGAGAGATCACGCTGCGCTTCGACCTTTCCGGTCCGGCGCTGGACGAGGCGATCGCCACTGTCGGTCATATCCCGCTGCCGCCCTATATAGCTGCCAAGCGCCCCGAGGATGAGCGCGACCGTGCCGACTACCAGACCATCTACGCCCGCGAGGAGGGTGCTGTCGCTGCCCCGACTGCGGGGCTGCATTTCACGCCGTCGCTGTTTGCCGCGCTGGATGCCATGGGCGTCGAGCGGCACTTCGTAACGCTGCATGTCGGCGCCGGCACCTTTCTGCCGGTCAAGGCCGACGACACCGAAGACCACAAGATGCATTTCGAGATCGGCTATGTCGACGCGACGACCGCGGTGAAGCTGAACGCCGTGAAGGCACGGGGAGGCCGCATCATCTGCGTTGGCACGACCTCGCTGCGGTTGATCGAAAGTGCCGCCAGCGACGATGGGACGATCGAGCCCTGGTCGGGCGCGACCGATATCTTCATCACGCCCGGTTATCGCTTCAAGGCGGTCGATCTCTTGATGACCAATTTCCATCTGCCGCGTTCGACGCTGTTCATGCTGGTATCGGCCTTCGCCGGCCTTGATACCATGCGCGAGGCCTATGCCCATGCTATTGAGACAGGCTATCGCTTCTATTCCTATGGCGATGGCAGCCTGCTCTACCGGAAAGACTAAGACGAGATGAGCGAGAGCTTTCAATTCCAGTTGAAGAAGACCGATGGCGGTGCCCGTCTCGGCGAAGTCTCCATGCCGCGCGGCACGATCCGCACGCCGGCCTTCATGCCGGTCGGCACGGTCGGTACCGTCAAGGCGATGTATCTCGATCAGGTGCGCGAAACCGGCGCCGACATCATTCTCGGCAACACCTATCACCTGATGCTCCGCCCGACCGCAGAGCGCGTCGCCCGACTCGGCGGTCTGCACGAGCTGATCCGCTGGCAACATCCGATCCTGACCGACTCTGGCGGCTTCCAGGTTATGTCGCTCTCAGGCCTGCGCAAGCTCGATGAGAAGGGCGTCACCTTCAAGTCGCATGTCGATGGTAGCACGCATCACATGTCGCCGGAGCGTTCGATCGAGATCCAGGGCTTGCTAGGCTCCGACATCCAGATGCAGCTTGACGAATGCGTGGCGCTGCCGGCGACGCCCAAGGAAATCGAGCGCGCCATGGAAATGTCGCTGCGCTGGGCGGAACGCTGCAAGGTGGCTTTCGGCAATCAGCCCGGCAAAGCCATGTTCGGTATCGTGCAGGGCGGCGACGTTCCGGAATTGCGCGTCCGTTCCGCGCAGGCGCTGAGCGGCATGGACCTCAAGGGCTATGCGGTCGGAGGCCTTGCCGTCGGCGAGCCACAGGACGTTATGCTGCGCATGCTCGAGATCACCCTTCCTGAACTGCCGACCAATAAGCCACGGTACCTGATGGGCGTCGGCACCCCGGACGATATTCTGAAATCCGTCGCCCGCGGCATCGACATGTTCGATTGCGTGATGCCGACCCGCTCGGGGCGCCACGGCTTGGCGTTTACCCGCCGCGGCAAGGTCAATATCCGCAATGCCCGCCATGCCGAGGACATGCGCCCCCTCGACGACCAGTCGACTTGCCCTGCTTCGCGCGACTATTCCCGCGCCTATCTGCACCATCTCGTCCGTGCCAACGAGGCGCTCGGCGGCATGCTGCTCTCCTGGCACAATCTCGCCTACTACCAGGAACTGATGCAGGGCATCCGTCAGGCGATCGCCGAAGGGCGCTTCGCCGATTTCATGGCTGAGACTCAGGAGAATTGGGCAAGGGGCGATCTGGAGGCGGCGTGAAAACCCGACTGATGCTCAGACTGGATCGCTGAGCGATTCGATTCCGATATCGAAACAACGACTCTCTTCTCATCACGGCTTCCTCCTGAGGCATTCACAGAAACCGATTTCGGACCGGGCGACAGCCTCGCCAGTCGGCAATTTGCGGCGCCAACCGAAGCCGGCAAACGATTCGGACACGGTGCTCTCAAGCAAAGTGCCAATGTCCGGACGTGGTGCATACGAAACGAAGCCAACAAAGGGCAGACAGGGATCCTTCAGCCGCTGATAAGATCCATTTGTCATATTTTTTGTGCTTTACGTTTGAAATTCATTCGAAGGTCAGCTACAAAGCATCCCACTTTATCGATAAGGGCTCACTAATAAAATAGGAGGCACCTGCCGTTGAGGGCGCAACGCGCATTGGGGACCTGTCTTTCCGGACTATTGTTTGTCGGATTGGCGGCCACGGGCTGCACGACGGTGGCGAAACCACCCTCGGCCAGCAAAAACTCTTCCAAGTCCATTCGGGCGACGAAGGTAACTTACAACTACACCGCAAAAGATCGCGACTGTTTGAAGCGAGCCATGTATTTCGAGTCGGAGCACTCGGACCATGATGGATATTTGGCAGTGGGATCGGTCGTGATGAACAGGCTGACCTCCGGCGCCTACTCCTCGTCGATCTGCGGCGTCGTCGCGCAAAAAAGACAATTTGCGCCAGGAGTCATGACGAGGGTGGTTAGCGACCAGGCCGAACCCGAACTCGACCAAGCGGCATCGGAGGTTCTCAATGGAGAACGCCATCCGGGCGTCAAGGATGCGATGTTCTTCCACACCGAAGGTCTGAAGTTCCCATATAGCAATATGCACTACGTCGCCGTGGCCGGCGGAAACGCCTTTTATGAGAAACGTGGGCTGGACGGAGCACTTGAAACGCCGGCGCCGCTCCCGGCCTACGAAGTCGCGATGAACTACGTGCCTGTGAACACGGTCACAACAACGCCATTTCCGATTGTGTTGCCAGCTGCGAACCAGATTCCCATTCCAACGTTGGATCCGATGACGACTGCAAGCATCAGCACAGCGCCAACGTCTACTATAGCTGTTCCAGTACCCCGACCGGCGTTTGATGGAGCGGTTCAGTCCGTCAGTTCCATCAAGGCGGGCGGCTAAAGACAGCATCCACAACGAAGCCAGGGGATTCCGATTAAATTCCCTCGCTCGTCGTGTTCGGTAAGATCTGCACGCCATTGATCTTGTAGCTGCCATCCGGCTGACGCGTGATCTCGTAGATCGCCGTCCAGTCCTTGCCGTCAGTGCCGGTAATCAGTACTTCCTGATAGACGACAGCGCCGTTGTCGATGGTGCGGCTCTTGCCGAAGGCATAGTTACCGGGATGGTAGATTGGCTGATAGCTCCTCTTCACCATGGCGAAGAAGCTGTCCTTGTCGGGAAAGAGCGCCTTGATGCCCGGCGCAGCGAAGGAATAGGCCGAAGTCGCATCATCGTGCAGGAAGGCCTCGATCTGTTTCTGAATCAGCGTTTGTGCCGACTGCACCGGGTCCTCCGCTCGTGCAGCCGGCGCGAAGGCGAGGATGATGCAGAGGGCGGCCGCAAGAGATAAGGCGCGCATGGACGATCTCCGGCAATATCCGGAAGAGCATAGTGCGCTTTATGCCTCTGCAGAAGGGATGACTAAGGGCGCGCCGGCGTCAGCGCCCCATGGTCTGATGGTCGCCGAGGCAAAGCCCGACTATTGCCAGCGGCGGAACAAAGCACTGGCATTCACACCGCCGAAACCGAAGCCGTTGGAAATGGCATATTCCATCGCCATCGGCCGGGCGGTCGCGCCGACTATATCGATGCCCTCAGCCGCCGCGTCCGCCTCCTGCAGATTGCGGGTTGGAGGCGCGATCTGGTCGCGAAGCGCCATGATGGTGAAGACCGCTTCCAGGCCGCCGGCCGCACCCAACAGGTGGCCCGTCGCCGCCTTCGTGCCGCTGACTGCGATGCCGCCGTTGCGGCCGAACACCGTCTTGATCGCCTCCATCTCGCCGCGATCGCCGACTGGCGTCGAGGTGGCATGCGCATTGAGATGCTGGACTTCACCGGGCGAAATGCGGGCTTGAGAAAGAGCCGCGAGCATCGCGCGGCGTGCGCCGTCGCCATCTTCCGGGCCGGCTGTCATATGATAGGCATCGGCGGCTGTGCCATAGCCGACGAGTTCGGCAAGGGGGACGGCACCGCGCGCGAGAGCGTGGTCCAGCGTCTCGATCACCAGCATGCCGGCGCCTTCGCCCATGACGAAACCGTCGCGGCCGACGTCGAAGGGACGGGAGGCTTCTTCCGGCCGATTGCTGAAGCCTGTGGAGAGTGCGCGTGCCGCTGCAAAGCCGCCCAAGCTGACCGTGTCGATGCAGGCCTCGGCGCCGCCGCAGATCGCCACATCGGCTTCGCCGGCACGGATGAGCCGTGCCGCATCGCCGATCGCCTGAACGCTGGCAGCGCAGGCCGTCACGGGCGCGCCGAGCGGCCCCTTATAGCCATAGCGGATGCTGACCTGGCCGGCCGCCAGATTGACGAGGAAGGAGGGGACGGTGAAGGGCGACAGCCGCCGTACGCCGCGCGTCTCGGCAGTGCGGACAGCATCGGCGATCGCCGGAAAGCCGCCGATGCCGGACGCGATGACCGTGGCGGTGCGTTCCAGCTTTTCGGGATCGGTCGGCTGCCAACCGGCTTGTTTGATTGCTTCTTCCGCGGCCGCCATGGCAAAGAGGATGAAGCGGTCCATCTTCTTCTGGTCTTTCAACGGCACGTAGCGATCGACATCGAAACCGGCTTCGCTATCCTCTTCCAGGCTCGGTACGACGCCACCGACCTTGGCGGCGAGATCGCCGACCATCATCTCCGGCAGAAGCCTGAGACCCGAGCGCCCTTCAAGCAGCCGCTTCCAGGCGGCGTCAACGCCGACGCCCAATGGCGAAACCAGGCCCATGCCTGTCACGACGATTCGATCCATAGTCGGGTACTCCTATCTTTATCAGGCGTCGAAGCCCAGGAACCATGCCTTCATCTGCGCAATCCGTTCGTGGACAGCCTCATCGGCTGCCGGTCCGGGTACCAGAATCGTGTCTTCGGGATGAAAAGTGCGGCCGGTCACCCGGTCGATGAGAAGCGGATCGCGATCCTCACCCGTCGCCGGATCGGCCAGACGCACTGCCACTTCCTCGGGCGGCAAATGCCGGTTGCCCCAGGTAAATAGCGCCATGAGAACGGGAAAGAAGTCGCGACCCTTTTCGGTCAGCACATATTCGTAGCGCGGCGGCCGCTCATTGTAGAGGCGGCGCTCGAACAAACCTTCGTCGGTCAGATGTTTCAGCCGCCGTGTCAGGATATTCGGCGCAACGCCGAGATTCTTCTGAAATTCATCGAACCGCGTCAGCCCCTGCAGCGCATCGCGCAGGATCAGAATGCTCCACCAGTCGCCAACGCTTTCAAGCGCGCGGGCGGCGGGACATTTGAAGGTACTGAAGCTTGTTCTCTGCATGGGCAGGGCAGATAGCATGAGTTACTATCATCATGCAAGTTACCAAGCCAAAGTGTGAAGATGGCGTCGATCCATGAGGTGGACTGTGTAACTCCGGCCTTACGTATGCGACTCCGCCGGCACCGATGAGGTCACTTCCTCCTCGGGAATATCATCGAAGGAGGCGTAGTTGAGATTATAGAGCTTCGAATAGAGCTTGCCGTTGGCCATGAGCTGATTGTGGTTGCCGCTCTCGATCAACTGGCCGTTCTGCAGCACGATGATCCGATCAGCCTCGCGGATGGTGGCGAGGCGGTGAGCAATGACAAGTCCGGTGCGGCCTTCGAGCAGCTTTACGAGCGCCTTCTGGATCAGCATTTCGGTGTAACTATCGATATTCGCAGTTGCCTCGTCGAGCACGAGTATTTTTGCATCGGCGATGAGGGCGCGGGCAAAGCTGACGAGCTGGCGCTGGCCGAGCGACAGGCCGCCGCCGCGCTCGCCGAGAACGGTATCGTAGCCGTCGGCAAGTCGCATGATGAACTCATGCGCGCCCACCGCCTTTGCAGCTTCGATGATCTCCTCGCGTGTCGCCTCGGCCTTGTTGTAGCGAATGTTCTCCAGCACGGTGCCCGTGAACAGGAAGGGCTCCTGCAGCACCATGGCGATCTGTCGGCCAAGCGAATCCTGGGTGAGGGAGCGCACATCATGGCCGCCGACGAGCACCTGGCCCTGCTGTACGTCGTAGAAACGATGGATCAGGGCCATGGAGCTGGATTTGCCTGAGCCGGTCGGCCCGATCAGCGCCACGGTCTCACCGGGATTGACCTTGAAGCTGACATTCTTCAGCACCGGATGCTTCGCATTATAGCCGAAGACGACATCGCGGAATTCGACCGAGCCGTCCATGTCAGACGACAGCACCCTGGCATCAGGCGCATCCTGGATGTCGATCGGCACGTCAAGCACGTCCGTCAGTCGCTGGCCGGAGGCCATGGCGCGCTGCATGACGGAATATTGCATGGTGAGTGAGCGGATAGGGTCGAAGAAACGCTGAATGTAGAACAGGAAGGCGACCATGACGCCGACATCGAGCCTGTGGTTCAGCACCATCGAACCGCCTACGATGATGACGATGGCCATGGCCATGCCCGTCAGCGTGTCGACGATCGGCACCATGATCTGTGCGTATCTCGCTGCTGTCAGATGCGCCTTGAGATTGGTATAGGCCTTGTCGTCGAAGAGACCGAAATTGACGCTCTGCCGATGCATGCCTTGAACGGCGCGTACGCCGTGGATCGCCTCTGCCAATGCGCCGCTGGTGACGGAGTTTGTCTCATGCGCGTTCATGAAAGCGACGCGCGCCTTCGGCAGCCAGAAAAGACGGACGATGAAGAGGATCGGCATGACTGACAGCGTCAGCAGGCCAAGCCGGAAATCGAGCGATAGCATGACGACGATGATGCCGAAGAGCAGGGCAATATCGCCGACGGAAAGCACCGATGTTTCAAGGAATTCCTGCATGGAGTTGACGTCGCCCTGCAGGCGCGACATCAGCCGCCCGACCTCGGTCTTGTCCATGAAGGAGAGCGATACCCGCTGAATATGCGCGAACATCGCCCGGCGGATATCGAAGAGCACTTCTTCCGCCACTTCGCCGACAAAGGTCTCCTGCACATAGCTGGCACCGTAGTTGACGAGAATAGCTGCCGCGAAGATCGCAAGCGCCAGCCAGAGTGCCGAATAATTGACAGCGCCAGCGACCATCGCGTGGTCAATCGCATAACGGATGACGAGCGGGATGACGATCTGCGAGCCGGTGAAGAGAAGCACGGCTCCGACCGAGATGTAGATCTGGCGGCGATAGGGGCTGACGAAGCTCCAGATGCGACGGATGATCTTGCCATCGAAGACCTTGCCGAAGATCTCTTCCTCGACGCGATGGGAGCCCACCACGGCGCGGGGAGGGCGCCGCCCGTCCTCACGCACGTCGTTGCGCTCGGTTTCAGTGGTTTCCGACATTTGTCAGGCCTCCCTTCTCGCCTCGGCGACCCTGTCGGTAGACTCTTTCGCGACATCGTCGTCCGGGCGAACCTGCAGGTCATACAGCGCCTTGTACCGTCCCCCGACGGCCAGAAGCTGCTCATGGGTTCCGCGCTCGACGATCTCGCCGTCTTCGATAAACAGGATCCGGTCGGCATGCATCAGCGAGCTCAGCCGATGGGCGACAATGAGGGTCACCCGGTCGCGGGCAAAACGCTTCATAGCGCTGCGGATGCGCTGCTCGGTTGCGGCGTCGATTGCAGCGGTGGAGTCGTCGAACACCATAACCGCCGGCTTCAGCATCAGCGTGCGCGCGATCGTCAAACGCTGGCGCTGGCCGCCGGAAAGCGAAACCCCGCGTTCGCCGACGACGGTGGTATAGCCGGCCGGCAGGCCGAGAATGTAGTTGTGCAGTTGCGCGGATTCGGCGGCACGCTCGATGCGCTGCTCCTTCGCCCAGGGATCGCCATAGGCGATGTTGTTTTCGATGCTGGTGGTGAAGAGGAAGGAATCCTGCTGCACGACGGCAACCGACTGGCGTAGCGACTGCAGCGTCGCCTTGCGAATGTCCTGGCCGTCGATGGTGATGCGGCCGGATGTTATGTCGTAGAAGCGGGGAATCAGGTGCGCAATGGTGGATTTGCCGCTGCCGGGCGGGCCGACGATGCCGATCGTCTCGCCGCGCCGCGCCTCGAAGCTGATATGCCTGAGCACGGGGCGTTGTTCCGGGCCGGGATAGGCGAAGCCGACATTTTCGAAGCGCAGAACGCCGTCCGTGACGGCAAGCGGCTTGGCGTCCGGCGCGTCCTTGATGGCGATGTCGAGGTCGAGCAGGGCGAACAGCCGCGAGCCGCAGGTCGATGCACGGGCAAATGCGTTGACCATCAGGCCGAGCTGTCGCACCGGCATCTGCAGAATGGTCATGAAGGTCAGGAACGAGGCGAGGGTGCCGACGCTGATCTGGCCCGCAATCACCTTGCTGCCGCCGACCCAGAGCACAAGGCCCATGGCAGCGAAAAAGGAGAAGTTCATGGCGCTGGTATTGGCGACGCGGATACCGACGCGTTTGTGGGCGAGGGTGAGCGCATTGTGCGACGCCCTATCGAACTTCATCAGTTCGTGGGCTTGCGCCGCGAAGGCGCGCACGACGCGGATGCCGCCGAGATTCTCTTCCATTACACGGGTCAGCACCGATAGCCGTTCCTGCAGGTCGAGCCAGGTCGCACGCAATCTGAGCTGTGTCACGGAGGAGCGCCAGGCGACGAAAGGCACGAAACTCAATGCCAGAAGCCCGAGCAAGACATCGGTCGACAGCAGCATATAGGCGCCAACGCCGATCAGCATGGTGAGCAGTATCATGCGTACCAGCGCCGTCGAAAAATACATCCGCACGCCTTCGAGATCCAGCAGGCCGACAGTGATGAGATCGCCGGAATGCACTTTGTCGTGGAAGCTGAAGGAGAGTTGCTGAATCTTTTCGTAGCAGGCGAGCCGCAGTTCATAGCCCATATGGTGCCCGACAGATTCGCTGTAATAGTTCTGCACCATCGTGAAAAGGCCGCGCAGGATGCTGACGACCAGCAGAAGTAAGGCGGTCGTCAACAGCGCATTTTCAGCGAGCTGCCCGGCCGCGCCGCCGGCAACCACCGTTTGCGTCTGGTCTACCGCACGGCCGAGCAGGCGAGGGATCAAGAGCTGAAGTGTCGCCGCAACAAACGTCGAGCCGATCGCCAAACCGGTTTGCCAGGGATGCCGCAGCGCCATATGCGTGATCCGCACGATGGTGGAGAGACCCCGACCCCAGCCAGCCGCATTGACATGCGCCAACGAAGCCAATGGCTTCGCCGCGCTTCTTGATGAATCGCTGCTCACGCTCTTATCCAGGCATTTTCGAACGAGGCGGACCCGAAATCGGGTTCGGATCGCAAAGGGGAACATTGGTATGACGAATTTCGCCGATTCCGGCCTGGCATTCAAGAGTCAATTGGTCACAAGTGCCACCTGAGCGTTAGATTGCGTGTTCGGTGATAGGGTGTTCGGCTGTGCCGCAGCATCACGAATTTGCGGCAGGATATCGGTCGAGCGAGACCGGCGGCAGGGATTGTCGATGAAAAGATTCAGACAAAATCCCAAGTGACTGTCGGTTTCATCCAGTGAGAAACGTCCTCGGATCGACAAACCGAAACCCATGGAGGACATCATGCGCAGGATCATCGCATCCACATTCGTCAGCCTTGACGGCATCATGCAGGCCCCGGGCGCTCCGGAGGAGGATACGTCTGGCGGCTTCCAGTTCGGCGGCTGGACCTTCCACTATTTCGATGAGGCGACGGGCGCAGCTTTGGGCGAGATATTTGACAAACCATTCGACCTGCTGCTTGGCCGCAAGACATACGATATTTTTGCCGCCTACTGGCCCTACGCCGACCAAGACGACCGTATCGCCGTGTTGTTCAACAGGGTCACCAAATATGTTGCGACCCGCGGCAATGCCTCGCTCGACTGGAACAACAGCCGATCGCTCGGCCCTGACGTTACGGCAGCGCTGACGGAGCTTAAGAAAGGCGAGGGGCCGGATCTTCTGATCCAGGGGAGCAGCGATCTTATTCAGACCCTGCTCCGGTACGGATTGATCGACGAATACACCGTGCTGACCTTCCCTCTGCTGCTTGGCAAAGGCAAAAAGCTTTTCGCCGACGGAACCGTCCCGGTCGCGCTGAAACTCATCCGTTCTCAATCCTTTCCGAGCGGCGTCATTATGGCAACTTACGAACCCGCCGGCGACATCAAGACCGGTTCCTTTGCCACACAGGACCCGTCGGAGGCCGAGCTTCGGCGCCGTAGAAACTGGAAATAGCCGGCGAATGACGCAACATTCCGCCGTTCCCGCATCCTATCGGGTATGGCGTAATTGAGCTGATATTCGGTTGTCCTTGGAATGGTTTGGATTGCGAGGGTCGGAACGGGTTCTGCCGCACTTCAGCCGGAAACATCGTTGATGACGATGCGGCATTCCATCTCGATCGCATTTTCGCCAACCGCGGCATTGCGATCAGCGTCCGACCCTCGCAACCCAACCATTCCGGAGAACACTTAATGACAGACGCCGCGGCACCCTCGAAACTGCGCATCGCCGTGCTTTTTGGCGGGCGCTCCGCCGAGCACGACGTCTCGGTGTTGTCTGCGACAAACGTGATGCGGGCTCTGCAGCCTGCCAAATACGATGCGGTGCCCGTCTTCGTCACCCGCGAGGGAAAGTGGCTTTTGAGCTCCTTCGAAGATGCCAAATTGTCGACTCCGGAGAGCGGGACGGAGGTGTGCCTCGTGCCCGGTGGGCGCGGACGGATGATCGCAGTACCGGCCGGCGACAGCGCCTACGAAATGCCAAAGATCGATATCCTGTTTCCAGTCCTGCATGGGCCACATGGCGAGGATGGCTCGGCCCAAGGGCTCGCCGAAGTTGCCCGGGTGCCGCTTGTCGGCTGCGGCATTCTAGGGTCTGCCGCAGCTCTGGACAAAGACATCGCCAAGCGGCTGCTGAAGGAGGCGGGGCTGGCAACGGCGCGTTCGGTCACCATTGACGAGGACAGCCAGCCTCCGTTCGCCGATCTCGAACGTCTGCTCGGGCTGCCGGTCTTCGTCAAGCCGGCGCGGCAGGGATCGTCTGTTGGCGTCAGCAAGATTACGACGGCCGGTGAGTACGAAGCCGCGCTCAGGGAAGGCTTCAAACATGACCGCAAGCTGCTTGCGGAAGAGTTCATCCGCGGCCGCGAAATCGAATGCAGTGTGATCGAGGATACGGCAGGCAATCTCTTCGTTTCGCGTCCGGGCGAAATCGTGCCGGCGGAAAGCCACGGTTTCTATAGCTACGACGCAAAATATATCGACGAGAATGGCGCCGCTTTGAAAGTGCCGGCCGAGCTGCCCGAGGAGATCGAGCACCGGATCCGCGAGACGGCAGGCAAAGCCTTCCGGGCGGTTGGCTGCGATGGCATGGCGCGCGTCGATTTCTTCGTGACGGCGGACATGCAGTTTCTCATCAACGAGCTCAACACGATTCCCGGCTTCACCGATATCAGCATGTATTCCAAAGCCATGGCGGCAAGCGGCGTCAGCTATGCGGAAACCATCGACCGGCTTGTGGCGCATGGGCTCGCACGCGCTGCCCGATAAGCATGGCGCCATACCGCCACAAAACCCCTGAATTTTTGCGGTGGCACCAAACCAAGAGGCGAACAGAAGCGCGTCATGCCTATCTTAGAGGGCAGGGGAATCGGGTTCGTTTGCGCAAATGTACGATCTTATATTCACTGTGGAATCCCTTCATTCTCTGCGCTTTTGGCGTCCCCTAGGATCAACGCCCCACAGTGAATCCATAATGGGCTGGGATATCTGATCCTAGTTGTGGTATCCTCCGAAAACCAAGGATCCATCCACCATTGGCTGCGGCTGGTCTGATGCCCCTTTAAGGACCTTGGAAATACTTTGACGCATTAGGTCAAGCTGGGAGGAAACCGGGATGACCCATGATGCGCGTTTGACGCGTGAGCGCGACTTTCACAATGAACGTTTCGGTGCTGTTGAAGAACGCAAGCAGGACTCGTTCTATTTCGCCGCCAAGCCCGCTGTGGACATCTATTGGCGGCTGGTCAGGGCTGCCTGCTCCGGAAAGGATGTGCTCGAATACGGCTGTTCGAACGGCATGAGCAGCATCGGTCTTGCGCACTCCGCCAAACGGATCACTGGTATCGACATTTCGGACGTTGCTGTTCAGCAGGCCACGAATGCGGCGGTTCGCCGCGGAATCAGCAACGTGACGTTTCAGGTCGACAATGCGGAAGACATGAATCTGCCGTCGGCGGGGTTTGACGTCGTCTTCGGCAGCGGCATCCTGCACCATCTCGTCCTGGAAAAAGCGCTTGGCGAGATCCGGCGTGTGCTGCGCCCGGGCGGCAAGGCCTTCTTCTTCGAGCCGCTCGGCCACAACCCTGTGATCAATCTCTATCGCAACTGGACACCCACGGCGCGCACGGTCGACGAACATCCTCTGTTGAAATCCGACTTCGAGATCGTGCGCAAGCATTTCTCGAAGTGCGATTTGCAATTCTTCGCGCTTGCCACGCTTGCCTCCATTCCGTTTCGCAGGAGCCCGCTTGGCTCCGCGATCCGAGCCGTCGGCGAGCAGATCGACATTCCACTGCTGAAAATCCCCGGGGCCAAATGGCAGGCCTGGATTGTCGTCATGGCCTTGGAAGCGTGAGGGGCCTGCCAGGCGATTGAAGTCCCAAGCCGCCGTTACTGGTAGCTGTTCAATCAATCTAAGAAGGCGACGCCGATCAGGGTCAATTGCGAATAGCGGCGGGGCAGGCCAAAATCTCCAAAGTGAAGCCACCCCGGCTACACACGAAAGTCAGATAAGATAGATTATGGAACCAAAACCCATATTAGGAGGCGAGCTAAGCTCACCTCAAACCGGCTTTACGCGGATAATCTTGGCTCTGACCTTCTCCGCCAAGGTTCTAGGATCGCAGGCAAAGATGCTGTCCGGCCGTCCCGCTGCGCACCAGACCTGATCATAGTTCAACAGACTTTCGTCAATGAAAACCGGCAGCTTCACACGATGGCCGATCGGACCTACGCCGCCGATGGCGAAGCCGGTTTCGTCGCGAACCCGGTCTATGTCGGCGCGCTTCAGGCGCAGCCCGTAAGTGGTCGCAATGTATGCCGTATCGGCATTGTGCGCGCCGGAAACAAGAAGCAGCGTCAAGCCGTGAGTCTCCGCATTGACGAAGACGAGCGATTTGACGATTTGGTCGACGGCGCACCCAGCCGCTTTGGCAGCTTCTTCGGCCGTGCGGGTCGATTGCTCCATGCGCTTGATGGTTATATCCAGGCCGAGATTGCGAGCTGCCAGTTCGACGCGCTCCAGGCTTGAAAGCTTCTTGCTATCCTCGCTCATAGATCCTCCTCCTCCACATCGAGTTCGATCCGCATCTGATCGTAGGCCGGCTCGACATTGTCGGGTGTTTCCGCAAGCACGGTCGCATAATCGAGCGGTGTGTGCATATGCGTCAGGATCGCGTGCCGTGGCTGCAGCCGTTCGATCCAGGCAAGCGATTGCTCCAGCGAGAGATGGCTTGGATGCGGCCGGTATTGCAGCGCATCGATGATCAGGACGTCGAGGTTTTGAACTCGCTCCACAGATTCTGCCGGGAAGTCACTGATATCGCTGCAATAAGCAAGGTTGCCGATGCGAAAGCCAAGCGAGTGGATGTCGCCATGCTGCTGCTTGTGCGGCCAGAAGGTGATCGGGCCGCCCGGCCCCTCGACTGTGAAACTTTTGTCGAGGCTTTCGATGATGATCGGACGCACGATTGGCGGATAGTTGCTGCCCGGCGGCGTTTCCAGACAATAGCCAAAGCCCTCGCGGATGCGGTCCATGGTCGTCTGGTCAGCATAAATCGGAATGCGCTCATGCGAATTGTGGAAGAAGCCGCGGAGGTCGTCGAGGCCGTGGATATGGTCGGCATGGGCATGCGTATAGAGCACCGCGTCGATGGACCCGACGCCGGCGCGGATCATCTGCTCGCGAAAATCCGGTCCGGTGTCGATGACGACGGTGGTAATGCCGCCATCCGGTGCGATCTGTTCGATCATGAAGGCAGAGCGCGTGCGCCGGTTTTTCGGGTTCTTCGGATCGCAAGCGCCCCAATCGCCGGTAATGCGCGGCACGCCCGGCGACGACGAGCAGCCCAATATGGTGAAGCGCCGCCGGTGAGTCACGCGGTCAGACCCTCGTCATGCGGGAGAAGCAGCGGAACGCATTCTCGGTGGTAACTACAGCGATCTCATCCATGCTGACGCCGATCGTATCGGCCAGCACCTCGGCCGTATTCACCACATAGGATGGCTCATTGCGCTTGCCGCGCCAGCGTTTGGGCGCAAGGTACGGCGCGTCGGTCTCAACCAGCAGCCGGTCATGCGGGATCGTCTTGGCGATCTCGCGCAGCTCCTCGGATTTCGGGAAGGTGAGAATGCCGGAGAAGGAAATATAGCCGCCGAGCTCGACGCCGGTGCGGGCGAGGGCCGGGCCGGAGGAGAAGCAATGCAGAATGAAGGGGAAGGCCCCCTTCCCCGTTTCCTCGGTTAGGATCGCGGCCATGTCCTCGTCGGCGCTGCGGCTGTGAATGACCAGCGGCAATTGCGTTTCGCGCGCAGCCGCGATGTGGCGCAGGAAGCCGGTCTTCTGATCCTCAGGCTTCACCGTGTCGTAAAAATAGTCCAGCCCGGCCTCGCCGATTGCGACGATCTTCTCGTGCTGTTTTGCCAGCCGCACGAGATCTTCCGTCTGGATATCCAGCTCCTGATCAGCGCTGTTCGGATGCGTGCCGACCGAGCAGAAAACCGACGGATGGCGTTCGGTGATCGCCAGCAGCCCGTCGAGCTTCCTGACTTTGGTCGAGATGGTGACCATCTGTTTGACGCCAACCTCGTGGGCCCGCGCAACGATCGCGTCGCGTTCCTCTTCGAAGTCGGCAAAATCCAAATGGCAGTGCGTATCGATCAGCATGGAAAACCTTATTCGGCAGTCGGCGCGACGTAGCGCGGGAAGACCGGTTTCGGAGCTTCTAGCGGCGTTCCGGCAACGAGACGGCCGGCCTCGCCGAGCGCCGCGAAGTCGCGCTTATCGGCGGGTATGGCGATCAGATCCAGCAGCTTGGCCGAAGATTCCGGCATGAAGGGCTGCAGGAGAATGCCGATCTGACGCACGACATCGGCGGTGACGTAAAGCACAGTCGCCATACGGGCCGGATCGGTCTTCTTCAGCGCCCAGGGCTCCTGGCCGGCGAAATAGCGGTCGCTTTCGGAGACGACGGCAATGATCGAAGCAAGCGCGCGATGAATGAGCTGCTTGCCCATGTCCTCGCGGGTGGACGCCAGCAGCGCATCCGCCTGAGCTAGCAATGCCCTGTCCTCCTCGGTCAGCACACCGGGTTCCGGGATCTTTCCGTCGCAATTCTTGACGATCATCGACAGCGAGCGGCTGGCGAGATTGCCGATGCCATTGGCAAGGTCGGAGTTGATACGCGTGCCGATCGCCTCTTCGCTATAGCTGCCGTCCTGGCCGAAGGAAACTTCGCGCAGGAAGAAATAGCGCACCTGGTCGAGGCCGAAATGGTTCACCAGATTGACCGGATCGACGACGTTGCCGAGCGATTTCGACATCTTCTCGCCCTTGTTGAGCAGGAAGCCATGGGCATAGACGCGCTTCGGCAGCGGCAGCTCGGCCGACATCAGGAAAGCCGGCCAGTAGACGGCGTGGAAGCGAATGATGTCCTTGCCGATGATGTGAATATCGGCCGGCCAGTATTTCGCCCGCGGATTGTTCCGGTCTTCGATATAGCCGGTTGCCGTGATGTAGTTCGTCAGCGCGTCGACCCAGACATACATGACATGCGCCGGGTCGTTCGGCACCTTGATGCCCCAATCGAACGTCGTGCGCGAGATCGACAGGTCCTTGAGGCCTGATTTGACAAAAGAGATCACTTCGTTGCGGCGCTCGGCCGGACCGATGAAATCCGGGTTCTCCTCGTAGTGCTTCAGCAGGCGGTCCTGATATTCCGAGAGCTTGAAGAAGTAGCTTTCCTCCTGCACCCATTCGACCGGCGTGCCCTGGGGGCCGTAGCGGACGCCATCGGCGCGAAGCTCTGTCTCGTTTTCCTGATAATAGGCTTCGTCACGCACCGAATACCAGCCGGCGTAGGAATCCTTGTAGATATCCCCGGCATCGGCCATCAGGTTCCAGATATTCTGCGAGGTCTTGTGGTGGCGCGGCTGTGTCGTGCGGATGAAGTCATCATTGGATGCATTCAGCAGCTTGCCCATCGCCTGGAATTCATCGGAATTGCGATCGGCGAGCTGCTGTGGCGTCAGGCCCTCGGCGCGCGCCGTCTGCTGCATCTTCTGGCCGTGTTCGTCGGTGCCGGTCAGGAAAAAGACGTCGCGCCCGTCCAGCCGCTGGAAACGCGCCATCGCGTCGGTGGCAATCAGCTCATAGGCATGGCCGATATGCGGCTTGCCATTGGGGTAAGCGATCGCGGTGGTGATGTAGAACGGGGTCTTGTCGGTCATATCAGGCAATGGTCCGGTTTACGGTTTCGTCATTGTTATTCTTGCACTCGCTCGCTTTAGCGCATGTTTGCCAGGAGCGAAACATCAAGTTTCGCGCACGCAGCATTCCTTGCTTTGTGGGCGTCCCTCGCTTGACTCGATCTCACCTCGGCTTTACCCCTTCAGAAAACCAAAGAGCAGGACAGGGACCGCCGTGAAATCCATTTCCATTTTTAGCAGCCCGTCCAACGGCTTGAAAGGGCCGTGGCTTTGAGTTTTCTCGCTTCATTCCAACCGCTCTACTCCTTTTCCGGTTTCTTCGTCGGCATGCTGGTGGGCATCACTGGCGTTGGCGGCGGGTCGTTGATGACGCCGTTGCTGGTCCTGTTGTTCGGCGTGCATCCGGCCACCGCCGTCGGCACCGATCTTCTCTATGCAGCGATCACCAAGACCGCCGGCACTGCGGTTCATGGCATCCACGGACGGGTGAACTGGAAAGTGGTGGGCTTGCTCGCCTCCGGAAGCGTGCCCGCCTCGCTCGCGATGCTGTGGATCATGGCCGGCGTCAATCGCGAGAGCCCGGCGGTTGCCCATACGATCACTTTGTCCCTGGGCTGCCTGCTGTTTCTGACGTCATTGATGCTGATCTTCCGCGGCCAGGTACTGAGCGTAATCCGTAAATGGCGCGGCGAGCGCGGGACATTGACGCCGCGCACCGTTGCGCTGCTGACGTTCGTCCTTGGCCTTATGCTCGGCACGCTCGTCACCATGACGTCCGTCGGCGCGGGCGCGCTTGGCGTCACCGTGCTTTTGGTGCTCTATCCGCATCTCGATGTGCGTGAGATCGTCGGCACGGACATCGTACATGCCGTGCCGCTGACTTTGATCGGCGGCATGGGTTATTGGTTCATCGGCGAGATCAACTGGGCAATGCTGATTGCATTGCTGCTTGGCTCGATTCCGGGCATCGTCGCAGGCAGCCTGCTGGCGCCGCGCTTGCATGAACGGCTGATCCGGTTATTCCTGGCCGTCACTTTGATGATCGTCGCCTGGAAATTACTCTTTCCTTAAACGGAAAGCTGCTGCTTGAGATCGCCGAGAATCGTGATGATCGTCTGCTTGCGATCGAGATTATAGGCCTTCGATACGCTAAGCCGCTCGGTAACGTCGGAATAGAGGCGGGCAAGTCTTTCCGCCACGGTGAGGCGTCCATCCAGCGCAGCCATCCTCGCCCGCGCCATGATGTCTTCACCGATATGGGACACGAAGAAGCCGAAGATCGTGTCGCTTTCTTTGGCCGATAAGGCATCGGCGAGGCGATGCATTGCCCGGCGCGCTGCAGGCCCATCCGTTGAGATGACCTGCTCGTAGGCCGCAACGATCTCGCCGCCGCCATAGTTCAGCAGTTTCAGGGCCTCGCTGACGCTCCCCTTGGCCGCTGCAAGCAAATCCGCGCCCTGCCCTGGCGGCAGACTTATACCGAGATGCCCGAGCGCCTTCCCCAAAGCATCGTCGCTGAGCGGCGCCAGCTTCAGCGGCAGGCAGCGAGAGCGGATGGTCGGCAGCAGCTTGCCCGGCGCATGCGACAGCACCAGGAACAGCGCCCGCTTCGGCGGTTCCTCGAGGATCTTCAGTATGGCATTGGCGGCGCTTCGGTTGAGATCGTCGGCCGGATCGATGATGACGATGCGCCAATTGCCGGTGCCGGAGGTCTGCGAAAAGAACTTGCCGGCGCGACGAACCTCATCGACGGTGATCGCGGACTTTACCTTGCCGGTCTTGTCGTCGACCGGACGGGTTAAATGCAGCAGATTGTGCGAGGCACCGCCGGAAATCTGCCGGCTGATGGCGGAAGCCGGATCGGGGTCGCCGATCATTTTGGGCGCTGTGGCGGGGTCGGGATGAGACAGGACATGATTGGCAAAGCGGAAGGCGAGCGTCGCCTTGCCGATGCCTTCCGGTCCCTCGATCAGAACGGCATGGTGCCCCTTGCCCGAGCAATAGGATTGCGCCAGGAAGGCTTCTGCATCCTCATGACCAAAGAGACTAATATTATCCTGAGGCGCAATCGCACCGTCGAGAACCCCTGGCCGCTCTTCGCTCATTGCGCCACTTCCGGTCTGACGGTTGGCATACCGTCTGCTGATGTCAGGCGCTCTTCGACGATGCTGGCGATTTCATCAGCAATGTCATTTTCGGAGCGCTGCGCATCGATGACGTGACAGCGGCCGGGATCGCGCGCCGCAATATCGAGAAAGGCCTCCCGACGCTTCTCATGCGTCTCCATTTCCTCCTTTTCGAAGCGATCCGGTGCGGCAGCAGCGCGCTTGCGGGCACGCTCCAGGCCGATCTTGGCGGGAATATCAAGGATCAGCGTGCAGTCCGGCACCACGCCGTTGACCGCGACGCGTTGCAAAGCCTCGATGAAATCAGGTTCGAGATTGCCGGTTATGCCCTGATAAACACGCGAGGAATCCATGAATCGGTCGCAAAGCACGATAGTTCCGCGCGCAAGCGCCGGGCGGATGACCTCTTCGACGTGATCGTTGCGCGCAGCGGCAAACAGGATTGCTTCCATGCGCGTGCCGAACATTTCGGCTGCACCCGAAAGCAGCACGTGCCGAACCGCCTCTGCCCCCGGCGAGCCGCCCGGTTCTCGCGTCACCAAGACGTCATGACCAAGCCCGCGCAACCGCTCCGCCAGACGGCGAATCTGGGTCGATTTGCCGGCCCCTTCCCCGCCTTCAAAGCTCACGAACAATCCGGTTGCATCAGCCAATGATCATGTCCTGCACTTGTTTTTCGCTTTTTTGCCGTAGCGTCACCTATGCCCTGTTTAACCCAAGATGCATGCCCGCGAAACCACGCAAACTGTTTGAGCCTGATATTCTATATAGGCTGTAAACAGTGGATTTCATGAGGCGGGAAACAATCAGGTCGGCGTCGGCGTGTCCCAAAGCCAGGAAAACAGCAGCGATTCCGTCAACTCCATGAAGGCATCGAAGGCGCGGCGGCTGAGCGTTCCCTGCGCGACTGCATTCTTTGTATAAAGCGGCAATTCGCGCAGCAGCCGCGCGCCGGAAAAGACGCGAAGCGTTCCTGCTTCGTAGCCGGCAGCGACGGGCGCCGTCAGCGGCCAGCGATAGATGATGCGGGCCGACAGGCGATCGGGATTGTTGAGCGGCACATAGACATCGACCGGCATCTTGGCGAGCAGGCCGACCGTCGACTGCGCGCCGCCATAGACGCTGGCATCGCCGATCACCTCGCCATCGGCAAAGACGCGCTGGCTCTTGAAGTTGCTGAGGCCCCATTCCAGCACGCGGCGGGTTTCCTCTGTACGTTCCTTGTCCGATTTCAAGCCGCCGAGCGCCACGAACAGCCGCCGGCCGTCACGCTGGATGGAGGCGACGATCGAATAGCCCTCGCCTTCCGCAAAGCCGGTACCGAGGCCGTCGACGCCAATGTTCAGCAGGAGCAACGGATTGCGGTTGCGCTGGTAGATCTTGTTCCAGGTAAAATCCGCCTGGCCGAAATATTTGTAGAGATCGGAATGCTTCGCCTGCAGGTCCTGCGCCAGCGTCACCAGCTCGCGCACAGAGACCTTGCTGCCGCCATTCTGATCGTCGGGATCCGGAAGGCCGGTGGAATTGGTGAAGACCGCCTTCGGCATGCCGATTTCACGCGCATGTGCCGTCATGCGCCGGGCGAATTCCATTTCACTGACTGAAATGCCCTCGGCGAGGATCATGCAGCCGTCATTGGCCTGCTGCACGGCGACGCCCTGGATCAGGTCGCCGACGCGCACGTGCGATTTCAGCGCGGCAAACATGGTCGATGTGCGAGACGGTGCACCGCCCTTGCGCCAGGCATTTTCGGAAACGGGATACTCCGTATCGAGCGAAATCTCCCCTCGCCCGACCGCATCGAAGACGACATCCAGGGTCATCAGCTTGGCAAGCGACGCCGGTGAAATCGGCTGGTTCTCATCCTTGGCAAGCAGGATCGTGCCGGTGGAGGCTTCGATCATGAAGGCCTGTGCGGCCTTGGTCTCGAAAGCAGGCGATCCCGCCTGTTGCGCGACGGCCGGCAGGCACTCGATCCCGATAAGGAAGAAGGAAAACGCGAAAAAGAGGCGTCTCAACATGCCGGCTCCCCAATCCGATCGACCCCGAAATCATATTAGCCAGGGGTGAAGATTCAGGCAATGACGCCGATCAATCGACCTGCGTTTGAGCTTGATGCTGACGGTGATAGGCCGAGAGGATCGACTCCTGCGTCAGCCCGTCATTGCGCACCATGACAGCATCGAAAGCGAGATCGACATAAACAGTCTTGACCGGCGCTTCCTGATAGGCAGCAACCGCGGAGGTCAGCGACGGCGCATTGAGGCTTGCCATGCCAGGTGCGAAATCGGGACGCTCGTAGGGAATGGGGCCGATTTGCGGCAGCACGACCATCGTCGGCTCGACAGGATCGACCGACGGCATGGCGCCGCCGTTCCAAGTCATCGGCGGCGGATTGTTGCGCTTGTTGCTGTTGTAGGATGTTGGCGTCGAGCCGGCGAAGGCGGTGACCGAATAAGGCGACTGCCGCGGAACCGGCGCGAGTGCCGGCGTCACGTTGAAACTGCGCTGCTGGCGGCTCGGCCGGACACTATCCGAATCCGGCAATTGATCGGCAGTTATGCCGCCGTTCGAAGCGACCATCACGCCGGTTGCGATCTGGCCGCCAGGGTTGATGCTCGGCAGGCGCGAGCCCTTCGGAATGTAGGAAGCCATCAGATAGGGCTCGTCATGGCCGTCCATACGGGCGCGGCCGACATATTGCACGCGCACGTCGCCGGTGCCGCTGTTTTGAAGGTCGAGCATCTGCGCCGTCTTGTTGGAAAGATCGATGATGCGGCCAGGATGATAGGGCCCGCGATCATTGACGCGCACGATGATGGAGGAGCCGTTTTCGACATTGGTGACGCGCGCGTAGCTCGGCAGCGGAAAGGTCGGATGCGCGGCGGTGAGCGCCTGCTGGTCATAGACCTCGCCGTTTGCGGTCAGGCGTCCGTGAAAGGCCGAGCCGTACCAGGAAGCGATGCCGACCTTGTTATAGGTATAGTCTTCCTTGGGATAATACCACTTGCCCTTGACCTGGTAGGGATTGCCAACCATGAACCGCCCGCCACCCTTCGGGATCGGTCCGTTGAAGGCCACCCGCGGGCTCGCCTTAACGCCGTATTCTTTTTCGGAGAAATATTCCTTGCCGTGCTGACGCTTCGTCGCAACCTGCTGCGAGGTTCCGCAGGCGGTAACAGTGGCGCACATCAGAGAGAGAGCAAACCAACGCATACCCGTTGCGTATGTCACCGCACGATTATCGAATTTCATCTGTCCCACGCCGTTAATCAAATTACTATGGCAAGGCATGCACCGGCATATCCCTCAACCGGTACCCTGCTACGCCTCAATCACCTAACGGTACTTTAATCATGATTGCATGTTGTCGAATTTGCGATCGGATTTGAGCGGAAACGGATATTTCTGAAGATTATGGTTAATGAGTGACTAAAATTGACTCACTGATGGAGGCCCTTGAACGTCGTCGTGCGGCTCTATCCTGCGGAAATGGCGAGCAGAACAGCCATGTTAGTGATTTTTAATTTTATGGATTTCAAAGATACGTCGATATGTTTAGGGTCGCCGTCCGATCGGAGGAGTTAATGATGCGGCGCTATAATCTGCGGCATGATGTCGGAGGCACTTGGCTGGTGGTGGATGGAGTGACGACGGAGCCCGCAAATCTAGACGATGTCGCATTAAGTGGCATGGGCTGGCCGGAAGCTTGCGATATGGTCGCCCTCTTGAATTGTCTCGATGCAATCGAAAATGCGTCGCGAGATTATGAAGCTTTGGCAGCCGCAGAATAATTGTGGTCCGTTCCCCGGTGAAACTGCATCAATCACCGTAGGCGGCATGTATGCGGTATCATATGTAAGAATCTGATTTCATTGATTTTTTGGCGGAAGAGGTGGGATTCGAACCCACGGTACGGTTTCCCGCACGCCGGTTTTCAAGACCGGTTCCTTAAACCACTCGGACACTCTTCCTGTCGCTGAAGCGTAGCGCTTCAGTATATGTGGTCGGCTGGCTTTACAGCTATTCGGGCCGGAGCGTCAACCGGCCTGATCGAACTCTGCGTCCAACGAATTCGCTCACGTAGATGATGCCACTATCTCCTCGGCTCGCCGCCAGGCGCATAGTGAGACTTTTGCTTGAACGGGAACACGCTGCCGCAGCGGCAGCGGATCATGTATTTCGCCGGGTCGTTCGATTTGCGTTCGTCGGAAAAGCCCGCCGGCATTTCGTCTACGAGAAAACCAGGGGTCTCCCGTCGAGGATTGTCGTCCTCCGAGACCTCGGCAAAACCGCTATTGCCACAACGAGAGCATTCGAGCTTTCTTGAATATCGATCCCGCGCAGCCATTTTCTTCCAGTCCGAGTCTCACATGTCCCTTCCCTATCAGAGAACATTTCGTTTCTGAACCCGCATAAAGAAATGATACAGATCGATGCGGTGAAACCCAATCGGCTATGATCTCAGCGACAAAGATTCTCGAGATATGAGAGCCTTGCGCATCGAATAATCAAAAGGACACCACCCTCGCCTATGACGCTCAACGACCAGCCCCTATCGATCGGCCCCGAGCCTTTGACTGGCCCCGCCCTCACGGCCTTCTTTTCCCGCGATGCGGTTACCGTTGCCTCCGCGCTGATCGGCGCTCGCCTCACGGTCGCCGGTGCCGGCGGTCGCATCGTCGAGACGGAGGCCTATCGGCCCGATGACGAGGCGTCCCATAGCTTTCGCGGACCGACGGCGCGCAATGCGGCGATGTTCGGTCCGGCGGGGCGTGTCTATATCTACCGGTCCTATGGCATTCACTGGTGCCTGAATTTCGTCTGCGAAGCTGCCAGCGCCGTGCTCATCCGGGCGTTGGAGCCGGAGAGTGGCATCGCGGACATGGTCGGTCGGCGCGGTGTTGCGGACTTCGTCAATCTCTGCAACGGCCCGGGAAAGCTCGCGCAGGCCTTGGGCGTGGATATCGGCATGAACGGGCTGGCGCTGGACGCGGCACCCTTCGAGATTACCCTGGCTGAGCCGATACCGCTGGTCGCCGGCAAGCGGATCGGGATTACGAAGAACGTCGAGCCGCTATGGCGCTTCGGCGCCGCCGGCTCGTGCTTCGTCAGCCGCCGCTTTCCTTAGAGCGTTACGCAATTTCGAACGGAATCGTTGCGCATCTTTCCTGACATTGCTCACGAAAAGACCGCCGGGGTGGTGCCCGGCGGTCATGCTGCCGCGCAGTGAAACTGGAAAGACTGCGCGGCTATTCCATTGCGATGCTGTGATCGACGGCTGGCGCCGCCTTGGGCTTGCGCAGCAGCACGAGCAGCGGCATGGCTAAGATCGACATCAGCATCAGCAGTTTGAAATCGTCCATATAGGCGATGATCGTTGCCTGCGTGGTGATCAGGCCGTCGAGCGCGGCGCGACCTGCCATCGTGACCGGGCTGAGGGCTTGAGCCGCCGTCGCATCGAAAGCATGGTTGAACGGCGTCACATAGGCGGCGATCGTAGAGTGATTGACCTGAGTGTTTTCGGTGATCAGCGCCGAGACGACGGAGATGCCGACGCTCGAGCCGATGTTACGCGAAAGGTTGTAGAGGCCAGTTCCCTCGCCGCGCATGTGAGCCGGCAGCGTGGCAAAGGCGATCGTCGTCAGCGGCACGAAGAGGAAGCCGAGCCCAGCGCCTTGGACGAAGCCGACCGAAATCAGCGTCCACTGCGAGACATCAGGCGTCCAGCCGGTCATGTCGTACATCGCCCAGGCGGTCAAGGCGAGGCCGAAAAACAGCAGCCAGCGCGTATCCACCTTGCCGATCAGTCGCCCGACCACGAACATGCATACCATTGTGCCGAGGCCGCGCGGACCCATGACGATGCCGGCGGTGACGACCGGGTAGCCCATCAATGTCTGCAGGTAGGGCGTCATCAGCGCCAGCGAGGCGAGATAGGTAACGCCGACAATGAAGATGAACAGCATGCTGACGGCGAAATTCTGGTCCAGAAACAGTCGCGGATTCACGAAGGACCGTTCCGCGGTGAACGTATGCACCAGGAAGAGATAGAAGGCTGCGGCGCAAACCAGGGCCTCGATAATGATTTCGCCTGAATAGAACCAGTCGAGCTGCTCGCCGCGGTCCAGGAAAAGCTGCAGCGCGCCGATGGCGATCGACAGCATGCTGAAGCCGAACAGATCGAGTTTGGCGAGTGCGTCGAACTTCGTTTCCGTCACATAGACGACGATGCCGGCAAAGGCGAGCGCGCCGATCGGCACGTTGATGTAGAACACCCATCGCCAGCTCATATTGTCCGTCAGCCAGCCGCCGATGACCGGCCCGAGCACCGGGCCGACCATGACCGACACGCCGAACAATGCCATGGCTTTGCCGCGCTCCTCGACATTGTAGATGTCGAGAAGAATACCCTGTGACAGCGGCACGAGCGACGCGCCGAAAAGGCCCTGCAGCAGGCGGAAGCCGACGATCTGATTCAGCGACTGCGCCAGGCCGCAGAGAACGGAAGCGACGACGAAGCCTGCGATCGCCACCAGCAGCACACGCTTGCGGCCGAACTTCGCCGACAGGAAGCCGGATGGCGGCGTCATGATGGCCGCGGCAACGATATAAGAGGTCAGAACCCAGTTGATCTGATCGGCGCTCGCCGAAACGTCGCCCTGGATATGAGGCAGAGCGACGTTAGCGATGGTGGTGTCCAGCGCCTGCATGATGACTGCCAGGATGACGCAGGCGGTGATGGCGCCGCGATTGGCGATCGGGCCGGAAGGTGAAGCAGCGGCGTTACTCATGGTCCTGACCGTGGGATTGACCCAGCAGGTTTGCAATGAAGTCCGGCAGGCCGCGGGCGTGACCTGTGTCCACATCGGCGACGACGCTCATGCCGACGCGCAGCGGCGGCTTGCCCTGCATGTCGTCGATGCTGATGATCATCGGAATGCGCTGCACAACCTTAACCCAGTTGCCGGTGGTGTTCTGCGCCGGCAGCAGCGAGAAGCTCGAGCCCGAGGCCGGCGAAATGCTGGCAACAGTGCCCTTCCAGGTCACACCGGGATAGGCATCGACCGAGATGGAGACCTTCTGGCCGGGCCGGACATGCGTGAGCTCGGTTTCTTTCGGGCTGGCGTTGATCCACATATGGGTGGTGGAGACCAGCGAGAAGCCTTGCTGCGCAGCCGTCAGATAAGCGCCAACCTGGAGCGACGGAACGTTGGCGGTGATGCCGTCGAAGGGCGCGCGCACGACGGTGTCGTCGAGCTCGCGCTGTGCATTGTCGACGGCGGCCTTGGCCTGCAGATAGACCGGATTCTGCTCGACCGGCTGGTCGGCATTGCCGCCGAGCTGTGCGAGCGTGGTTGCCGCCTGCGCCTGGGCGACCGAGACCTTCTGCTGTGCCGCTTCGAGATTGTGCTTGGCCTGGTCATAGGCCGCCTTCGAGGCGACCGAGCTGTTGATCAGGTTCTGCTGGCGCTCAAATTCGGTTTGGTAATAAGGAATGTCAGCCTGCGCCTGGGCGATTTCCGCCAGCGACTGCTTGTAGCTCGCCTGCAGGTTCAGGATCTGGTTGCGGGCAGCGCCGAGCTGCGCCTCAGCGCCCTCCAGCGCGATACGGAAGGAATCGGGCTTCAGGCGGAAGAGTACCTGCCCCTTCTTCACCATCTCGTTTTCATGCACATCGACCGAGATCACCGTGCCGGAAACATCGGTGGAAACCCCGACCATATCGGCCTGAACATACGCATTGTCGGTGGACATGATCTGCCCGCCGGTAACGTAGTAATAGCCGCCGACGACAAGGGCGACCGGCAGCAGCGCGAAAAGGATCGGCCGTGTCGGGCTGCGGCGCTTGCGCGGCTTCTCGGGAAGAGCAACCGGAGCAGCGGCGCCGGTTCCGGCGGGCGCCGGAGCTGGATTGGAAGACGGCGCCTCGGCGACTACGGCCTGCTTCTGCCCGATTGCGGTCTGTTCGTCAGCGGAATTTGCGTTCGCGTGTATGCGACGCGAAGAGGATGCATCAGCCATGATTTATCTCTTTGTGGGCTACCGTCGTGCGGCAGGCCTGGACTAGGTTCGATTTCATTAGGGTGAGCAACTGGTAAAGGCGCTCATGATCTTCTGTAGAGACCCCATCCAGGGCCTCCTTGCGGGTTTGGTCGCCTATGCTGCGCATGGTGTCGAGCAACGGCCGCGCTTCCTCGCGCATGTAAAGCAGCCAGCTTCGGCGATCGTTCGGGTGCTGACGGCGCTCGACCAGGCCACGTTCGGCCAGCTTGTCGAGGATCCGCACCAGCGTGATCGGCTCGATCTCCAGCATTTCGGCAAGACCGGCCTGATGAATCCCTTCATTGTTCGAGAGATAGGCGAGCGTTTGCCACTGCGAACGCGTCAGTCCCATATCTTTCGCGCGCTGCTCAAACCGCTTCCGAAGAAGCCGGGCAACGTCATGCAGGAGAAAGCCGAGAGTGGGTGTCGCGTTCATGATATGAGAAGCCTGCTATTCATAAGCAACCTTATAATGCTGATACGTATAGTAAGCGACCATGCGATACAAGGGGCCAAGGCCCGATGTTTCGCAGATCGTCAAAAATGTCGCAGGAGGTGTCGCAAAGATGTCGCAGTGGCGAGGGCGTTAGGAGCGCCTAACGGGAAAGCATGTTTTCCGTTGCATGTCGGGCGATGATCAGACCGATCAGCGCCGCATAGATCGATGCGTTGATTGCGGCAAAGGCAAAGAGGCCTTGGGAAGCTTGCCGGTCCGGGGCAAAGGCCACCGCAAGCACGGAAGCAAGGCAGAGAACGATATGGGGTGCCAATACCCGAAGCGGCATCGCATACAAGGCCGGCATCCTCTCGCGGGCGGCGTGGGAACCGCTTTGAGAATGTATCAGATGGTCGCGAATTGCGGCTGCGTAGCCGATGAGCGACCAAGGCCAGCCCAGGAGCAGAAATGCTACGCTCTCCCAGCTTAAAATCCTGGCATTGGCGGGCCGGAACGTACCGGTGGCGCGCCAGATGAAAACGAGTGCTATCAACGCGGCGACGATCGGCAGGAAATGAAGCAGGAAAGCGGAACAGGTGACGTCGGCAAAGCTGTGGCCCGTCAGCAGCGCCACGATCGGCAGCATGAAGACGGTAGCCAAGCCCAAAGAAAATAGCGGGAAGCACAGCTCGGAGAATAGGAACTGGAATTTCAACCATCCGGGCAGTTTCGGCATATAGTCCGGCAAATATTGCAGCAGGATTGTCATCCGGCTGCGCGACCGGTCAAATTCCTGCATCATCAGATCGGTGAAGGTCGCCGGACCATTGCCATGGGCGATCGCGTCCAGCGCATGAACGCCGCGCCAACCGCCGGCGTTCATCGCGAGCGTCGTCGAAAGACCTTCCGCCGGTTCCGGTCTAGGCCCACCGATTTCTTTCAGGGCCGCCGTGCGTACAGCATAGTGGGTGCCGACGCAGAGCGGCGCCCAGCCGTTATAGCCGGACTGCAACACCCCTTGAATGCCGGCTTCGGCAAAGAGCCTGCCCCTCGCTGCCCAGCTCGATGCAGCGTTGGCGTCACAGATGCTCGGCGCCGATACGTAACCAATGCCGGGATCGCGGAACGGCCGGATCATTTCGCGGAGATAGGTCTTGTCGGGCACATGGCCGGCGTCGAATTGCACGACGAAATCATATCTTTCATAACCGAAGTGATCGTAGAAAGACGTGAGATTGCCTTGCTTGCAGCACGGAGAAGGGTCGCGAGCGTCAGCTCCGGTGCTCTCGCGCGTCGTCGAGGTGAAGACGCCGTGTTCCATGCACCATTTCATCATGTCCAGGCTGGGTTTTTCCTCCGCCAACCAGACATCGAAATCGCAACCCGTCTGATCGAGCATTGCCCGCAATGTCGTCTGCACATCCGAGAGAGGCTCGGACGAGGCTCTTGTAACGACCATGGCGATGCGCCCTGCAGGCAAGGGCCCGCCGGCTTGCGGCATCCGCCGCGCATCATGGACGATGATGATGAAATAGGCCGGCAGGCCGGTGATCAAGGCAAGAACCAGCGTCACCAACAGGTAGGACGGCCAGCCGATGACGTGATCGCCGCGCAGCCACCACAGCCAGAAGAAGGTCATGGTTGCAGTCCAGACGGTAATGCCGATCAGGTTGGCAAAACGCATCCTGCCTTCGAATACTTGCTCCGTCGCCGGACCGATATCGGCTGGATTGACGGACGGCCGACGCATCGCGTGGACACCGATTGCCGCGGGGATCTTGCCCATGACATCACCTTCAGAGTGAAAGAGAGGGTGGCGGTGTTCCGCCTGCAGACAAGAGCCGTTTCAGCTTGATGTAGAGGGGTGGATGGCGACCCTTTTGAGGAGAAAAGATCGCCATCCGTGGGAATAAATCTACGCACTACACCTCCCTGCCCTTGTCAACTAACGGCTCCTATACGCCGCATGCTGTACTTAAAAGACTTTGATTGAGAAGAGTAACGTAAATTTATTTACAGTAATAATTCGTGTGAATCTTGAATTTTTATCAGTATCGAATCAGATGTAAGCTTGGTGAATAAGCAGATGATAAAACTACTTTACGCTACGTCAACGGAAATCTGGGTAAGGATTAGGCAAACTATACTAAATAGCTATTTCCCAGGCGAGATATTGGCCGTGTCGCGCATGGAGCATAGTCCACTTTCAGGGGCGGACTATGCTGTGGATTAACGCAACGGCAGGAAGATGGATTGACAGTTGGCTCGCTTCGTAGAGGCCTTCGTTCGGTGTGATAGAATATCCCGCCAGAAACGGGAAAAAAGAAAACGACCGCCCACGATGTCGCGAACGGTCGTCCCCTCTCAATTCCTATCTGTGGATCAGTTTCGCCACCGACGCGACGGATCCCGATCCAGCCCGTTGTCCGAATTGAAGAAGCGTGAGGCCGCTTCCGTTCGATTGCGGACATTCATTTTCTTGTAGATGTTACGGACGTGAACTTTGACCGTATTTTCGGACAGGCTGAGCTGGTCCGCTATGATCTTGTTCTGTGTCCCCTTGCAAATGAGATCCAATATTTGGACCTCGCGCGTGGTCAGCGCCTGCAGACTGCCGTTGCGCATGGCGATAGTAGTATCCTCGTAAGGTCTATGGCCGTTGGCAAAACGCGTCTGTGCCTGATAGAGCGGCTGACTGAGATGCGGCCCGTCCCCCGAGAGCCGACGCAGAAGCGCCGACGGGAAGTGTTCGCCACCCTTCATCAACAGGTCGATCGCTGCCATGAACACGTCGAGGCGCAGATTGAGCGGTAGTACGCCGTGTATATTCCGTCCTTCGACAAGTCTGGCCACGTATGGATCGTGCAGATCGATCGTTTCGACGACCAGCCCGATCGATATTCCAGGCGAATTGGCCCTTATCGCATGTAAAGTTTCCTGCATTTCCTCGGATTGAAGATGGTACAGCAGGATCAGTTTAACGCCCTCCAGAACTTTGCCCTGAAGTGCCTTCGGATCTGTAATGCTAATGATGTCGTATGCTGCAAATCTGGTGCCTAGAGTCTGCACCAGGCATTCAGAAAAGAGATCGGCATCCGCCAGTACGACGATAGTCTCTTTTAAGTTTATGATATTGTGATTGTCCTCAGCATCCCCTGTTCTTACGCTTGCGATGTACATTTGTGCATCCCCCAAAGCTCGCAGTCATGTCTAGTTAACCCGCTTTTTGCCGGAATGTTTTTTATGAGCACGTTGCTCTGATAGGACTGTTTTATGCAGTCTTCTTAAATTAATATAAAACTATATTAATCCATGCGACGGTAATTGGAAATTGCCCAAAGGGGTTAGTTTTGCCGCGAAAGCTTTAAAAAATATCACAAATGTGGGAATTTGGCCAAATTGGGTGCCGTACTTGTGCTCAGTTCTGCACATTTTCGGACATTTTTGTTTAATCAGCTAATCTAAAGGTAGAGGTTATCTGCCGACCGACAATAACCTCAATCGACCGAAATCGGTAAAACGAATCGATGAGCCGAAGGTTGGCGCAAAGCATAGTAAGCGTCGATATACTTTTTATTACAATTTGAAATTTCATAGGTATGAGCCGATTTTGCAACGGCTGCGAACTTAGTTAGATTTTTGAAATATATTACTTGAATGCGTCGCGGCAACTTGTGATCGCTTAAGTCGGACGGATTAAGACTGTACCGGCGGGCGATAATGTTCGGTGATGCCGACGAGGCGGTCAATAGCTCGCGAAAACTTGAAAAATTGAGTGACAACAGCGCTTTAAATCCTGTGCGCTCATCGGGTGAAATCCGATTTATGAAGCCGAAACAGGGCGGTAGCCCGAATTGGTATCTATGAGCTTGCGTTGTTTTCGGTCAAAGTCCCACCGTTCCGCACCAACCGCGGAACTTGGGGGAAAATGGCATTCCGGTCCTTTGTCTCGCGTCCCGGACAACCTCCTCCTCCCCTACTTCTTAGAGACAACAGAAAAGCAGCAAGGCGTTGACGCTTTAACCGAGCGCCGGGGTGGATTTGCGCATTTTGTTTTGGGTAGCCGCAAGTCCCAATAGGCCAGGTCTGAACCAACAGGCCGGTTTTGACGGTAGACATGTAGTGCGTACACCTGCCGCAACGTTAACAGTTGGGGCCGCCGCGAGAAAATCCCGTTTAGATGAGAGGGATTTCCCGAGACGGCCTCCTCATTTGGAGGAAATGTAGGATGTCTTCTGATTTTGATATCGCCAACATCAGCGCCGATGACGACCTGAAGGTCGGCGCGCTGGCGGATGGTCTTGCGACCAGTGCCGTCAATTCGACGGAAGTGGATGACGGTTCGACTGGCCTTGTCGGCGTCGCCAACACCAATAACAGCAACAATACCAACACTACCGATACGGATCTCGACGTCAAAAACAACGGCGACAATCGCGATAACAGCTATGATGAGAACCACGACAACCAGGTAATCACCAATACTGACACCGACGTCCACACCGAGGCCAACAATAACGGTGATAATCGCGACAACAGCTACGATTATGACTACAAGGCCATCACCAAGACCGACACCGACGTTCACACCGAAGCCAACAATAACGGTGACAACCGCGACAATTATTCCTATAGCGACTCCAGCACTCATTCCAATTCCGACTACGACTTTGGAACGATCAAGGATGTCCATGATGTGGGCAATTTGGGCGTTGCCGGCGGTGATCTGACCTTCAATCTCGGAGATGATTATTCCTTCAACCTCAATGTCGATGGCGTACTCAACAATGCGCTGGGCGGGGGAGCCAATGATACCGGCTTCAGCCTGGTTCAGGCCAACAATCTCGCCGATCAGGATCAGGCCTATGATGTGCGCATGCAAAACCAAGGTGCCAGCATCGACCTGACCGCCGAAGGTGGCCATTCCCATGCCGACGGCCTCGATCTCGATCCGACCTTCAATTGGAGTGGGGTGCCGAGTGTGGGCCACGACATGGTGGGCACGGCAACAGCGGATTCCACCGCCATCATCTCCAATTCCGGTTTCCATCAGGAAGTGGTCCAGGGCGCCAATCTGCTCACCAACACTGCCGATATCAATGTTGGCGGCGATCATCACGTGACCTCCGGCGACTCCTGATTTCGAAGCGAGAGCCACGCCTCTATGCACCGGCGGGAGACCGGCCGGTGCATATCTCGTGGCTTGAACCTGGATTTTCCTGAAATGATAGCCTGCGGCCACGGCATCGGTTCAGACAGACCAGGCGTTTCCGAAAATTGGGGGGCTTGTCATGCACGCAGAAAAAATCTCGGAGATCATCGCCCACTTTATCGGGCTCTTCGACACGCAGATTCAGGATCTGCGTCTGCGGCTGAATTATACGGATGGGGCGTTCCCGGAGGACAAACCGGTGGAGCAGACGGACCCGCCCCTAGCAAAGGACGACTTTGCTTCCGGGCTGACGATGGTCGACTACGCGCCCAACGTGAAATACATCGACTCGCCCTATTACTTCCGCGCTGGCTACGCCCACCTGCATGACGATCCCTATCACCTGCGCTTAAAGGGTTCTGAAGGCCTTGCCATGGGGGAGATCTCCGTCGTCCACCGCCCCTTCGACATCGAATTCCAGCCTGTGACTCTGCCTGGCAAACTTGAAGTCTACATGGGTCCAGGTTCGGAGACCGCCCATCTGGTGCAGGCCAATGTCTTGCGCGACGACGACGTGCTCGACATGACGAATTCTTCCCATCATATCATTCGCGATGTCTCCGACGTCTACGACTGGCTGGGCCAGGCGAGTGTGAAAGCCGAGGAACTCTCGCCCTTTGCCTCCCTCCAGCGGACGGAGAGCACCGAGGGCATGATAAAGCTCAACGACGATCTGCACGCATTTGCCAAAACCATAGAAGCAAACGGCGGCACCGACATTCAGGGCCCCGACGGCAGCCACTATCTGGCGATCGCCGGCAACGAGCTTGACGGCATCTTTGTCAACGGCGTTCAGGTCACCAGCGTCCCGGATCTGGAAAGCTCCATGCCGGATCGCGGCCTTGCTTCGCAAAAAACCGAAGCCACAGACGGGGCGGTTCATCAGACTGGACTGGGGCCGAATTCCCTCAACATAGAGGCCGGCGGCAATATCGTCGCAAACCTCGTCAGCATCGTCGACACGAATGTCATTTCGCATGTCATGGCCGTGATGGGTGATTATCATTCCATCGACGCGATCTCGCAGAGCTATATCTACAGCGACAACGATAAAGTCGATTATATCTCAGGCAATGACGACCAGTCTTCACCTAACGCGTTGACGATCGGAAGGAACATCGCCGTTTTCCAGCACAGCGAGTTTCAGGCGACTTCGACACACGAACACACCGACAACGACAATCCGGCCTTCCCTAGCTTCTGGCGCGTCAGCGTCATCGAAGGCGATGTCTCGTTCCTGCATTGGACGGAACAATATAATTTCCTCTCGGACAACGACACCATGCGGGTGACGACCACCGGTGCCGAGACGACGTTGCTGACCGGCGGCAATACGCTGGTCGACCTGGCCTCCTATTTTGGTCTCGGCATGCAATACGATCTCATGATCGTCGGCGGACACGCTTTCGACATCAACTCGATCAGCCAGATATCGGTGCTCTATGACAACGACGTGGTCTCGACCACGCAAAGCGGCGAGCATGTTCAGACCGGCGGCAACCTGCTCTGGAACCTCGCCTCGATCAGTAACATCGGCCTGTCGGATCGTTTCACTGCGATGCCCGATTTCGTCAACGACACGGTCAAGAACATCCAGGATCACACCAACGAGATACCGGACGGGCTTGCTCACGATGCGAATTTCGCCGGTCAGGAAGCGTTGAACGTTCTTTACATCACCGGCAACTTCTTCGACGTCAACGTCATCAAGCAGATCAACGTCGTCGGCGATTCCGACATCGTGCATCAAGTGGCAAGTGATGTGGTGGCAAACAACCAGAACGCCACGGTATCGATCGACACCGGCAGCAATACCCTGGTCAATATCGCCAGTATTGCCGATTACGACAGCGTCGGTCATACGACCTATCTCGCCGGCAACCTTTATTCCGATACCGTCCTCATCCAAGGCGGGCTGGTCGATCATGATCAAACCAATCAGACCAATACGAACCAGCAGCAGAACCAACCGTTGGCCAATGAAGCGATCGCTTTCCTTGGCGATCACGATTCACAGCCCGCGCAGAACGAAACCATCGATCTCGGCCACGACATGTCCTGGCACAACGGCACTGTCGGCGACGTCATGCAGACCGTCACGTAGCCGGAGACAGTAGGGGGCGCCTCTGATGAACCAGATTTCAAAGCTCAGCACGACGGAAAGCCGAACATTGCACCTGACGTCGCTGCCATCCAATGAGGATGAGCGCGCTGCCGAGCGGAACACCGCCTCCTATATGGCGGCCATAGAGGATGCCGTGGATAGCCTGAAACGGTTGCGGCGCGAGCCCAGGGCCGCTGTCTTTGCATCCCCCCGGCCTGCCCAGCCGCTGATGGCGGACACGACGAGCGCGGCCGCCATGGAGACCGAGGCCGTCCTTGCCCCTGTAGAGTTTTCTGTTGATGCGAAAGTTGATGACGGGTCCGCCACGTCGACGACCGAGCTCGAAATGCGGCCGGTATCACCCGCTCCAGGCGTCGATCCAGTGCCCGTGATCGAACCGGCGCCCCGGGCGCCGGAAGCGGAAATGCCAAAGACCGATATGAAAGTGAGCCACATTCAGCCGTTGGCGCGGACGATTGACAGCGATACCGGCCCGGTACGTGAGAACGAGCGCCGGTCGATTGCCGGTGGCGGCGGTCACGGCGGCAATGGTGAAAGCGGCAAGGGCAGTGGCGGGGGAGGCAATGACGGCAGCATCTTCCACAAACGCAGCGCCCAGCCGATCAATTTTGCTGCCAGCCTGCGCCAAGGCATTTCCGTGGTCCAGCGCAACATGCTGATTGTCATGATCTTTACCTTGGCCATCAACATTCTGGTGCTGGCAATCCCGATCTATCTGTTCCAGATTTCCGACCGCGTTCTGACCAGCCGCTCGATCGACACCCTTGTCATGCTGACCATCGCCGTCGTCGGCGCCATCCTCCTGCAGGTCATCATGGATTCGGTGCGCCGCTTCATCCTGATGCGCACGGCCGTCGAACTTGAAGTGCAGCTCGGCGCGCCGATCTTGAGCGCGGCCGCCCGCGCATCCTTGAACGGCAACGGCCGCGACTATCAGACGCTTGCCGATCTGCAGTTGCTCCGGTCCTTTTTGACATCGGGCACGCTGCTTGCCTTCCTCGACGCGCCATTGATGCCGCTCTTCGTCGTCGTCGTCTATCTCGTGCATCCACATCTCGGCGTGATCGTCATGACGTGCTGCGCCGTGCTGTTCATCATCGCCTATCTAAATCAAAAGATGACGGCGAAGCAGTTTGCCGAAGCCAATGCCTTCGTCAGCCGCGCCAATTTCCATCTCGACTCCATGGCGCGCAATTCGCAGATCATCAATGCGCTGGCGATGATCCCCGAAGCCGTGAAGATGTGGGGCCGTGAGACTGCGGGATCGCTGAAATCCCAGGTGGCCGCCCAGGACCGCAATATCGTCTTTTCCGGTCTCACCAAGGCTTGCCGCCTGATCACCCAGGTAACCCTGCTCGGCTGGGGCGCGCATCTCTCGCTCTCCGGTCAGTTGACGGGCGGCATGGTGATTGCAGCCTCGATCATCTCCGGCCGCGCCCTGGCGCCGGTCGAAGGCGCGATCGAGGGTTGGAACCAGTTCAATCATTCCCGCGCCGCCTATGGCCGCATCAAGCAGCTATTGTTGAATTCGCCGCTGAATTTCCCGCGGCTGCGCCTGCCCAATCCGGAAGGACGGCTGGACGTGGAGCGCATTCTTTTCGTCCCGCCGCCACAGAAGCGGGTCGTTTTGAACGGCATCTCCTTTTCGTTAAAAAAGGGAGAATCGCTTGCCGTCATCGGCAATTCCGGTTCCGGCAAGACGACGCTCGGCAAGATGCTGGTGGGTTCGATCCTGCCGACTTCGGGCAATGTTCGGCTCGATCTCATGGATCTTCGCAACTGGGATCAGCGTCAGTTCGGCGAGAGCATCGGCTACCTACCGCAGGACGTGCAGCTCTTTCCGGGCACGATCAAGGCCAATATCTGCCGCATGCGTGACGACGTCGAAGACCGGCTGATCTACGAAGCGGCCGTTCTTGCCGATGTGCACGAACTGATCGCCACTTTCCCACAGGGCTATGAGACCGTGGTCGCCGCTGATGGCGCGCCGCTTTCCGGCGGTCAGAAGCAGCGCATCGCGCTTGCCCGCGCCTTCTTCGGCAATCCGAAATTCGTTGTTCTCGACGAGCCGAATTCCAATCTCGATACCGCCGGCGAGGCGGCCCTCGCCCGCGCGCTTATTCACGCCAAGAAGCAGGGCATCACCACGGTAACGATCACCCAGCGCCCTGCCCTGCTTCAATGCGTCGACAAAATCCTGGTTCTGAAGGACGGGTCGGTTGCGCTGTTCGGCGAGCGCACCGATGTGCTGAGAATGCTGAGCAACAAGCCCAACAACGAGATCGGCAATCGGCCGGCGGCGAAGATCGAAGGGTGAGCGCCATGTTCGGGAGAAGCAAAGGCAAAAAGAAAGAGGAGAACGAAACCGGCCAAATCGAATGGTACAGCGAAGTGCCGCGATCCATCAGGCTCTATAGCGTCTCGGGTCTGGCGATCCTGTTCGCTTCTTTCGGCGGTTTTGGCTATTGGGCCGCGACCGCGCCGATCGCCTCGGCCGTCATCGCTCAAGGCAGCTTCGTCGCCACCGGCAATAACAAGATCATTCAGCATCTCGAGGGCGGCATCATCAAAGAGCTGATGGTGAGCGAAGGACAGGTCGTGCAGGAGGGCGATATCCTGCTAACCCTTGATCCGACGGCGGCTCTTGCCAATGATCGGGCGCTGAAGCTGAGACGGCTGCGGCTGGAAACGGTGGTTGCCCGCTTGCGGGCCGAGGCCCAGGGCAACGAAGAATTCAAGGTGCCGGATATCGTCACGGCGGAGGCCGACGATCCCGATGTGACCGCGCTCATCCAGAGCCAGGTTGTCGTCTTCCACAGCAAACAATCCAAACTGCAGGAGCAGCTCAACCTTATCGAAAAGAACATCCGCTCGCTCGAATATCGCACCCAGGGATATCAGGGCCAACGAGAGGCGTTCGTAACGCAGCTCAAACTTTTGACCGATGAACAGGAGTCGAAAGAAAAGCTTGCGAATGCCGGCGTCGTCAGGCGTTCCGACCTTCTGGCCGTGCAGCGCGCGGTCGCCGAGGCCATGGGCGATCTTGCGCGCATCGATTCAGAGTTGAACGAAAACGAAGCCCAAGTCGCCAAATATCGCCAGGAGGCAATCATTGCCATCAACGCCAACAAGCAGGCGGCGCTCGACTCATTGGAAACTGCCGAATCCGATCTCGACAGCGTGCGCGAGCAGGTGCGCGAGGCCGCTGGCGTGCTCGATCGCACCGTCATTCGTTCACCGGTCAGCGGCACGGTCATCCGCTCCTACTATCATACGGCTGGTGGTGTCATCACGACGGGCAAGCCGATCATGGAGATATTGCCGAACAACGTGCCGTTGATCATCGAGGCACAGGTGCTGCGCACCTCGATCGATCAGTTGCGTGAAGGCGAATCCGCCTCTATCCGCCTGTCGTCGCTCAACCGGCGTACGACGCCGGTTCTGAACGGTAAGGTATTCTACGTCTCGGCCGACTCGATCGAGGATAATTCCGGTTCGACGCAGCGCGATGTCTATGTTGTCCGCGTCCAGATCCCGAGCGAGGAGATCAAACGCATTCCAGGGTTCAAGCCCGTACCCGGCATGCCCGCGGATGTTTTGATCAAGACGTCCGAACGCACCTTTTTCGAATACCTCTCCAAGCCGGTGGTCGACAGCATGTCGCGCGCCTTCAGGGAGCGATGAAAAAGCTTGAATTTTGGCTGAGCACAGGACCGCGCCATGCCTGCAATGTCCGATATTCTGCTTCGCGTCGGCCGCTTGAACTATGTCTGGACCAATACGGAAAGCCTTCTGATCTACATCATCGCGCATCTGCTGAGGGTGGAGAAGGACGCAGCCATCATCGTCTTCCTGACACTGAACACGACGCGCGCGCGCATCGATTTGGTCGAGCGTCTGGCGAAACTATCCTCGACGCCTGCGGAGGATAGCCGCGCGGTCCTGGAGTTGATGGGCCGCCTGAAACGGGAATCGAAGATGCGCAACAAATACAATCACTGCATCTATTCCTTCGACGAAAACGGCGACATCTCCAGCACGCAACTCATGCGTCTGGTGGAAGACGACCGGCACGTCAAATACGGCAAAGTCGAGCAACTGGATCTACGCGAAATCGAAAGGCTGGAGAGTTCGATCAAGGAGATCGTGGAGATCAGCAAGGCGCTTTGGGCCTTCATCCGCGCCAGCCCAAGTTTTCACGACGAGCTTTAGATCAGGCTTTAATCTAGCGACGGCTGAGAAGCCCGATCAGATAACCGATGCCGGCGGCCGCCGCGACCATGAAGATCGGCTCCTGGCGAACTCTTTCGCGCAGTTGATCGGTTAATTCCTGAGCCTCCTCGGTAACGACTGACTTTGCGCCCTGCCCGACTGCGGCCATGCTGCGCGAGAGTTTCGTCAGATCCTCCCGAAGTGCAGCGATCTGCAAATTAAGGTCTTCGACGGCGGTGTCAGCCTGTGCCTGTGCTGCGGCAGATTGGGCGGAAGCGGTTTTCGTTTCGGCCATCGTCGGCTCCTCTGTTTCCCTCAGCCTTCAACGTCGATCCCTGGCAAAGGTTCCGGGTCAGCAGCATCAAGCCCGGTGATTTCCGTAGTGGCTCTTCAATTCCGGTTCGGATTGTTCTAAGGAACTCCGATTGCTTCGCCCGCGGGCGAAGATGCTATTCATGACGAGGTTTGCCTTCCGATGTTCGATGTGTTGAGAAAAATCGCCCAGACCTGGGTTGCCAAGGGCTTGATGCTTATTCTGGCGGCGGCCTTCGGCATATGGGGGGTCGAGCGTTCGCTCATCAGCGGCAGCGGCAGCAATACCGTTGTCACGGTCGGCGATCAGCAGATCGGCACCAATGAATTCCGCCTCGCCTATCGTCGCCAGATCCAGGCGATCAGCCAGCAACTGCGCATGCAGATCACGCCAGAGCAGGCGCGCGCCTTTGGCATCGGACAGCAGACTGTCGCGCAACTTGTTGCCGGCGCTTCGCTCGACCAGCTTGCCAGCGATATGAATCTCGGCCTCTCGCAGGATCGTCTCGCCCAGCTTATCGGCGACGATCCGGCGTTCAAGGCACCGAACGGCGGCTTCGACCGACAGAAATTCGAGAACTTGCTGCGCAACAGCAGCATCAATCCCGACGATTATATCAAGGAGCGCAGCAAGGTTGCGATCCGCAGTCAGATCGTCGAAGCGGTCTCCAACGGTTTCACCGCGCCGAAGGTTCTGGTGGATGCCGTCAAGCAATATCATGATGAAAACCGCAGTATCGATTATCTGCTGTTGACCAATGCCAATATCGACCCCATCAAGGCTCCGGCGGAGGACGTGCTGTCGAAATGGTTCAATGGTGTCAAGTCGAAGTATCGCGCGCCCGAATACCGCAAGTTCGCCTATGTGACGCTGCAGGCCGAGGATGTCGCCAATCCCGCAAGCGTGACCGATGATGCGGTTCGCGCCGAATTCGAGAAGCGCAAGGACAGCTTCACGACGCCGGCAACGCGCACGATCGAGCAGCTTACTTTCGCCAACAAGGACCTAGCCAACGCTGCGGCCGAAGCGCTGAAGACGGGCTCGACCTTTGATCAGTTGGTCGCCGATCAGGGCAAGAAACCCTCCGACGTGCTGCTCGGCACCTTCACCAAGGATCAGGTTCCGGATCAGACGATCGCGCAGGCTGCTTTTGCCGTAACGAAGGAAGGCGGCACAACGCCCGTCGTCGACGGTTCATTCGGTCCGGTGATCTTGCGTGTGACCAATGTCAAGGCGGAGACGGCGAAGAGCTTCGACGAAGTCAAGGAAGACATTCGCAAGCAGCTTGCGCTCAACAATGCCACCGATGAAATCACCAGTGCTCACGACAAGTTCGAAGATTTGCGCGGCTCCGGCGCGTCGCTGCAGGAGGCCGCACAGCAACTGAAACTCAAGATGGTGACCGTCGATTCGGTCGACGCTACCGGCCTCGACAAAGCCGGCAACGAAGTCAAAGACTTGCCGGCCAAGCAGCAATTGTTGGCCGAAGTCTTCAAGGCGGATCAGGGCAGCAATACCGCGCCAGTGACCATCGGCAACGATGGCTACGTTTGGTACGATGTGCTGAATATCACGCCTGAGCGCGATCGCTCCCTTTCGGAGGTGCACGACAAGGCCGTTGCCGACTGGACTGCCGAACAGCAAAAGGTCGCGCTCGCCGCTAAGGCAGTCGAGCTGAAGCAGGAAGCGCAGAAGGGCAAGTCGCTTGCAGACCTCGCCGCGCCGCTCGGCATTGCGGTCGAAAACAAGTCGAATATGACGCGCACGACGGACGATCCCGTTCTCGGTCGTGGCGGCGTCGCTGCCGCCTTCTCCGGCCCGGTCGACACGGTTGCCAATGCGGTCGGCGCCGACGACACCACGCAGATCCTCTTGAAGGTGACCGAGGTCAACGACAATCCGACGACGGACGCGCTGAACAATGCCGATCAGCAGGCGGCTCAGATCGCCAACGCTGCCGGCGACGACATTCTCGACCAGATGGTCAGCGACCTGCAATCCAAATACAGCGTCACGGTCAACCAGAGCCTCGCCGAACAGGCGACGTCTCGCTAGGCCCGGTCGGGAGGATCGATAGCCGATGGCTGAATTGAAACCTTTCCTCGCCAAGGTTGCCAATCGCGAGGCGCTGACACGGGATGAAGCCCGCCAGGCATTCGAGATCCTGATGTCGGGCGAAGCTACTCCTTCGCAGATCGGCGCTTTCCTGATGGCGCTGCGCGTGCGCGGCGAGACGGTCGATGAAATCGTCGGCGCGGTTACGACGATGCGCGCCAAGATGCTGCCGGTGGAAGCACCGGCGAATGCGATCGACATTGTCGGTACCGGCGGTGACGGCGTCGGCACCTACAATATCTCCACGCTCGCCGCCTTCATCGTGGCGGGCGCGGGTGTGCCGGTCGCCAAGCACGGCAATCGCGCCCAAAGTTCCAAGGCCGGCACGGCCGATACGCAATCCGTGCTGGGCATTAAGCTCGATATTGGTCCAGAGGTGATTGCGCGTTGCATTCGCGAAGCCGGCATCGGCTTCATGTTTGCTCAATTGCATCATGCCTCGATGCGCCATGTCGGCCCATCGCGCGTCGAGCTTGGCACGCGCACGATCTTCAACCTGCTGGGGCCGCTATCGAATCCTGCCGGCGCGCGTCGGCAACTGCTCGGCGTCTTCGCGCCGCAATGGGTCGTGCCGCTCGCCGAGGTGCTGAGGGATCTGAATGCCGAAAGCGTCTGGGTCGTGCATGGCAACGGTTTGGACGAAATTACCACGACCGGTACGACCTCGGTGGCAGCACTTGAAAACGGCAAGATCCGTACCTTCGAGCTGACACCTGCCGATTTCGGCCTGCCGCATGCCTCGCTCGAAGATCTCAAGGGTGGCGACGGCACCGTCAATGCGGCAGCGCTGCGTGACGTGCTCAGCGGTGCGAAGAACGCCTATCGCGATATTTCGCTCGCCAATGCCGCGGCATCCCTGGTGATTGCGGGCAAGGCGGAAACGCTTCATGATGGCATGAAGCTTGCAGCTCAGTCGCTCGATAGTGGCGCGACCGCCGCTGCGTTGGAAAAGCTGATCGCCGTCTCCAACGTCGAAGAATAGGATTAGGACATCATGACCGATATCCTCCAGAAGATCGAAGCATATAAGCGCGAAGAGATCGCCGCCGCCAAGGCCAAGGTCTCGCTTGCCGATCTCAAGGCGATGCAAGCCGGCCAGACCGCGCCACGCGGCTTCCATAAGGCATTGGTCGCCAAGAGGGACGCGGGTGCCTTCGGCCTGATCGCCGAGATCAAGAAGGCGAGCCCGTCCAAAGGGCTCATTCGCCCCGATTTCGATCCGCCTGCTTTGGCCAAGGCGTATGAGACGGGCGGTGCTGCCTGTCTCTCCGTGCTGACGGACAGCCCGAGCTTCCAGGGCGCACCGGAATTCCTGACCGCCGCTCGCGCCGCTTGCTCCCTGCCGGCCTTGCGCAAGGATTTCATGTTCGAAACCTATCAGGTGCACGAGGCTCGTGCCTGGGGTGCAGACTGCATTCTGCTGATTATGGCCTCGCTCTCCGACAGTGACGCCGAGCGCCTCCAGGATGAGGCCTTCGGCCTCGGTATGGATGTGCTGGTCGAAGTGCACAATGCCGCGGAGATGGAGCGGGCATTGAAGCTGTCTTCGCCGCTCGTCGGCATTAATAACCGCAATCTACGCACCTTCGAGGTCAGCCTGGCGGTGAGCGAAACCCTGTCTGCCATGGTTCCCGAAGGTCGGCTGTTGGTCGGCGAAAGCGGTATTTTCACTAATGCCGACTGCAAGCGTCTCGAGACGGTAGGCATCACCACTTTCCTCGTCGGCGAAAGCCTGATGCGCAAGGACGACGTTGCGGCTGCAACACATGCGCTGCTCACGGGTGAAACCGGCGTTCTGGCGGCTGAGTGAAATGAGCGCGGAGAAAGCCGTTCTTACCCATATCGGCGCCTCCGGCGAGGCCCATATGGTCGATGTCGGCGACAAGGCCGAAACGACCCGCATCGCCACCGCCGAAGGCCATGTGAAAATGAAGCCGGAGACGCTGGCGCTGATCCGTGAAGGCAATGCCAAGAAAGGCGACGTCATCGGCACAGCGAGGCTCGCGGGCATCATGGCCGCCAAGCAGACCGCCAATCTCATCCCGCTCTGCCACCCGCTTATGCTGACCAAGGTCACGGTCGATATTGCCGAAGACGCTGCCCTGCCCGGCCTGCGCGTCACTGCCACGGCAAAGCTCACCGGCCGCACAGGCGTTGAGATGGAGGCGCTGACGGCAGTGTCCGTTGCCTGCCTGACGATCTACGACATGGCCAAAGCCGCTGATCGGACGATGGAAATTAGCGGTGTCAGGCTATTGCAGAAGTCCGGTGGAAAATCCGGCGATTTCCGTCACCCCGAGGCCTGACGCATGAGCCTTTTACCCGTTGCCGACGCTCAAGAACGCCTGCTGAATAGGGCAACGCCGCTCCATCGCGTGGAAAGCGTGTCGCTCGACATGGCTGAAGGCCGGGTTCTGTCCAAAGACCTCAAAGCTCGCCTCACGCAGCCTCCCTTTGACGCCTCTGCGATGGACGGCTACGCCCTCCGTTTCGAGGATGCCTCCGAACCGGGAGCGGAATTGACCGTGATTGGTACTTCCCCCGCAGGTCACGCCTTCGAGGGTACGGTCGGCAAGGGCGAGGCAGTGCGCATCTTCACCGGTGCGCCGGTTCCGGCCGGAGCTGATACGGTGTTGCTGCAGGAAGACGCGGAACGGCTCGAGGACGGCCGCATCCGCACGACCTATCCTTTGCGCAAGGGGCAGCATATCCGCCCGCGGGGCCAGGATTTTGTCGAAGGCGAAACGGTGCTTCCGGCGGGTACGGTGATGGATTTCTCACGGCTGACGGTTGCCGCCGCCATGAATCACCCCGCACTCGATGTCTACCGCCGCCCATTGGTCGCGATCCTCGCGACAGGCGACGAGCTGGTGACGCCCGGCAGCGAGCCCGGCCCCTCGCAGATTATCGCATCCAACACATTCGGCATTGCCGCTCTTGCCCGCAGCGCCGGCGCTCATGTGCTCGATCTCGGCATCGTCCCCGATGACAAGGCTGAAATCACCGCCGCGATCGGCCGCGCGCAGGTGGCGAAGGCCGATGTTATCGTCACGCTCGGGGGCGCCTCGGTCGGCGATCACGACCTGGTGCAGGCAACGATGCTCGCAGCCGGCATGCAGCTCGATTTCTGGCGCATCGCCATGCGGCCCGGCAAGCCGCTGATGGTTGGCAGTCTCGGCGAAACCCATGTTCTCGGATTACCCGGCAATCCGGTTTCCAGTCTCGTCTGCGGCCTGTTGTTCCTGGAACCGCTGATCCGCAAGCTCGCCTCGTTGCCGCCGGTGAAGCGTGAAGCCGTGGCTCGGACTGCCGTAACGCTCGCCGCTAACGATCAGCGCCAGGACTACATCCGGGCAACGCTGACCAGATCAGCGGATGGCGGCTGGCTTGCCGAGCCTTTTTCCAAGCAGGATTCTTCGATGATGAAGGTCTTTGCCCGCTCTGACTGCCTCATCATCCGCCCAGCGCGCGCGCCCGAGCTTGCTCCCGGCTTGCCTTGCCCTGTTCTGATGCTGCGCCCGGAGCTGCTGAGCTAACCGGATACGAAAATGCCGGGCGTTTTGACCCGTCCGGCATGAAATTCGTCAATCGAACGAGCGAATTACTTCGCCGGCTTCTCGTGGTGGCCGCCGAAACCTGCGCGCATGGCTGACAGCACCTTGTTGGCATAGTCGTCATTGCCGCGCGAGGCGAAACGGCCGTAGAGCGCGGCGCTGAGCACCGGCGTCGGCACGCCTTCATCGATCGCAGCCGAAATCGTCCAGCGGCCTTCGCCCGAATCCGAAACGCGGCCGGCATATTGCGAAAGGGCAGCGTCGCCATGCAGTGCATCGGCCGTGAGGTCGAGCAGCCAGGAGGTGATGACGCTGCCGCGGCGCCAGACTTCGCTGATCTCGGCGATATCGAGGTTGTACTGATAATATTGCGGATGCGACAGCGGCGCGGTTTCGGCGTCGGCTTCGGTGGTCTGCAGGCCGACATTGGCGTGACGCAGCACGTTGAAGCCTTCGGCATAAGCAGCCATCAGGCCGTATTCGATACCGTTATGAACCATCTTGACGAAGTGCCCGGCGCCGGACGGGCCGCAATGCAGGTAGCCCTGCTCGGCGGTGCTGACGCTTGCAGCCGCTTCGGAGCGCATCTTCGACGGAGCGACATCGCCAACGCCCGGAGCGAGCGTCGCGAAGATCGGCGAGAGGTGCTGAACCGTCGCCTTTTCGCCGCCGATCATCAGGCAATAGCCGCGCTGCAGGCCGAAAACGCCGCCGCTTGTGCCGACGTCGACATAGTGGATGCCTTTCGGCTTCAGCTCTTCGGAGCGGCGGATGTCGTCATGATAATAGGAATTGCCGCCGTCGATGACGATATCACCGTCTTCGAGCAGCGGGGCGATCTTGGCCAGCTCCTTGTCGACGATCGCAGCCGGCAGCATCAGCCAGACGGCGCGGGGACGGGAGAGCTTCGATACGAAATCTTCGAGCGACGTGCTACCGGTGGCGCCGAGCTGTTCAAGCGCCGAGATGCTTTCCGGACGCGCGTCGAAAACAACGGCGTTGTGGCCGCCATTCATCAGGCGCTGCACCATGTTGCTGCCCATACGGCCGAGGCCAATCATTCCGATTTGCATGTGTCAGTCTCCTGGGAGGGGTTTAATCGGTTTGAAAACTCCATAAAGACATTTCGCAAGCTTTGCCAATGAACAAATGACAGTCAAGTTATGCAGCCGCGCCAGACCAGGCAGAAAATGCCGCGCTCACGCATCTGTGAGATTATCGTCGCTGCCCTCGCCTTCGTGTTAGCGCGATCATGCCTGACTGGCTTGAACAGAAACAGTTATTTCGACGAAATTGTCAAAATTCGGCAACCCATTTTCGTAAGACGCATGGAGAGTTTAGGAGGATGCTTTTGTCCTTGATCCCGACGGACATAATATCGAGGCCGTTTGTCGCCTATCGGTGACTTAAGTCTAGCCGTGGAGTACTTGCCCGGATTGACTTTCGTGGCGCAGCTACTCGCCGGTCACTCCACCGGCGGACCGACGTAGCGTGCGCGTGGCCGGATGAGATGACCGCTCACGGATTGCTCCATGGCGTGCGCCAACCACCCGACGGTGCGGGCGAGCGCGAAGATGATCAGCGGCGCGTCCTGCGGCAGATGGTAGGTCGATGTCATCGCTGTCAGGGCGAAATCAACATTGACGCGTTCTCCAACCAGCTCTTCGGCCATCTTGCGAACGTCTGCGAACAAAGGCGGCAGCGTAAAGCAGGCAAGCAGAGCCTCGGCGCGCGCATCGCCGTCGGCGTACAGCGGGTGACCGACCGCCGATAGCGGCCGCCCTTCTGCGAGATAACTTCGGACCGCCTCCTCAGCGCCGATAGCCGCCGCCCGGTCCATTAGCGATCGCACGCCTTGCCATGCGCTGCCATGTAGCGGCCCGGTCAGTGTCGACAGGCCGGAAAGTGCGGCCGCCGATAGTGTCGCACCAGCAGACGCGGTAATCCGTGCCGTGAAGGTCGAGGCGTTGAGTTCATGGTCGGCTAAGAGCACGAGAGAGCGGCGAATAAGTTCGCCGGCATCCGGCCGGTTCCACGCTTCGGCCAGGCGCTGGTGCAGCGGCAGATGGGACAATCCGGGCGCCAGGGCATCGGCGACCGTGCCGAATACGCTTTCCGCGTCGCCTTGCAGCGCCGGCAGCGATCGCCCGAGCGATGGCAGGTCGGTTGTGGCGCGCTCGGCCAAAGCGGAAAAGGCGGCCATCAGCGTGGGTAGCCTGTTTTGGACGCCCTGCCCTTCCAGCCGCAAAGGCCGCTTCATCTCCCATAGAAGCAGCGCGATCTCCTCCAACGTCGCATGTTCAGCAAGATCAGCCGCATCCTGCCCGCGATAGAACAGCCGCCCATGCGAAATTGTCGACAACGCCGAAGGCAGCACTGGATCGCCCCACTGAATGGCATCGGCGGCCACGACTTCGGCTTTTCGGCGTCCCGCGTGTCGCGCGGCCAGCCGCTTGACGTCGTCGGTGAAATAAAGGCTTCGCCGCGTATCGCTCGGATCGGGCTTCGCACGGACGCGGCCACGGCTGACATTGGCATAAAGTGTCTGTGATTTGGTGCCCAGAAGGTTCAGTGCCTCCTCTGCCGTCAGCCAGCTCATGATTCCTCATATTGATCAATTGCATCAAGATTGACGTCAATAAAAATAGGACTGATCTAAGCGGATAGTCAAAGGAGAATAGTGATGAAAAGTGGTCTCGAAGATATCATTGCTGCCGAAACCAAGCTTTCCGATGTGGATGGCGCCGCCGGCCGGCTGATCATCCGCGGCGTATCGCTGGACGATCTTGTCGCGAGCAGCCGTTTTGAGGATGTCGCTGCGCTATTGCTGGACGGCTTGTTCGAGCAACATGCCGACGCCGCAAGCATCCGGACGCAATTGGGTATCGCGCGCGCAGAACTGTTCGCACATGTCAAAGCGGCAGACGCAGTATTGCTGGCCCTGCCGCCGGTGGAAGCCATGCGGGCGCTGCTCGCCCGTGTCGAAGACGGCGATGATTTTGCCACCGCCATCCGCCTGATGGCGGCGCCGGCAGTCTTCCTGCCTGCTGTGCTGCGTCTTCAGAATGGTGAAAAGCCGATCAAGCCGGACGCCTCTCTATCTCAATCCGCCGACATCCTGCGCATGCTGACGGGCAAGAGCCCCACGCCACAGCAGACGGCGGGCCTCGACGCCTATCTGGTGACGATCTCAGATCATGGATTGAATGCTTCCACCTTCGCCTCTCGCGTCATCGCCTCGACCCATGCCGGCCTGACGTCATCGGTGTTGGCTGCGATCAGCGCTCTTAAGGGACCGTTGCACGGCGGTGCACCCGGTCCGGTACTCGATATGTTGGATGCTGTCGGCGAGCCGGAGAATGCCCGCGCATGGCTGTCGCAGGCGCTTGATCACGGCGAGCGGCTGATGGGCTTCGGCCATCGCATTTACCGCGTTCGCGATCCCCGTGCCGATGCTCTGAAGACGGCGCTGCGGCCGATCTATGCGAGCGGTCAGGCCGATGCCGGCCGAATTGCGCTTGCCGAGGCAATCGAAGCCGCGGCTCTGGCGCTGTTGAAGGAGCGCAAGCCCGACCGCCCGTTGGAAACCAATGTCGAATATTATACCGCGCTGCTGCTCGATGCCCTCGGCTTTCCGCGCAACGCCTTCACCGGCGTCTTTGCGATCGGCCGCACGGTGGGCTGGATTGCCCATGCGCGTGAACAGATGCTCGATGGCCGCCTGATCCGCCCGCAGTCACGTTACGTCGGGCCTTTACCGAAGGCTGCCTAGCAGAAGCGGTTATCGGGCGGGATTGATCCTCAAGCGGCTGCGACCTGTCGTGGCCGCATCAGTCCCTCGCGGATATGGCGAGCGAGTTCCGTTGCCGGCGGCGTCGCTTCGCTTTTGGACAAATAGAGGCTGACGGAAAAGATCGGCAGATCCGGCAGACCATCGCCCGCGCCGAGAATATCGAGATCGGCTGGGACAGTGGAGGCAAGCCAAGCGGTGATCGCAAGGTCGGTGCGCACCGTTGCCGTCGTCGCCTCGATATTGCCGTTCTCGAAGACTGTGCGCCAGCGGCGCCCTTCGTCCCGCAGTGCTGCGAAGACCGATGGCCGGAACGCGCAGGTATCGGCCACCATCGAAATCGGCAGCGGGTTCTTTCGGTAAGCGCTGCCCGCTTTTGCACCGACCCAAACCAGCCGGTCGATGGTCAGGCATTCGCCCTTGGAGGTGCCGAGGGGCTCCTCGATGACGCCGAGATCGATCGCACCATTGTCGAGCGCCTGCATCAACTCGGGCGATGAGCCGCAGACCAGCGAAATCTCTACTTGCGGATGACGTTCCGCATAAGATCTGAGCACCGGCGCCAGAACGGTCCCGACGAGATCATGGGGCACGCCGAGCCGCACGCTTCCTTCGACAGTGGTTTCCGTCATGTCGGCCCAGATGTCGTCGTTGAGGATCAACAGCCGCCGGGCATTGCCGAGCAGTCGTTCGCCCGCATCCGTCAGCCGCAATCCGCGCTTTTCCCGTTCGAACAAGGCACAGCCGAACATGTCTTCCAGTCGCTTGATCTGCTGGCTCACGGCGCTCTGCGTCATGTGCAGCATATTGGCCGCAACCGTCATGCTGCCATGATCGGCAACGGCGGTAAAAGTTCTGATGAGGGCGATATCGAAGTTTCGAGCCATGTGAACATTATAAACGCTAATGCATTGATCCTTCAATATTCGTTTTTCTGATGGCAGCCATTCGCCTATGTCTTCACTGAAAAATGAAGATCGGCGCCCGCATGACTATCGAAGCCTTTTTACCCCTGATTCTTTTTGCGTTCGTCTCGACCATCACGCCGGGCGCCGCCACGACGCTTGCCACGGCCTCCGGCGCGCATTTCGGCTTTCGCCGGTCGATACCTGTCATGGCCGGTTGCGCCGTCGGTCTTGGCTCCATCGCTTGCGCCGCGGCGGCTGGACTGGGCGGCTTGCTCACGGCTCTGCCTGCACTGCAGATCACAATGAAGACGCTTGGCTCGCTCTACCTGATCTGGCTCGCCGTACGCATAGGCCGAAGCGGGCCGCCGCGTCTCGACGAGGACATGGCGAAGCCGACAAGCTTTGTCGCCGGTATCTGGATGCTCTGGTACAATCCGAAGGGCTGGGCGATGACGATCGGCGCAGCCGCTTCTTTTGCAGCGCTGGCTAGCAACCCCGCGACTCTCTCCATTTTGCTTGGTTCGACATTTTGCCTTGTCGCCGCATTTTCGCTGTCTATTTGGTGCGCCCTTGGGCAATTGCTCGGGCGTCTGTTGAAGACACCGTGGCAGTGGCGTGCGCTCAATTTTTTCCTCGCCTGCCTGCTTGTGATTTCCATCGTTCCCATGTGGCGCGGATAAAACTGAAAATGGCGCATATGCCGCGAATATGTGGGATTTTGCGTCGTTTGAGTTAGCGAAAATGGTGGAATTATAGCCCTTACCCCAAACGGACTAACCACAAAGACCGCTCGCTTCTTGGCCTGAATCGGTGCTATCTGCGCGCCCTAAATGTTTTCCAACTGCCACGGTGCAATATGGAACGCTACGCACGACATTGCGACAATATCGGCGTAAACTGCAGCCTTAGACCACAGGATGAATTCGGGGGGCACTTGGAGCGCCGACTGACTGCCATTCTTGCCGTCGACATCGTGGGCTACAGCCGCTTGATGGGAATGGACGAGGCCGGCACGCTGGCAGCGGTCAGGCAGCATCGCGCCGAAGTTTTGGACCCAAGGATCACCGAGCATAAGGGGCGGATCGTCAAGCACACCGGCGACGGCATGCTGGTCGAATTTTCCAGCGTCGTGAATGCGGTTGCCTGCGCTGCCGAAATCCAGCGGGATATGTTGACGCGGAACGAAAACGCACAGCAGGACCGCCGAATCGAACTGCGTATCGGCATCAATCTCGGCGACATCATTGTCGAAGACGGCGATATCTTTGGTGAGGGCGTCAATCTGGCGGCCCGCCTCGAAGCCATTGCCGAGCCGGGCGGCATCGCCGTCTCTGCCTCGGTGCGCGATCATGTCGGTTCGCGTCTCGGCGTTTCCTTCGAGGATCGTGGCGAGCATTCTCTGAAGAACATCGCCCACAGCGTCCGCGTTTATACCGTTTCTCTCAGTGCGCCGACGACCTCGACCGTCGTCGCGCTGCCGGCGCGGGATGGCCGTAAGCGGCTGCTCGCTATCCTGCCTTTCGTCAATATGAGTGACGATCAGGAGCAGGAATATTTCTCCGACGGGATTACCGAGGATCTGATTACCGATCTCTCGCAGATCTCGGGCCTCAACGTCGTCGCCCGCAACACGGTTTTCACCTACAAGGGCAAGTCGGTGAAGGTGAAGCAGATCGCGCAGGAGCTCGGCGCGGACTTCGTTCTGCAGGGCAGCGTCCGCAAGGCCGCCCAGCGCGTGCGCATCACCGGTCAGCTTATCGACGCCCGCAACGGCGCGCATCTTTGGGCCGGCCGTTTCGATCGCGACCTGACCGATATTTTCACCATCCAGGATGAGATCACCCACGCGATCGTCGACCAACTGAAGATCAAGCTACAACCGGAGGAGAAAAAGGCGATCGAGAGCGAGCCGACCGCCAACATCGAAGCCTATACCTACTATCTTCGGGGCCGGCAGTTTTCGCATGCCTGGACGCGGTCTTACCTGCTGCTGGCGCGGCGAATGTTCCTGAAGGCTGTCGAGCTGGATCCGGATTACGCCCGCGCCTATGCAGGCATAGCCGATTGCGACTCGGCGTTGAGGGATTGGAGCCCGCGCGAGTTCCCCCTGGAAAACATCATGGCGATGAGCGCCAAGGCGCTGAAACTCGATCCGGATTTGGCCGAAGCCTACGCTTCGCATGGCTTGGCCTTGCATCAGAGTGGTTTGAACGAGGAAGCAACGGCCGCCTTCGCCCGGGCCTTAGCGCTGCAGCCGAACCTTTATGAAGCGAATTTCCACTACGGCCGCTTCCTGTTCATGCATGGCCGGTTCGAGGAGGCCGTGCACTATTTCAAACGCGCAGCGACCATCCGCACCGACGACTATCTGTCCCCCGTGCATCTCATCAGCGCCTTCCGCTCGCTCGGAAAGACGAAGGAGCTGGAGTATTGGGCAAGGATCGGCATCGAGCGTGCGGAACGAGCGATTGATCTCAACCCGGAAAATTCAGGCCCTGCCCATCGCGGCGCCATCGCCCTCGCCCACCTCGGCGAGGCTGGGCGAGCCAGGGAGTGGGCGACGCGCGCCCTCACGATCGATCCGGACGACATCTGCGCTCAATATAATGTTGCCTGCGCCTATGCCGTGCTCGGCGATCGTGATGCGGCGCTGGACCTGCTGGAGAGATTGCTGCCGCTGAGCTCTGCCTATCAGGTGCTCTGGTTCAGCAATGATTCCGATCTGGATTCGCTGCGTGACTCGCCGCGTTTCCAGAAAATGTTCGAGAGGTTCAACGTTGGGCATGCCCCGGCAGAGGAAAAGGTATCCAGCGAAGACGAAGCTCTGTGTTAGAGCGCCGCACTTTTCGGGATCATGCTCGGCTGCGCCATAGCCAGACAGCCAGAGAGCCGGTGCGGCCACGCAGACTTGCTTCGATCGGGCCATCGAGCTTGCCTTCCGTATACGGTTCGCTATCGCGACCGGCCGACTGCAGCAGGTCGTTGCTGAACGCGATCTCGGCATGGTTGCGGGCGGCTACCTCCATAAGGCGGCTGGCGACATTGACGGTGTCGCCGGTGGCCGTGATCTGTTGGCGGCCGTGAACGCCGAGCCTGGAGGCGACAACGGTGCCGAAATGCGCGCCGAGCTTGAAGCCGATGCGAGAGGCGATGGCCTCCGGCAGCGTTCCAAACCAGCCTCTCATTCGATCGGCCAGACGAATGCAGCAGCATGCCGCATTGGCGGGATCGTCTCCCTTCGGCTGCGGCAGGCCGAACAGGATCATGGCGCCATCGCCCATGAAGCTGGTGATGGCACCGCCGCAGGCCGTCACTTCCTCGTCGACGAGATCGTAGAAACCGTTCAGCAGTTCGCGCACCGCCGTTGGGCCGATCGCTTCGCTGAGACCCGTGAAGCCATTGAGATCGATGAAAACCACGGCCGCTTCCTGGCGCACCGGTTCCGCCAGGAAGCCGGGATCGCGGGCAAGATGTTCGGCAAGGCCCGGCGCTTGAATGCGCTGCAGGAGTTCGCTTTGCTGCGCGAAATGCCTGGCCTGTTTACGACCGAGCCAGAGCTGCGCGGCCCCGAACAGCAGGGCCGGCGGCATTGCGGCTGCGATAGGCACGGCGGCACTCAGCCAGATGCCGTACTTGAAGGCGCTGATGTTGATGGACAGCCAGGCAAGGATGACGCAGAGCGCCATGACGAGGCCTATGGTGTTGCGCCGCCAGGCGAGCAGCCCGACGAGGACGACCGGCAGGCCTATGGCGAAGCCGAGATCAATGAGGCGCGCGCTGCGGTCGCGGACCAACCCGTCCCCGGCCATCAGATGCGTGATCGATGTCGAAATGACCTCGACGCCCGGTAGAACCGGATCGAATGGCGTCGGAAAAACATCGCCGCCCCCGGTCACGGTCGTGCCGATGACGACGATGTGGTTCCTGATCGCATCTTCCGGCAATTGCCCCGTCAGGGCCGCGCTGGCGCCGATGGTGCGGATGGTGCCGCGCGGACCATAGAAAGAGAGCGGCATGAGATAGCCGGTATCGGTATGCACCACCCGATCGCCGAGCTTGATGTGGTCGGAAATGACGGTCGCAGGCTCGCCGGTCGCTGCGGAAACGACCCGTAGCGAGAAGGACGGTTCGATCCGCTCGCCGCTGCGAAACAGCATGGGCACGAAACGCGGCGTCCCGGTCTTGTCGGTCTGGACATTGACGACGCCATAGCTCGCCGCCTGCGCAAATCGCTGCTGCGGCTCCAGGAATTGCAGGGCGCTCGGAACACGCGCAAGCGGCTCCTTGCTGTCGTCGGCGACACGCTGGCGACTTTCGGGAAAGATACCAGCGACGGCCAGCACCGCATTGGTTTGTCTCAGCGATTGAGCCAGCGCTGCATCATCGGCCTCCGCGCCGGGATCGACCAAAAGCATGTCGAGCCCGATCGCCTTCGGCTTCAAGGCGGCGATAGCATCGATGACTTTGGCAAGGGTGGCGCGAGGCAGCGGGTAGTGGCCGGCTTGACGCGACGCCTCATCATCGATGGCAATGATCGTAACGATGTCAGGCGGTTGCCGGCTGCCGCCGATCACATTCCTGAGATTGGTCAGCGTCGCCTCGGCACCGTCGACAAAAGGAATGTCACCCCGCAGATGGGCGATGCCGAGGCCAGCGCCCCAGACGGCAGTCAAGACGAGCGCTATCAGCGTCTGCAGCGGTGGTCTGCGCATGGAATCAGGATCTCACTGGCCGAGGCGGCCCATCAGCCCGTTAATGCGTGGTTGTCCCCAGTTGGTAACACGCAAGGGACCGCGGCTACGGTCGACGTCGACCCCCTGCCCGCGTCCAAGCGTGACGCCTTGTCCGGTCGAAACCTTGTTGACGGCGACGCGGCCGCGCAGCACCAGCACGGATGTCTTGCCGCGCGCCGCGTCGACCGCCCATCGTGTGCCGCGGACGGCAGCGATAGCCTGAGGCGTAACCACTTCGAACCCGCCTTTGATACGGTTGTTGTCGACATCGACCAGCGCCGCCTTGCTATTGAGCACGATACCATCCACATGGCCGTCGCGATTGCGATCGGCAAGCCGATAGCTCGCCCCGCGCTCGATGGTGATGCTGAGGCCCGGCTCGCAATTCAGCGTCTGGCGCTCAGCACTGACCGCCGACCGCAGTGAACAGCCGGCGGTTTGTGCAGAGGCCGAACCGGTCCCGACCATGCACAGTACTGCTACTCCCGCAGCGCCGAGAAAACGATTTGCCTGGGTCATGATTGTGCCCCCCGAAATATACTTGCGGCGGCGGGACGCTAAATTCCAGCCGCGGCAATATAAATCCGCGAGAAACGATGATGCGTCAGGAGCGGTTAATCTGCAAGTTGTCGTAGCCCTTGGCCTTATAGAGGATGGTCGAAACCATCCAGCTCAGCAGGAAGATGCCGACGACCGCAAAGCCGAAATTGGCGAGATTGTCATTGAGATCGCCGATAAAGCTCCACACGCCGCCTTCGAGGCCGAGCTTATCAGAGATCAACCCGAGCGCCTCTATGCCGCCGATGAAGATGGCAACCACAACCGAAGCCGCGGTGATCGTCAGATTGTACCAGAGCTTGCGCACCGGCTTGACGAAAGCCCATCCATAGGCGCCGGTCATCAATATGCTGTCGCTGGTGTCCATCAGCGACATGCCGGCGGTGAAGAGTGCCGGGAAGACGAGAATTGTCCAGAAAGACATGCCCTGCGCCGCCTGCGCCGCAGAAATGCCGAGCAGGCCGATTTCGGTCGCCGTATCGAAACCGAGACCGAAGAGAAAGCCGATAGGATACATGTGCCAGGACCGCCTCACCACCTTGAACATCGGCCGGAACACGCGCGCCAGGAAGCCACCACCCGCCAGCAAGGCATCGAGATCCTCCTCAACAATCCTCTCCCCCCTTCGCGCGCGATCAAAGGCCGACCATACGCCCTTGAGCACGAACAGGTTGGCGATGCCGATGAGAATCAGGAACGCGGCCGAGACCGCCGTGCCGATGACGCTGCCGATATCGTGGAAGGAATCGAGCTTGCTCTGCATCGCAGCAGCCGTCGCGGCAATGACAACGGACGCAAGCACCACGATTGTCGAATGCCCTAAAGAGAAGAAGAAGCCGACAGCATAGGGTTGCTTTCCTCCCTGCATCAGCTTGCGAACCACATTATCGATCGCCGCAATGTGGTCTGCGTCAAAGGCGTGTCTCAAGCCGAACATATAGGCGAGAAATGCAGTGCCCAGCAGCGACGGCCTATCGGCAAAAGCGGTCCATGCCCAAGCCCAGGTACCAACATTAAACGCAATCAGAACAATATAGGTGACGGCAATCTTGGTTTTCGACCGTTCCATCCGGTCGTCAAATGGATTGAGCATACTTTCGTTCCCATTATGCTGACCTGCAAAGTGCCACGGAAATGGGGGCCACGCGACAGTCAAATGACGTAGGGGGAGCTTTTTCGGTGTGGAAAACAAGCGGCTAGCGCCCGTCGATAATACTCGTCAGATCTTCCCTCAGCCTGACCGGCAAATCCATTCTTTCGTGCAGGATGCTCATCACGCCGATCTTGCCGCTCGGCAGCTCTCGAAAAAATATGTAATGCCGCTCGTACCGGCTCAAAAATATCGATGCCTCGGTATCGGCAGGCGCAACCAAATTTTTTGGTAGCCTGCGCCAAAGAGCTTTGGCTTTGGAAAGCTGCTCCAAGTGGGCATGGAGCCCTATGATATATTTATTTGCTTGGGGCTCGCCCCATCGCTCAGCGGTATCGATCCAGATGCGGTTTTGAGCTGCATCCGCACGAGAATAGAACAAATATCCGTGCATGCTAGCGCGATTGGTTGCGGCGGATTACATCTTCGGCGGAGACAGCGACAAATTCACTTTCGTCGGCCCGCAGCGCGGGCTCCAGCTCTTCCCGCAGCCATTCCCAGGCTTCGGCGCGTGATTCCAGATCGCGGCGAATAAGTGCCCGAATATATTCGCTGGCGTTTTCATAGAGACCGTTCTCGCCGATTTGCCGTTGAATGTGAGCCTGCAACTGGCCGCTCACCCGCACATGGATGCTGTTTTCCGATGCCATATCGCACTCCCGCCGTTTCTAACCGAAGGAAGCGTAGCACATAATGCCAATAATTGACACAGAATTTGGGAAAAGGCCGTTCCGCAAGGATGATACGGATCGGCCTTCAGTCAATTGTCAAACCAGCCGGCTTTGCTCCGTGGCCGCTTCGATGAAGCTCGAAAACAGCGGATGCGGCTCGAGCGGGCGGGACTTCAGTTCCGGGTGATACTGAACGCCGATGAACCAGGGGTGATCGGGGTATTCGATCGTTTCCGGCAGCACGCCGTCCGGTGACATGCCGGAGAAGACGAGACCGCAATCTTCCAGCCGATCCTTGTAGTCGATGTTGACTTCATAGCGGTGGCGGTGGCGCTCGGAAATGTCGGACGAGCCGTAGATTTCGGAAATTTTCGTGCCCTTCTTCAGGGCTGCCTTATAGGCGCCGAGGCGCATCGTACCGCCGAGATCGCCGGATGCCGTGCGCTTCTGCAGTTCGTTGCCCTTCAGCCACTCCGTCATCAGGCCGACGACCGGTTCGGTGGTGGGGCCGAATTCGGTGGATGACGCATGATCGACGCCGGCGAGATTGCGGGCCGCTTCGATGACGGCCATCTGCATGCCGAAGCAAATGCCGAAATACGGCACCTTGCGCTCGCGGGCAAAGCGGGCCGCATGGATCTTGCCCTCGGAGCCCCGTTCGCCAAAGCCGCCGGGCACGAGAATACCGTGGACCTTTTCGAGATACGGCGCCGGATCTTCCTTTTCGAAGACTTCCGACTCGATCCATTCAAGTTTGACCTTGACGCGATTGGCGATGCCGCCGTGATGCAGCGCTTCGATCAGCGATTTATAGGCATCCTTGAGGCCGGTATATTTGCCGACGATAGCAATCGTTACCTCGCCTTCCGGTGTGCGGATGCGGTTGCAAACCTCTTCCCACTGTTCAAGCCGCGGCTTCGGCGCCGGCTCGATGCCGAAAGCGGCGAGCACTTCGTTGTCGAGGCCTTCCTTGTGATAGGCCATCGGCACGTCGTAGATGTTGGCGACGTCGAGCGCCTGGATGACGGCCGAAGGACGGACATTGCAGAACAGCGAAAGCTTGCGGCGTTCGGCCTCGGGAATTTCCCGATCGGCGCGCACCAACAGGATGTCGGGATGAATGCCGAGTGCCTGCAGTTCCTTCACGGAATGCTGCGTCGGCTTGGTCTTCAGCTCGCCGGCAGCCGGAATGTAAGGCATGAGCGTCAGGTGGACATAGATCGCCGTGCCGCGCGGCAGGTCGTTGCCGAGCTGGCGGATCGCCTCCATGAAGGGCATGGCTTCGATGTCGCCGACCGTGCCGCCGATCTCGCAGATGACGAAATCATAGTCGTCATTGCCTTCGGTCACGAAATCCTTGATCTCGTTAGTGACGTGCGGAATGACCTGGACGGTGGCGCCGAGATAGTCGCCGCGGCGCTCTTTGTCGATGATGTTCTTATAGATGCGACCGGTCGTGATGTTGTCGGTCTTGGTGGCCGAACGACCGGTAAAGCGTTCGTAATGGCCGAGATCGAGGTCGGTCTCCGCACCGTCGTCGGTCACGAAGACTTCGCCGTGCTGGGTCGGGCTCATCGTGCCCGGGTCCACGTTCAGATAGGGGTCGAGTTTGCGCAGGCGGACCCGATAGCCACGGGCCTGCAACAACGCTCCGAGAGCCGCGGCCGCAATTCCTTTTCCGAGGGAAGAAACCACGCCGCCAGTGATGAATACATATCGCGCCATGGGAGTCACCGGATACCTTTTAACAAATGATTCCGCCAGCCCTAAAATTCGTTTCCGGAATTTTGGACACAGAACGCGGAATGTTGACAAAACAAAACCGGCAGATCCGAAGACCTGCCGGAGGATGATAGTCGATGACCGGGCTTACTGGCCGGTCGGAACGCCGTTGCCACTCTGGGCTGGCGTCGTGGTCGTGGCGGGCGCCGTCTGCTGACCGGTGGCCGGAGCAGGCTGCGTCGTCGTAGCGGGCTGGTTCGCCGTAGTGGCCGGCGCCTGCTGAGTTGTCGTCGGAGCGGGCTGAGCGGTGGTCTGAGACTGCGGAGCAACCGCGCCGCTGTTCGGAATGCCGTTATTGTTTGCGGGTTGCGACTCGCCACCTGCCGGTGCTGCGCCCTTCTGACCGCCGAGCGAATCGAGAATGCCGTTGCCCTGACCAGCAGTGCTCGGAATACGGTTGAGAATGTCGGTCGGACGGCCTTCAAAGCGCGAGTAAACATTCATACCCAGCGCCAGTACAAAGAACAGCGCCGCGAGGATCGCCGTGGTGCGGGTCAGCGCATTGGCCGTGCCGCGCGCCGACATGAAGCCCGATCCGCCGCCAATGCCCAGGCCGCCGCCCTCCGAGCGCTGAATCAGCACCACGCCGATAAGGGCGATGACAACCATGAGATAGATGACAAGCAGTACGGTTTGCATAGGTCCAGTCCTGCCCGCGGGCGCGGGCATCAAAAAGAAAAGCTTGCGGCTCTTTACATGAGGCTTTCGCCTATTCCAAGTCCTTTTAAGACTGGAATACGGGCAAGTGAAACCTTCAGGCGAACTGCCGTTCGAATGCGCCATAGATGGCGAGGAAGTCGACCGCTTTCAAGCTTTGGCCGCCGACGAGGAGACCATTGACATTGGCAACCGCGAGCAGATCCGCCGCGTTCGCACCGCTGACCGAGCCGCCGTAGAGAAGACGGAATTTCTCGCCGTCGCCGCCGAAGCGGGCTACCAGCTCCTTGCGGATGAAAGCGTGCGCTTCCTCGACATCCACGGAAGTGGGAACCTTGCCCGTGCCGATCGCCCAGACAGGCTCATAGGCGATGACGGTCGTTTCGGAGACGGCGCCGTCGGGTGTCGAAGCGGCAAGCTGGCGCTTGAGCACATCCAGCGTCTGGCCTTGCTCGCGCTCGTCGGCCGTCTCGCCGATGCAGATGATGGTGGTAAGTTCAGCCGCAAGTGCCGCTTCCGCCTTGGCGCGCACCAACGCGTCGCCTTCCGCGTGATTCCTGCGACGCTCGGAATGGCCGACGATCGCATGGGTGCCGAAGCAATCGGCGATCATCGCGGCGGAAATATCCCCGGTATGCGCGCCGCTGACCAGCGGATGGCAGTCCTGCGCACCGATCGCCAGCGGACTATCGTCGCAAAGGGCTGTTGCGACGTAGAGCAAGGTTGCCGGCGGGCAGATCAGCGTATCGATCTTCTCCGATAACGGCGCCTTCACGCCCTCGGCAATTGCCTTGATCTGGTCGAGACTGGCCCGCGTGCCGTTCATCTTCCAGTTTCCCGCCAGAAGCGGTCGTATTTTATCTGTCATTCCGCGTTTCCTCTCACCTCTCTGTCGCACTAACAAAACTGGGACTGAAAGAAAAGTTGAAAGCAATCGGAACGAATTCAAACCGTTTAAAAAATCGCTCTCCCGAAAATAAGCCGAAATTTTTTCGAAATGAATTATGACGGCTGTGGATCAATGATCCAGTTCAGCACTTTCCGCCAGTCGGTCATCCGCACGGGCGTGCCATGGTTGCCAGTGGCAAACAGCGTGAATCGCGACGGATAATGTGCCTTGTAGAGTTTTTCGAACAAAGCTTCCTGATCGGCAGCAGCATAGACCGGGTCCTTGCTGCCATGGGTGAACCAGATCGGCAATTTCGCCTTGTAGAAAGCGCTCTTGACGAAATCCGCGTCGGTGACCCCGCTTAAAATCGCCATCCCCTTCAGGCGCTGGACGCTCTCGGCGTCGCGCGTGATACCCCAGCAGATGAAGCTGCCCATCGAAGCGCAGGTGAGGATCACGGGCCTGCCGCCGGATTGCTCGTAGGAATAGCGGATCAGGGCCGCGATGTCGGCGACGCCGTCGCTATCGAAGCTCTTCACGCTCGGCGCGTAGTAAGTACCGCCGTTGTTGTAGGCGAGGTTCTTCAGCCGGTTGAAATTGCCGCCGAACGTATAGTCGTTCGACCCCAGCCGGCGGTCGCCGCCGCGGCCATGGATGAAGATCACGGTGAAGGCCTGCCTAGATGCCGGGCCGATGCGCGTGACGTCGAGCTTGCGGTCACCGAGCGGCAAGGTCTCATCCTCTTGTGCTTTCCAGCGCACGCCGGTTGCGACATAGGCCGGCTTGACGCGCCGTTCCGGCACCTGATCGCGACCGTTGATATCCCGCATTTCCTGATAGTCGATCGTCTGGAAAGCACCGTTATCATGGCTTTCGAGGACCGTCTGATTGGAAAACAGATCATCCTTGAAAGGTTTCAGCGCCTCTGCGGCGGCACCGGACACGGCTGCTAACGGCAAAAACGCCGCAATTGCGGCTAAAATCGACAAATGAGCTGTGGACATTCGCATGCGGACACTTCCCTCGATAGGCCCACGGGCTTGCCATTCGCCGCCCGGCAACGCAAATCTTTTTTCCGAATTTGCCCCGTTAGTGGGGTGCCATCGCGCTCGCGCGTCGTTTCTGGCAGAATCACGGTGATTCGCGAAACTGACGGTAAATGCGGTGATTTTGGGGTATGCCCCCTTCAAGGACAAATCTGAACAGTTCCATGGATAACAGCAACGATCTCTTCTCCGCACTGCCCCTTTCGCCGAAGCCGGAAGCGGGGGACAAGCCGGTCGTCAAGGCTGAAAAGCCTGTGGCCGCCCCTGCCCCACGCGCAGCACCGACAACCTCGAATGCTGATGAATATGGGGCGAATTCGATCCGCGTTCTCGAAGGGCTGGAGCCGGTGCGCATGCGCCCCGGCATGTACATCGGCGGCACGGATGAGAAGGCGTTGCATCATCTCTTCGCCGAAGTCATCGACAACTCCATGGACGAGGCCGTCGCCGGCCATGCCGATTTCATCGAAGTGCATCTCGACCAGCGCGGCTATCTGACCGTCACGGACAATGGCCGCGGTATTCCGGTCGAAAACCATCCGCAGGTGCCGGGCAAGTCGACGCTCGAGGTCATCATGACCAAGCTGCATGCCGGCGGCAAATTCGACGGCAAGGCCTATGAGACCTCTGGCGGTCTGCACGGCGTCGGTGTCTCCGTCGTCAATGCACTGTCCGATGATCTCGAAGTCGAGGTGGCGCGCAATCGCAAGCTCTATCGCCAGCGCTTTTCGCGCGGCCTGCCGCAAGGCGGTCTGGAAGAACTCGGCGATGTCCATAACCGTCGCGGCACCCGGGTTCGTTTCCATCCCGATCCGCAGATCTTCGGCGAGCACGCCAAGTTCGATCCTGCGCGCGTGTTTCGCATGGCGCGCTCCAAGGCCTATCTCTTCGGCGGCGTCGAAATCCGCTGGAGTTGCGATCCGGAATTGGTGCACGGTGCCGCCGATGTTCCGGAAAAGGCGGTCTTCCATTTCCCCGGCGGTCTCAAGGATTATCTCAAGGCGACGATGGGCAACGAATTCACCGTTACCCGCGAGATTTTCGCCGGTAAGTCGGAGAAGGCAAGCGGCCATGGTTCGCTGGAATGGGCGATCACCTGGTATGGCGGCGACCCGCAGATCCATTCCTATTGCAATACCATCCCCACCCCTGAAGGCGGCACGCACGAGGCGGGCCTGCGCATTGCGCTGACCAAGGGGCTGAAGAACTACGCCGAGATGACGCAGAACAAGCGCGCGGCCGGTATCACCACCGACGACGTGATGATCTCCGGCGTCGGCATGCTTTCCATCTTCATCCGCGAACCGGAATTCGTCGGCCAGACCAAGGACAGGCTCGCGACAGTCGAAGCGCAACGCATCGTCGAAAACGCACTGCGCGATCCCTTCGATCACTATCTCACCGACAATCCGGCCGAGGCCGAGAAGCTGCTCGAATGGGTGATCGAGCGCTCTGAGGAGCGCCTGCGCCGCCGCAAGGAAAAGGAAGTCAACCGCAAGACGGCGGTGCGCAAGCTGCGCCTGCCGGGCAAGCTTGCCGACTGTTCGCAGAACACCTCCGAAGGCGCCGAACTCTTCCTTGTCGAAGGCGATTCGGCCGGTGGCTCCGCCAAGCAGGCACGCAACCGCACCAACCAGGCAATCCTGCCCCTGCGCGGCAAGATCCTCAACGTCGCCAGCGCCGGCCGCGAAAAGCTGTCTGCCAATCAGCAGATCGCCGATCTCATCCAGGCGCTCGGCTGCGGCACGCGTTCGAAATATCGCGAGGAGGATCTGCGCTATCAGCGCATCGTCGTCATGACCGATGCCGACGTCGACGGCGCCCATATCGCTTCGCTGCTGATCACGTTCTTCTACCAGGAAATGCCGGAGCTGATCCGTGGCGGCCACCTTTTCCTGGCCGTGCCGCCGCTCTACAAGATCACGCAGGGGGCGAAATCCATCTACGCCCGCGACGACGCCCATCGGCTGGAACTGATGGAGAGCGAGTTCAAGGGCAAAGGCAAGATCGAGATCAGCCGCTTCAAAGGTCTCGGCGAAATGCTTCCCGCCCAGCTCAAGGAAACGACGATGGACCCGGCGAAGCGCACACTGCTGCGCGTCGAGATCGATGAGGTGGATTTCGAGGGGACGCGCGAAGCCGTCGACAATCTCATGGGCACCAAGGCAGACGCCCGTTTCCGCTTTATCCAGGAGCGCGCAGCGTTTGCGGAGAATCTAGATATTTAGCGGCCACGGCAAACCTCACATCGCGATATTGTTATCGAACTGACCGATATCCGTAACGAAAGCGTCACGGGCGGATGCATAGATGCAGCATCTCTGCGAACCCGCCAACTCGTAAACCGGATGTGACGATATCGCCATGTTGAAGCCCTTTTTGACGACTGCCGCTGCCCTTCTTCTCGGTTCCGTTGCCGCCCGCGCCGCCGATATCGGCATGGCGATCGACGTTCCCTGCCCCTTTGGCGACTGCAAGGCGGATATAAGCCTCTCCTATCTCGGCGAATACGACATTCCGACCGGGTTCATGGAAAACGGCGTCGAAGTCGGTGGGCTCTCCGGCATCGATTTCGATCCTTCGACCGGCCATTATGTCTCCATCAGTGATGACCGTTCCGAAAAGGCGCCGGCGCGCTTCTACGATCTCGACATCGATGTCAGCGCCGCTGGTCTGAAGGGCGTGACGGTTCTGGATCATGTGACGCTGAAGGATAAGAACGGCCAGCCTTTCGTTTTTCGCACGGTGGATTCGGAGTCGATCCGCGTCGGCAAGGACGGCATCTACTGGAGCAGTGAAGGCGATGGCAAGGCGCTGCTGCCGCCTTTCGTGCGGGTTGCCAATCGCGACGGCAGCTTCGTACGCGAACTGCCGCTGCCGCCAGGCTTTGCACCGACCGCCGACAAGAGCTCCGGCATCCGCGACAACCTCGCTTTCGAGGGGCTGACCTTTCTCGCCGGTGGTGATCTTCTTGTCGGCATGGAATCCGCGCTCTATCAGGACGGACCGATGACGACGCTGACCAACGGCGCGCTTGCCCGTTTGATCCGCTACGATGCTGCTACGGGTGAGCAAAAGGCACAGTACGCCTATCCGGTCTCGCCGATCCCGCAGGCGGCCGCCAAACCCGGCGGCTGGAATGATTTCGGCATGTCGGAAATTCTGGCATTGGATGATCGGCACGCGCTGTCGATCGAGCGCGGCTATGCGCAGGATGTCGGCAATTCGGTCGTCATCAATATGTTCGATCTCGATGGCGCGACCGATGTCTCGAACATTCCATCCCTGATCAAGACCGATCAGCGCATCGTGCCGGTTCGCAAGACTGAGGTCATGGATTTGCGCGCGCTCGGCCTTGCCCCTGACAACATCGAAGGCGTCACCTTCGGCAAGGCGAAAGACGGTACGGATGTGCTGGTCTTCGTTGCCGACAACAACTTCAATCCGACGCAGAAAACGCAGTTTTTTGCCTTCAAGGTCATCCACCGGCCGCGATAATCGGGGCGTCTATTCTCGCACCGGTAGTCGTCCGGTTGTCATGGCGACGGATTATATGGGCTTTCAGGTGATGGCCCTTGAAACAGCCTAGATCATACCCCATAACCGGTTGATCTAATAAAAAGAGTGAAGCAAGTCCGGTGGGTGTATTCGAACGTCATAAGCCAAGGGAGCCGCGCTGGCTCGGCCCAAGCGCGCCCGCGCGCATGGCCCTTATTCCGTCGATTTCGGCGGCGCGTTGGCTGCTGATCCTGATTGCCGCCGCCGGTATCTATTTCTTCTACGGTTTTCTCGTTCCGGTGCTGGCCGCGGCCGTGATCGGTTTCGCCACCTGGCCGCTTTATAGCGACCTCGTGCGCCGCACCAACGGCAATACGACGCTTGCGGCAACCATTGCCATCGCCTTTATCGTCACCTTCCTGGTGTTGCCGATTGTGCTCTCGGCTATCTATATGGTCGGTGAAGTCCGCGAATGGTTTGCCTGGGCCGTCCATGTCAACCGCGACGGCGCCCCGCCGCCACAGTGGATACTGGCGCTGCCGATCGTCGGTTCCTGGCTTGGCGATCAATGGACGCAATATGTCGGCAGCCCCGGTTCCATTGGCGAGTTGGCACAGCTCGTCAGCGGCGCCCACATCGGCAATATCTACCGGGCGGTGCTTGCCGCCGGCGGCGGCGCCTTCCATGTCGTGCTGACGTTGCTGTTCATGCTGATCGCCCTGTTCTTCATCTATCGAGATGGAGCCAGCTTCGTGCGTCAGGTCGATCTTCTGGGCGAACGTATCCTGCCGAATCGCTGGGAGCGCATTTCTCGCGTGGTACCGGCGACCATCAGCTCCACGGTCATGGGCATGACACTGATCGCCATCGGTGAAGGCGTGGTGCTGGGCGTCGCATATTGGATCGCAGGCGCGCCATCGGCAGTCACCCTCGGCGTTCTGACCGGGGTCATGGCGCTCGTGCCCGGCGGCGCGCCGCTCTCCATGTCGCTGGTTTCCATCTATCTGCTTGCGAGCGGCTCCCCTTGGGCCGGCGCCGGGCTGTTCATCTGGGGGACGGTCGAACTCTTCATCGTCGACAAGACGCTGCGGCCGAAGCTCGTCGGCGGCCCGATCAAGCTGCCTTTCCTGCCGACCTTTTTCGGACTTGTCGGCGGCGTCAAGACCATGGGGTTCCTCGGCCTGTTCATCGGTCCAGTCCTCATGGCCATTATCGTCGCCATCTGGCGGGAGTGGATTCGCGAGGCGGAACTGAGCGAGGAACACCACGCTCAGGAGCCGGAGCTGCAGTTGCGTATCCGGGACGGTTCGGACGGCTGATGAGACGCCGTGCGGTCATTAGAACGCACAAAGGGCGCTCTAATCTTTTGAATCCAGAGCTTCTCACCCTTACGGAAGCATCTTCTCCATGAACAGGCTGAGCGGATCGGGCTCGTAGCTGCCGAATGGTCCGATCTCGATGTAACCGAACTTGCGGTAGAGGCCGATTGCCTCCGGCTGATATATGCCGGTTTCGAGCCGTAGCGCCGTCAGCTTTCTTTCCGTCGCTTTCTCTTCCAGTGCGTTCATCAGCATCTGTGCAACCCTGCGTCCCCTGGCAAGCGGATCGACAAACATGCGCTTGATCTCCGCAGTACCATCCCCTTCCTCGACCAGCGCGCAACAGCCGACCGCATCGCCATCGAGCCGCGCGACCCAGAAGGTCACTTCGGGCCTCTCGAGCGCGTCCAGATCGAGCATGTGGTTGCTCTCCGGCGGATAAAGCGATTGCACATAGGCATTGGACATATCGAGGAGGCGGACAACGCCATCCTGACGTGGTGATTCAACAGTTATGGTCGGTGACAAGGTAGATTCCCAAAGCTTCAAAAGCCGATGCGTATCACGCCGCGGCAAGAGCCGCCAGCGCCGCGAATGTCCGCGCCGTCTGCCGGCGTTCGGCGTTGGCGAGCTTCTCGACCATATCGAGCAATTGCATCGCCGCGACAGGTTGCTCTTCTGTAAGTCTGAATTTACGCATCAGCCGCTCAGAAACATTTTCCAGCATAGTGCCACCGTTTGCGCACGATGCCTCACGCCAGATCAATGTCGCCTCGACAAAAACAATGCTGATATCGCGCGCCAAGCCGGCGGATTCATAAAGCGCACGAACGGCATAGATGCGGCCGGTGGAAAGGATGGAGCGCACGCGCCGCTCGTCGCAGCCCGAAAGGTTGGTGATCGCGCCGGCGAAGAAGTCCACCTTGCCGGAGCAAAGCGCATGCATCAGGAACGCCGGTGTCAACCAGCCGGACTGTCGCAGATGCTCGACCAGATCGGGAATGTCCTCATGCTGAACCGTGCCGGCGATGGAAACCGTAGCTGCCTCGCTGGCCTCACGGGTAATATGCTGAAGCCTGCCCGCGCCGATCGTAGCTTGAATAAGGCTTGAGCCAGTAAGTGCCTCGCTCACATGTCGCATCAGCAGGTGACGCACATCGGACGGCAGCGCGTCTCGATCAAGAAGCAGCCCACGTATGTCGGCCTGATCGCCAAGGCGCTCGGCGATCCGCTTCAGCGAGACGCGCGACAGCGAAGCGCCCTCGTTTTCCAACAGGCAAAGGATTTCCGTCTCACCGCCCATTTCGGCGAGTGCTGCCGAAACTGACCGTGATACTCGTCCGCGCGATGCTATCAAGACGCGTGTCACATTGCTGCCGCGTAGCGCAAGGTCGACGAGATCGGCATCGGTAAACACCGGTGAAAAAAGAACGACCTGCCCTGCGATCTCCGGCTGATCCTCAGCCAGCGACAGGATGATATTGCGCGGCGCATCCGGCGAACGCGCGACTGCTTCGGCCAGCGACAGGCGCACGCGCGGCGACGGATCATCGAGCAGATAGATCATCGCCATCTCGGCCGCGGCACGCTCTTCCCGCGGCATCTCCGACTGCAGATAGGCGCGCCCGAGCGCATTGGCTGCCCTCGCCCTACCCTCTGCCTTGGCGGTCTCTGCCCAGCGAAGAAATGCTTCTATGATCACCTAACGCCCCGATACCGGCGGGACGATTCCCGACCCGCGAACTCATATCGAACACGTTAGCGACGAAAGGTTTACGGGCCGTTTACCTTATTTATTAACCACTAATGCGAGGCAAAAGGCGTCGATGTCACGGCGCTTTTGGCCGCAGCAGTTCGAAGACATCGCTGCCTTCGCTATAATCCATGTAGCCCATGCGCGCGACGGGCCGCGCGAGAGCCATGTCGAGCCGACCGTCGCGAATGATCGCCTCGTCGATATGGATGCCGATGACCTGGCCGAAGACCATGACATTTTCCGATGGCTCGCCATCGAGGCCCTTAGGCTGCATGATCTCGGTCACCCGGCATTCGAGGACCGCAAAAGCCTCGCCGACATAAGGCGCATCGACCAACTTGCCGGGCTTTGCCGTCAGTCCGGCCAGTTCGAACTCGTTGACGCCGTAGGCGACGGCGATCGAGGAATGATTCATCTTCTCCACGATATGGCGGCTGACGAGGTTGGCGGTGAAAACGCCTGTTTCCTCGACATTGCGCACGCTGTCCTTTCGGCCGGCAGAAGAGAACATCACCAGCTTCGGCCGGTCGCTGACCGCATTGAAAAAGGAATAAGGGGACAGATTCAGCGAGCCGTCTCTGCCCTTGCTGCCGATCCAGCCGATCGGCCGTGGCGCGACGATAGCCTTGAATGGGTCATGCGCCAGGCCATGCCGGTTGGTGTCCGTCGTGTAGAACATCATGCTTCCTCGCCGCCGACCCAGGTCACGGTCTCCGTCAGTTCCGGGCGTGGGCGTTCGGTGGATGGGAAGTTGGAGGAACCGATATGGATGAAGCCGGCTACCTTTTCGCCCGGCTGGACGCCGAGCAGCGGATAGGCACGCTCGTCATAGGCGAACCACTCAGTCAGCCAGTTCGAAACCCAGCCATGCGCATTGGCCGCGATCAACAGGTTGAGGCAAAGAGCGCCCACCGACATCAACTGTTCCCATTCCGGGATTTTGAAATGCGGTCCCGCCTTGCTCACGACGGCAATGACAACAGGCGCGCGGGTGAAACGCGTGCGCTCGACCTGGATCATCTCTTCGGACAGGTTCGGCTTGACTTCCAGTGCTAGCTTCAACAGCTCCTCGCCGATTCGCGCGCGCTCCTCACCGCGATAGACTATGAAGCGCCAAGGTGCGAGCTTGCCGTGATCCGGCACGCGCGAAGCGAGCCGCAGAATATTTTCGATTTCGGCTTTGTCCGGGCCGGGTTCCATCATTTGAAATGCGGGAATGGATCGGCGCACCGCCAGATAATCGACCAGCTTGATATCGGTTTTCATCGATTGATTGCTTTCATTTTCATGCGCGAGAGGAAGTGGGTCTTGAATTTGCCACTCCGTTGGTCTTGAAGTGGCCTGTGTTTTACCGGAAGTCAACGGTTGGGAATTCATGTCAGGCATTTCATCCGCTCGCCGATTGGGCACGGCGTTCGCAATGCTCGCGAGCCTGAGTACCGTTGCTTCGGCGCAAAATGCCTTCCAGGAATTCAAGCAGCTCGACGGCAGCGTGAAGATGCCGAAGCTCAACGCCTTTGTAGCGCCGGGCGGCGAAAATTCGTCCAGTCAATCGCTGCGCGATGTCTCGCTCGAGGCTAAGCTGGCCTCAGACGGTGGCCCGCAATTGCAGGGTCTTTCCTGGTATGTCTTCAGCCCCTTTGCCGGCGCCGACGGCAAGCTGCCGCTGGTTGCAAGCTCGAAAGGCGGCTCCGCCTCTTTCCATCTCCTTCCCGGCGACTATTTCGTCAACGTCTCCTTCGGCCGTGCCGGCGTCACCAAGAAATTGACCGTGCCGGAAAGCGGCGTGCTGCAAAAGCAGATCATGGTGCTTGACGCCGGTGGCATGGTGCTGAATGCCGTCTCCGGCTCCGACGTGCGCATTCCCCCGGATGAGCTGAGTTTTTCGATCTATTCCAACGATGCGAAGGAAGACGGCGAGCGCGGTCTTGTCATGTCCGATGTCAAGCCGAACACGCTGGTCGGCCTCAGCGCCGGCACCTATCACGTCGTCTCCGAATACGGTGCCGTCAACGCCGTCATCCGGGCCGACATCCAGGTGGAAGCCGGCAAGGTGACCGAAGCGACGATTCAGCACAAGGCAGCGAAGATTACTTTCAAGCTGGTATCGGACAAAGGCGGCGAGGCGATCGCCGATACGGCCTGGTCGATCCTGACCTCTGCCGGCGATATCGTCGGCGAAAGCCTCAGCGCTTTCCCCGCCATGGTGCTCGCGGAAGGCCAATATACGGCCATTGCCCGCAACAAGGACAAGATCTATCAGCGCGACTTCACCGTCGCAGCCGGCAAGAACACCGATGTCGAAGTGCTGATGAAGGAACAGCAACCGCAAGACGCCAATGATCAGCAACAGCCCGCGCAACAGATTCCGGTTCCGTCACCACAGGTACAGCAAAACCAAACCCCGCAGACGCAACCGGCCGCCTCGGGCCAGCAGCGCCCCTTGCCAACCTATGAGCAATTGGCCCCGTCATCTGGCGGCGACGAAGGCGAGAGCATGGACTGAGGGCGAGATAGGCTCCGAATTTATGTCGGCGGCCTTCGCTATACGGCCCTCTTTCGCACCGCCCGCCTCGGAGGCGCCATGGAAAATACCGCGCTGTAGAGCTTTAACAACAGATCCTTGCGGTCGTTGCCTTCGCTGAGTGCCTCCCAGGTCATCAGCCTGCCGACATGGGCTGTGATGGTGCTGCCGGAAAGACGGCGGAATTCGCGGATCAGCAGGGAAAGACGCAGCGTCAGCGAAACACGGCTGGCGAGATGAAACAACCGGCCGTTTTGCCCTTCGAAATAGATGGGAATGACGCTGGCGCGCGCCGATTGAATGAGTTTTGCCGGAAAAATTTTCCACGGCAGGTCCTCGGCGCGGCCGAAGCCCTTCTTGGCCGTCGCGACACCGCCGGCCGGAAAAACGATGATCGTCGTGCCTTCCTTGAGCAGGCGAACGGCCTCGTGGCGCGTCTTCATGTTGATCGCCATTGCCTCCTTGGTTTCCTCGAAGGAAACCGGCAGCGAATAATCGGCCATCTCAGGCACTTTCAGCAATTCGTTGTGTATCAGCACCTTGAAGGGTCTGCCGAGCTGCTCGGCCAGCGCCAGGATTGCGATGCCGTCGCCGATGCCGAACGGATGATTGGCGACGATGACGATCGGCGCATCCGGAATCTCCGGCAGCGGCCACTCGCCCTTGGCAACCAGGCTCACATCGATGAGATCGAGCATCTTGCCGAAGACACGTTCGCTCTTGCCGACAATATCGCTGCGCCAGATGTCATAAAGCCGGGCATAACGATCACGTCCCGACAGGCCTTCGATGGAGCGGATGAACCAGCGCTTGATGCGCGTATCCCGTTCATTGGCGTAGGATAATTCTTTGAAATCCAAATCCGCGACGGGCTGCCCCGCTCCTCAAACCAATTGCGCCAATGTTGGGCAGCAACCGGCGCAACGCTCTGATTCAAATATATATTAAAGTTTCATGTCAGTTGTCTGACGGCTCTTTGAGAGGGCCGTCAGACAACATCTGATATCAAGCGGCTTTGGAACGCTTGGCTTCACGCTTGCGCAGGATATCCGGCGGCGTGGCTTCGAGTGCAAGCGAGGCGATGGCCTCATCGAGCGACATCGCCGTCTGCGCCTGGCTGCCGAGGCGGCGGATGTTGACCGAACGCTCTTCGGCTTCCTTCTTGCCGCAGACGATGATGACCGGAACCTTCGTCACCGAATGCTCGCGGATCTTGTAGTTGATCTTTTCGTTGCGGAAATCGGTCTCGACATCGAGCCCGGCTTCGCGCAGCGCTTCAGCAACCTCGTTGCCATATTCGTCGGCTTCCGAGGTGATGGTTGCCACCACCACCTGCAGCGGCGACACCCAGAGGGGCATATGGCCGGCGAAATTCTCGATCAGGATACCGAGGAAGCGTTCCATCGAACCGCAGATGGCGCGATGGATCATCACCGGCTGCGTCTTTTCGGAATGCTGGTCGATATAGAAGGCGCCGAAGCGTTCCGGCAGGTTGAAGTCGACCTGCGTCGTGCCGCATTGCCATTCACGGCCGATGGCGTCCTTCAGCGTGTATTCGAACTTCGGGCCATAGAACGCGCCCTCGCCCGGCAGAATGCCGGTCTTGATGCGTCCTTCGGACTGTGCCTCGATGGTCTTCAGCACGTCCATCATCACGCTTTCGGCCCGGTCCCAGAGATCGTCAGAGCCGACGCGCTTATCCGGGCGGGTCGAGAGCTTGACGACAATCTCCTTGAAGCCGAAATCCTCGTAGACCGACAGGATGAGATCGTTGATCTTCAGGCATTCAGCCGCCATCTGCTCGTCCGTGCAGAAGATGTGCGCGTCGTCCTGCGTAAAGCCGCGCACGCGCATCAGCCCGTGCAAAGCGCCCGAAGGCTCGTAGCGATGCACTGCACCGAATTCCGCAAGCCGGATCGGTAGTTCGCGGTAAGACTTCAGGCCATGCTTGAAGATCTGGATATGGCCGGGGCAGTTCATCGGCTTCAGCGCGAAGACGCGATCGTCATCGGTCTCGTCGCCAGCGACGGTGACCTTGAACATGTTATCGCGATACCAGCCCCAGTGACCGGAAGTCTCCCAAAGCGACTTGTCGAGCACTTGCGGCGCGTTGACTTCCTGATAGTCGCCCTGCAGCCGCCGACGCATATAGGACACCAGCGTCTGGAACATGCGCCAGCCCTTGCCGTGCCAAAAGACGACGCCGGGGCCTTCTTCCTGGAAGTGGAACAAGTCCATTTCGCGACCGAGACGGCGGTGATCGCGCTTCTCCGCTTCGGCGAGGATGTGCAGGTAGTTATCGAGATCGGCTTGTTCGGCGAAGGCCGTGCCATAGATGCGGGTCAGCATCGGATTGTTGCTGTCGCCGCGCCAATAGGCGCCAGCCACCTTCATCAGCTTGAAGGCCGAGCCGATCTGGCCGGTGGAGGCCATGTGCGGTCCACGGCAAAGATCGAACCAATCACCTTGGTAATAGATCTTGAGGTCCTGCCCTTCCGGAATGGCATCGACAAGTTCGACCTTGTAGCGTTCGCCCTTTGCAGCGAAGACTTCCTTTGCCTTCTCGCGCGACCAGATCTGCTTGGTGAACGACGCATTGCGCTGGATGATCTCGCGCATCTTCTTCTCGATGACCGGCAGGTCGTCGGGCGTGAAGGGTTCGTTCTTGGCAAAGTCGTAGTAGAAGCCGTTTTCGATGACCGGGCCGATGGTTACCTGCGTGCCGGGCCACAGTTCCTGCACCGCCTCCGCCATGACGTGCGCCGCATCGTGCCGGATCAGTTCCAGCGCGCGGTCGTCATTGCGAGTGATGATCTCGATCTTGCCTTCGGCCACAGGATCGGAAAGGTCGCGCACGGTACCGTCGATTGCAATGGCGACGGCCTTTTTGGCAAGCGACTTGGAAATGGATTCGGCGACATCCCGGCCGGTTGCGCCAGCATCGTAGCTGCGTACGGAGCCATCGGGAAATGTCAGGGAAACGGATTGGGACATCGAAAATTCTCCTTGTCCAGTCCCGCCAACGAATGCGGGTGGTTTTGAAAGATGCGAACTAAGTGAATGCTGACTTATGTTCGCGCGCCTGATAGCCGTATTTCGCCCTCCAGTAAAGGAAAAGCAGCTCTACTCGCCGATCATCTCGGCCAATCCGCGCACCGTGTTCCAGTTGCGCAACGTGCCTGCGCCGAGGCGCCTGGTGGTGAGCGCCGAGAGCAGACGGCTTTCGCTCGCCTTGCCGCCAAAATCGATCCACAGGTCGCCGTCGACCACCGCCAGGCGTTCAGGGTCGTGTCTGTATCTGTCGAGGGTTGCTATCACCGATGGTTCCAACGTTTTTCGCATGACGCGGACGACCACCTCACTGCCCCTGCCATCGCTGAACGGATTGCCGGCGGCGAGCCTGTGCCATGTCTCCGCATCGCGGACAATGATATCGACATGCTTGCCAAAAGTCTTCACGAAGCCTGCTTCGAGCTTCGCCTCGATCTCTGCAATTGGTTGCTCGTCAGCCTCGAAAACGAGATTGCCGGTTGCAACCAGCGTTTTGACGTTGAAAAATCCAATGTCTTCCGCCATTGCCCGCAAATCGCTCATAACGACACGCCGACCGCCGCCGAGGACGATACTGTGCAGAAGCGCGATGTAGACCGCCATGCCGTCAGGCGACCTTTTGTCCCAGGCGGAAATAACGCCAGGGCGTCCACCAATGATAGCGGTTCTCCAGCGTTTCCGGCACGGGATCAAGCCCGCTCGTGCCTCCGGGACCGCAGCGCGCGACGCGGAACAACGTCATCCAGCCGCCGGCCCACAGGCCATGCCGGGCAATCGATTCATAGCCGTATTCCGAGCAGGTCGGGATATGGCGGCAGGAATTGCCGATGAAACCGGAAAGCGTCAGTTGATAGAAGCGGATGAGAGCCATGCCCAGAAGCCGGTCGGGCGTTTTGCGGAAAGGGCCGGAATAATTGCGGGAATGGCGTGGCTTGCTGTTGCCGTGGGGCGATATTTCGTCACGCCTTATCCTTTTGGAGCCTGCAGCCGCTCCTCCCTCAACTTCGTCATCTTGCATGGAGCAGAGGTGGCACATCGCCTGCAGCCTTGATCAAACGGTCGCCACGGCCCGATGAGGTTCGCGTGCCGCCTCGATCTGACCGACCGCATCCACCACGGCATCGAAGGTCAGCATCGTCGAAGCATGCCGGGCCTTGTAATCCCTGACCGGTCGCAAATAGCGCATGTCTTCGAAACGCCCCGTAGGCCCCTCGCCATCCGCCTTCAGCATCGCGAGCATATCTTCGCGTGCCTGCCGTAATTCGCTGGCGGTAGCACCGACGACATGGCGGGCCATGATGGAGGAAGAGGCCTGTCCGAGCGCGCAGGCCTTGACGTCGTGGGCAAAATCCGTCACGACCTCGCCGTCCATTTTCAACCAGATCTTGACGCGGGAGCCGCAAAGCCTGGAATGGGCCTGAGCGCTTGCATCGGCGTCGGAAAGGCTGCCGATGCGTTCGATATTGCCGGCAAATTCCAAAATCTTGCTGTTGTAGATGTCGTCCATCATCGCTTTGCTCCGACGCGCCCGGTCTTTGTTTCATAACAAAAAACGCAGCGTGTCTCATTAGGACACTTTCACAGGGACAATGTCATACTATATGTATGTCGTTCGAAGACCATCAAATTGCAATGGTCTTCTGTAAGTTTGATGGGAAACCGTGCAGGACGGCAGGCTTGTCCGCCAGCCAGAACGCCCCGGAGCCCGCCAAAGGTGCATAGTTCTCCACGTTCCGGAGGATACCAGTGGCGAGTCCGACAAAATGAGATCCGCGATGCGGATCAGGAGACCACAGGTAATGGACGCCATTGTAAAGAACTTTCCGCAAGCAGTTGAATCCAATCCGGTATCGGACCGTCCATCTCAAAAGGAAGCCGAGGACGCAGTCCGCGTTCTGCTTCGCTGGGCAGGTGACGATCCGCAGCGCGAAGGGCTGCTCGATACGCCGACCCGTGTCGCCAAGGCGTACCGCGAACTCTTCTCTGGCTACGATTTGAACCCCGAGGACGTGCTCGGCCGCACCTTCGAGGAGGTTTCCGGCTATGATGACATGGTCCTCGTGCGCGACATTCCGTTTTTCTCGCATTGCGAACATCACGTGGTACCGATCATCGGCAAGGCGCATGTCGCCTATCTGCCGAACGGCCGCGTCCTTGGCCTTTCCAAGATCGCCCGTGTCGTCGAAATCTTCGGCCGCCGCCTGCAGACGCAGGAGGCCATGACCGCTCAGATTGCCAACGCCATCGACGACTCGCTGCGCCCGCGCGGCGTGGCCGTCATGCTCGATGCGGAGCATATGTGCATGGCGATGCGCGGCGTGCAGAAGCAGGGCTCGACGACGTTGACGACGACGTTTACCGGCGCCTTCAAGGCCGATCCGGCCGAGCAGGTCCGCTTCATGACGATGGTCCGGAGCCGCTGATTGGGCTTCAACGAAAGAGCCGAGATGAACCTGGTATTCAATGAACCTTCCGCAGATAAGTCCGAGCTTGAGGATGCGGGCGATTTCACGCCGCGTTTCGACGATCGCGGCCTGATCACCGCGATCGTTACCGACGCCCATGACGGTGAACTGCTGATGGTCGCGCATATGAATGCCGAAGCCCTGGCGCTGACCATAAAGACAAAAACGGCGCACTACTTCAGCCGTTCGCGCGGAAAAATCTGGAAAAAGGGTGAAACCTCCGGAAATCTGCAGACGGTGAAGGAGATGCGTACCGATTGTGATCAGGATGCTATCTGGCTGAAAGTTGAGGTCGCCGGTCACGACGCGACGTGCCATACTGGACGGCGTTCTTGCTTCTATCGCACTGTCGAGCTGGAGGATGGAAAGCCGGTGCTGAACGTCGTCGACGATCACCTGCATTTCGATCCCGGCGAGGTCTATGGGCAGTAAGCACCGCTCGCCGGCTTAATAAGCAACAGCCGAATATACGATTTGGAAACAAAAAAGGGACAATATTTTAGCAAGAGGCAGTTATACGCCTCGGAGGATGGCATGCCATGTTGAATTGGGGGTTGATTCGTCAGAGCGGTGGGCAGGCTCCTGTCGGTTCAGGTCCGACCACCTCACAGAACATACCTGCCCTGCCCGCTGACACCACTCCCCCAAAGAAAGTAAAGATTGCGCTGGCACTTGGCGGTGGCGCCGCTCGCGGTTGGGCGCATATCGGCGTGCTGCGCGCCTTGAGCGAGGCCGGCATCGAGGTCGGCATGATCGCCGGTACCTCCATCGGAGCCCTGGTCGGCGGCTGTTATCTTGCCGGCAAACTTGATGAACTGGAGGGCTTTGCCCGCTCGCTGACCATGCGCCGCATCGCCAGCCTTCTCGATCTTACCATCGGCGGCAGTGGTCTTTTCGGCGGCATGCGGCTTACCAAGCGCATGCAGGAACACCTTGAAGGCTTTACGATCGAGGACCTGGACCACCCGTTCGTCGCCGTCGCGTCGGAACTGAATACCGGCCACGAAGTCTGGATCACGAACGGTTCGCTGATCACAGCGCTGCGGGCATCCTATGCCCTGCCCGGCATTTTTGAGCCGGTGCGCACCAACAGCCGTACGCTGGTCGATGGCGCACTGGTCAACCCTGTGCCCGTTTCTGTCTGCCGCGCCTATGAACAGCCGCTCGTGGTGGCCGTCAACCTGCATTACGATCTCTATGGCCGTTCAGCCGTCGTCAAACACAATACCGGTCCATTGAATGGCGAGCCGCAACGTGAAGCGCCCTATACCAAGCTCGGGATGACCGGTGTCATGGTGCAGGCTTTCAACATCATACAGGATCGAATTTCCCGTGCACGCCTCGCCGGCGATCCGCCGGATCTCGCGCTGCACCCGCGCCTAAGCGACATCGGTCTCTCTGAGTTTCATCGTGCTGGCGAAGCGATCGAGCGCGGCTATGAAGAGACTTCGGTCCGGCTCGCCGAAATCAGGCGCATGCAGGAAGCCTTTGCCCGATAGGGCGTCAATCATTCGGTTACGGAAGGGCGCAGCGAAAGTAGAGCCGTTTCGGCTCCGCCGAGCAGTTAATGCATGTCGCGCAAAAGTGTGCGGCGGTTTTGCGAGAACGACATGCAAAAGCAAAGAGCTAAAGCGTCAGAGCGAATCTGAAAGATCGCGACGAGCTTTAGATCCGACAATGCCGCGAAATCCGGCCCCTCGCTTTAGGCTCAGGGCATTGATCGCTGCAATCGACCCACCGGGTCGATTGCTTCGGCTTTGCCGAACCGCTCCTCACCCCGCGATATAAGCCTTGATCTGCTCGGTTTCGAGTTCGATTTCGCGGATGCGCCATTTGACGACGTCGCCGATCGAGATGATGCCCGTCAGTTTGCCTTTTTCTTCGACCGGAACATGGCGGAAGCGGCGGTGTGTCATCAGTTCCATCAGCTCATCGGTGGTGGTGTCTTCCTTGCAGCGGTGCACCTTCGCCGTCATCAGCGAAGCGATCGGCTGGTTGAGGCTATCCGGGCCGTGCTTGGCGACTGCGTTGACGACATCGCGCTCGGTGAAAATGCCGGAAATCTTGCCCGCCATTCCGACGACGACAATGGCGCCGATGCGGTTCTCACTCAGAATTTTAGCGGCTTCCGCAAGGGTCGTATTTCCCCCGGTCGTGGTAACGTTGCGACCTTTGGCATCAAGTATGGCTTTGACGGAGACTGGCATTCGATCCTCCCATCTCGAAAGCAAAGTGAACAATTGAGCCTCGGTTTTGTTCCGAATCGCCTCCGGATTCGGACCGATGCTGCCTTCATCGACTGACGCTGGTCTCCTCCCTTCGCCGCCGATGATTGTGAATGGTGCGCTAGTGAGGGTCAGAAAGCAACAGCTTCATTTTACCTATGCAGCCGAGTCTTCGAGCTCGATGCGAGGTTGCCGGTCGAACAGGGCAAACAGCAGGAAGCCGAAAAAGAAGCCGCCGATATGTGCATCCCAGGCGACCGGCTGCGCGCTGTCACCGACGATGGTTATACCGAAGGCGACGAGCGCATTGCCGGCAATCCACATCACGATATAGGCGACGACCGTGCGGCTGCGCAGCGAGGCCGCGATCGACAGCCGCGGATTAAGATGCGCCTGCCGAATGCCGACACGGGGGCCGTCCATGGCGGGAAAGGCAAAACGGCAGGCCGCTCCCATGAGCCCCGAAACGACGCCCGACGCGCCGATCAGCAAGCTTTGGTCTCCCCAATAGATGGCGGCATGCAGGAATGCCGATGCAGCCGCAGAAAGAATCCAGAAGATCACGTAACGCGCAACGCCGATCCGGCGCGCGACGGGCGCAGCAAAGACCATCAGCCACAGCCCGTTGAAGACGATATGTTCGATGCTGCCATGCAGGAGCGAATAGGTAACCGGTGTCCACAGCCATTCCAGCCCCTGTTGCGACAGCGGAACGGCGTAACGTGCGGGAATGAAGCAGAAGGTGAAATAGAGCCAATTCAGCGCATCGTCCGACCACCAAGGCAGGTTTTGAATAGCGAAGACGACGATGAGTAGGCCGAGGCTTGCGACGATGACGGGCGGAAGGTTGAAAGCAGGAACTCGCTTCGGCGGCCGATTTTCCTCGGGCTCGTGGCGCGGTGGCTCGGCATCATCCATGATTTGCTCTGACATCTTGAGAAGGGACTCGAGACATACAGCAGCAAATATCAAAAAAAAAGCCGCCTAACCCCGTTAGACGGCTTGTTCGGGCGCCCCTCGCTGGGACATGCCGCAATGGTATGTCCCACGCCCGAGATAGTCTGTGCGTCACCCTCGTGAAGTGATGGTCTATTTCTCCCACGCATGGCCGCTCAAAGCAAATGAAACCCTCTTTTAACCTTAACGGCCCGGCCGTGGCACGAAATAAGCATGGCATGATGCAAGGGCAATGAATGCCCGGGCACCTGAACTGAAATGGGACATGGGGCGCATCATGCGGCAGAAAACCAGCACTGAGATATTTACCTACTGGGAGCAGCTTCGCGGCAATGCCGATGCGCCCTTGCGCAATTTGATACAGCCTTCGGCAGTCCGCCATATTCTGCCTCAGCTCTTCATTCTGGAGTCAGTGCCGAACGAGGCGCCACGCTTTCGGCTGGCCGGAACGGCGATCTGCAGCTTCATGGGGCGCGAGCTTCGCGGCGAGAGTTTTGCTGCATTGTGGGCCGGCAGCCAGCCTGACGATCCCGTACGCATCGCTGCCGGCGTGATGTCGCATGTGGTTCCTGCCTTGATCAATGCGACCGGTTACAGCATCAGCGGTCGCAATATAGCCTTTGAAATGGTGCTGATGCCGGTACGTTCGGCCGGCGATGTCTGTGACCGGCTGCTCGGCTGCCTAACGCCAGTTGCACACTTGTCTTGGCTCGGTAGCGAGCGTCTGGAGTTCCTTGCGCTCGATCGCAGCAGCCTGTTGTCCGAGCGCCCTGCCCGGCGCGTCGAAGTGCCATTATATCCGGAGCCTGCCGATTTGATCTCCCGTCATGATGGTGCAGGGCTCGGTGAATTGATGCGGCGCAAACTGAATCCAAAAGCGGATGGACGCGATCACGAAAAGGTTGACTCATCGCGATACAGATTTAACCGTCTTCTCTGAGCTATCTCTCAGAGAAGACAATATTACCTTAAGAAGTTTCGGCTAGTGATTGCAGGAAACATAATTGGTTGAAGAAGCCCTTTCATGCAATCATTCCAGCCAGCTCAGACGACGCGGCCAAACCAATTGGCAGGAAATTCGTCTCGCATGGATCAGCGGACCTTTCAGCGGGTTCCGATCAACATGCAGGGCCGCTTGATGCTGGCCAATTATGAGGAATTCGAATGCCTGGTCACGGATATGTCGCCCGGCGACATGTACGTCACCTGCCCCGGCCGTCCACGCGCCAATGAGCGCGTCGTGGCCTATATCGATCATCTCGGCCGGGTCGAAGGCCATGTTCTCGCCGTTGACGCCCGCGGCTTCAGCATGTCGATCAATGCCACCGATCGCAAGCGAGAGAAGCTCGCGGCTCAGCTCACGTGGCTGGCCAACAAACATGAGCTCGGTCTGCCGGAAGATCGCCGCCACGACCGCCTTACACCGCGCAATACCCTCAGCGAATTGACGCTGGAGGACGACACGCGCTACGTCTGCCGCATCATGGACCTGTCGCTCTCCGGCGCTGCCGTCGATGTCGAGGCACGCCCACCGATCGGAACGCCGGTACGCCTCGGCAACATGCGCGGCCGCATCGTGCGCCATTTCATGGAAGGCGTCGCGATCGAATTTCTCTCGCTGCAATCTCGCGAGACCTTGCGCGAATTTCTCTAAATCTGTCATCGTGCTGTCACGTCGGCTTGTGAAATAGCCGTGTTTCGCCCCTCTGTCCGTGTGACGGCCGATGAAGACGCTTTATGCTCAAATCGAGCCCTATGATCAGGGCATGCTTGACATCGGCGATGGCCACAGCATTTGTTGGACGCAATCGGGCAATCCGAAGGGTGTTCCCGTCGTCGTCCTGCATGGCGGTCCGGGCTCCTGCAGTTCCGCGAGTACTCGCCGCTTTTTCGATCTGGAACACTATCGCATCATTCAATTCGACCAGCGCGGCTGCGGCGGTAGCCGACCGCATGCATCCGAGCCGAAGGCCAATCTTTCCGCCAACACCACATGGCACCTGGTTGAGGACATCGAGAAGCTTCGGCGCTTCTTTGGTATCGAGCGCTGGTTAGTCTATGGCAATTCCTGGGGCTGTACGCTGGCACTGGTCTATGCCGAGACGCATCCGCAATTCGTTGCAGCCCTCATTGTCGTTGGCGTCACCATGACCCGGCAGTCCGAGATCGATTGGCTTTATAATGGGCTTGCCCGTTTCTTTCCTGAGGAATGGGTACGCTTCCGTGCTGGCGTGCCAGAGAGCGAGCGCGACGGCGACTTGGTTGCCGCGTACCATCGCTTGCTCCGTAATCCGGATCCGGCCGTCCATGTCAAGGCTGCTAAGGACTGGCACGATTGGGAATCGGCTTCGATCCTCGTCGATATCAGCGCGACCTTGCCCAGCCGCTGGTCCGATCCCCGATACCTCACCGCAAGAGCGCGCATCATCACACATTACTTCCATCATCGCGGCTGGTTGGAAGACGGGCAGATACTGAGAGACATTCACCGGCTTAGCGATATTCCCTGCGTGATGATCCAGGGCCGGCTCGATCTCGAGGCGCCCGTCGTTACAGCATGGGAACTGTCGCGGGCATGGCCCGCAGCAAGATTGGTCGTGGTTCCTAATTCCGCTCATTCGCCGGCGACGTTTGAGATGGCAGCAGCCATCGTCGACGCAACCGATGAATTTCGCGTCATTGGCTGACGCCAAAAAAATTCAAATTTTTTTGGCAGACCTTTTCCCAAAATGGCACAGGTTGAGGGAAATTCCGGCACTGACGACGCTCTGGCGATGTGCTGAGATGAAGCGGCTGTCCCATTTTCACGCCGCTGTCGGCAAATAGTGTGCCTCGCCGATTTCTATCGCAGAGAACAAAATCATTTGAAAACAAATGGGTATGGGGAATCCCAACGCGGCAGCCCTCGGGGAGAAACACTCCAATTTTAATCGAATTCTCCGAAAGTTCGATTCAAGTTTTGCTCTCATTTTATGACAATTCGATCCGCATTTGAATCAACTAAGCCATTAATTTGACTACGTAATTTTGCGTCGGATAAAAGCCTGCATGTCATTCTGTTCCCAATAAAACAGGGACACGGACATGAGCTTTCAATTCCTTCTTCGCGGCTATGCCGCAATGGCTCTTTTCACCTTCGGCTGTCTCGGCTTCGCCCATGCGACGCCGGCCAACATGACGATCACCGGTGATGCTGCCCCCCCGATCGGTCATTATGAGTTCTGCAAGGAAAATCCGAAGGAATGCGCTTATGCCGGCGGCGATTCTGGTCCCGCTCTTCTGACTGAGGATCGCTGGAAGACCATCCTGAAGATCAACTACACGGTCAACACGACGATCAAGCCGATGACCGATATGGATCTCTATGGCGTCGAGGAAAAATGGGCGATCCCGACCACCGCCGGCGACTGCGAGGATTTCGCTCTGCTGAAGCGGAAGGAACTGATCGATGCCGGCTTTTCTGCCTCTGATCTGCTGATGACGGTCGTGCTGCAGCCGAACGGCGAAGGCCATGCCGTGTTGACGGTGCGCACCGATCGCGGCGACTTCGTTCTCGACAACATGCGCAACAAGGTGAAGCTTTGGTCGGACACCGAATATACGTTCCTGAAGCGTCAGTCCGCCGACGATCCGGCCCGCTGGGTCAAGATTCAGGATGGCCGCGCCGTCGCGGTCGGCAGCTTGAAGTAAGTCCGCCATGCGATCGCCGGTGAGATAGCACCGGCGGTCTCGGTCAAAGGCCCCGGTCTGTCCCCGCATTTCTGTCCCGACCGGCGCCTCGGAGCCGTTCCCGCTGTCCCGGGAACGGCTCTTTTTCATTTCAGGACTACCCCCAAGGCAATTGCAGGGGAAAACGTGCACGCTGCCCCCTTCGGCCCGAAATCCGCCCCGATTTGCGGAAAGGTGTTCGTGCCGATAAATATGTGAGCCGACGCATTTTTAATCGGTCATTAACCATCAAGGCGGCAATCATTCCACAACGAGACTCATCAGGGGTCTTGAGCCGCGGCGGACGCGTCATTGACGATCGTTTCCAAGGCGGATGGAACCGAAGGCAAGAGCATGACCCCTCCTCTGTCGTCCGCCTCCACGATCGACGAACAGCCGCTGATATCAAGCGGCCTTGTTTACCGTCTGACCGCGGGCGTTGCCGTACTCGCCGCCCTTACCGTCGCCATCACCGTCGGCGGCCGCTGGCTCGGCGAGAAGATATCGCTGGCCGGCCACACTGCCGATATCAAGCCGATCACAGTAACGATCGGCGAGGATACGCTGCGTCTTGGCGCCAATACCATTCGTTTCCCGAGCGAACGGGTAAGCGGTGTCGCGGAACGCGTCGATCTCTATCTCACCTGGCCGCAGATGCAGGGCTATAGCGATGCCGACCGCCTGCGCTTTGACGATATTTCCCAGGCTTCGTCGCTGATTTTCCTGCAGCTCAGCCAGAGTACGATGTCGCGCGACATGTCCGGCCGGCTGGAGCCGATCTATTCGCATCTGATGGAAGGCGACGCGTTCGCCGGTCCGCATGGGTTGACGGCGCATCGCCTGCGCGCCGACGCCGGCTACAATGGCGAAGTGCTTCTGACTGCGCCGCGCGCCGGCGAGCCGGATTATGTCGTGCGCTGTATCTTGCCCACTTCGGCCGATCAGGCGACCAGCGGCGATTGTCAAAGGGATATCAAGGTGGGCAAGGATCTCAGCGTGCTTTATCGTTTTTCCAGTCATCAGCTTGGTGACTGGCAGACGATGGATGCCGCTGTCCGGAATTTCGTCAAGACCCGCCTTGTCGATACAACCAGCGCAACCGAATCTCCGTAAGTGATGACTAAAATTATGCGGAAACTTGAAACCAACTGTTCATCATAAACCGATTGGTAACGCTAAGCCCCTACTCTTGGACCTCAACGGGCGTTCATGGAGGCGGCGGCCGGATAATCGAGAACGTAAATGCAAGCAGAGAGTGAAGTAGTGTCCAGATCAATTTTTTCCGCATCCTCATCAAACTCCGGCAAGTTTTTGGCGAGGGCGCTGTTCGGTTTGGCAATCACGACTGCGACGGTAACGGTTACCGTCGATGTGTCTGATGCGGCCGGAGGCCCGAAATACGCGGGCATAGTCATTGATGCGAACACGGGTAATGTTCTCTACAGCGAAAATGCGGATACGCTTCACTACCCCGCCTCGCTGACCAAGATGATGACTGTCTATCTGACCTTCGAGGCGCTTGAAGCCGGTCGGATCACACTCGATACTCCCGTCGTCTTCTCGAAAAACGCTGCCTCGCAGGCCCCGACCAAGCTTGGCATCGGTACCGGCCGGTCTGTTACCGTTCGGGAGGCGATCCTCGGCATCGTCACCAAGTCGGCCAATGATGCGGCGATGGCGCTCGGCGAAATGCTGGGCGGCTCGGAAGATAACTTTGCCCGCATGATGAACGACAAGGCCCGCGCGCTTGGAATGACGCGCACGACTTATCGCAATCCGAACGGCCTGCCGAATACCGCGCAGATGACGACGGCGCGCGATCAGGCCCGTTTGGGTATCGCGCTGCGTGAGCACTTCCCGCAATATTACGGCTTCTTCTCTGAGACGAGCTTTCGTCTCGGCAACAGAGTAATCCCGGGCCATAACCATCTGCTCGGCTCGGTTCGTGGTGTCGACGGCATCAAGACGGGTTACACCCGTGCTGCCGGATACAATCTCGCCACTTCGGTAAAGATCGACGGCCGGTCGATCGTCGGCGTCGTGCTCGGCGGCGCCTCGACGCCCGCACGCGACAACCAGATGCGCAAGCTGATCGCCACCTATCTGCCACAAGCGTCCGCGAAGCATATCGCCTCTAACGTGGTCGCTCAGACGACCGCGGAAGCGCCGGACGTTCAGGCTGCAAGCGCCCGCATGGCGGCTGCCGGCAACGTGAAGATGAGCAAAGACGAGACCGCCGAGGCTGACGACGATCAGCAGCCGTCCAGCGCTGCGGCTTTTGCGGCGATAACGCCAAAGTCGAGCAATCCGCTGCTTGCGACTAGGCAGAAGCAACGCGCTGCAGCCGATGAAGTCGCTTCAATCGAGCCGGCATCGACACTTGCGGATGAAAACGACACGGATGAAGTCGATTCCGTCACGACGGCGTCTACGTCCAAATCCGATACCAAGATCATCAAGACCCAAAAGGCTGAAAAGACGGAAAAGGCTGAAAAGCCCGAGAAGGCTGCCAAGGCGAGCAAGGCTGAGACCGGCCCGACCGGCTGGGTCGTTCAGATCGGCATTTCCTCCAGCAAGGACGGCGCCAACGATCTGCTCGATACCGCCAAGAGCAAGGGCGGCAAGGCTTTGCGCTTGGCCAAACCCTATGCGCTTGCCTTTGATGGCGGCTATCGCGCTCGTTTCGGCGGTTTCGAGGACCAGAATGCGGCTGTCAACGCCTGCAAAGCTCTCAAGAAAGCCGGCATGAAGTGCTGGGCGAGCTTGGAATAAGGACGTGACACGGTTTTTCGTGCCGCATCGTTCGAAGATCTACCGGATTCCGGGTCGCGGAATCCGGTTCTTCCGGCCACGTATAACTAGGGGCCGGCCCTGAGTTTGTAATGTGTTACGGGGTGTGAAAATGGCGATGAACGAGAACTTTCCGGGTTTCTCGCTCGATGGCGGGGGAAAGACGAAATCGAAGAGCTTTGCTCTTCATCCGCTGCATGAGGCAGCCATGCGGTTAGCCGATCTTGGCCTCAACAGGTCGCGCTCGCGCAACAAAACGAAAGACCTGATCGGCATCCTGCTCTGCCACGGAGCCCGCGCCTGGCGCTATTCTCAACCGGAAGCCCACATCCACCTGCACATCACAGCGCCGAACGGCCAAGCTCCGGTGTTGATGCGATTGCGCTAAAGCAATCCCAATTCCGAAAGTTCCCGCCTCAAGTCTGCGGGAAGTTCAGCGACACCACCAAGGCTGTCGAGGTCACGCGGCACATCCTCTTGCGGCAGATATCGCCAGCCCTGGAAGGCGCGGCGCGGCTGGCCAGCGGTCTCGACGACGCTTGGATCGAGGATGAGTCGGCAACGTTGGATGCCGTCAACGTCTGTGAAGGTTTCGATGCCGAGCAGTTTCTGTCGCGCCTGCACCTGCCCCTTGATCACCCAATAAAGCGACCCGCCGTCCAGTAGCTCTTCCATACGCTTCGGCACCATCCGGGTCGTATGGGTGGTGTGCGGCTCCAATCCGGCGGCGATGGCGCTCATCGCCCGTTCGGAAACCCATTCGCGCAGATCATCGAGAGAGTCGGCGCCAACGCATAATTTGATGAGATGCAAAGCCATGCCGCCCGTTGAAATCCTTTTGGCGGGCAGCGTCAAGCTTTTAGAGTGAGGCTTCCACACTCAACACTCGACGACATTCACCGCGAGCCCGCCCGTAGACGTTTCCTTGTATTTCTCGCTCATGTCGTAGCCGGTCTGCCGCATGGTTTCGATGCAGGCATCGAGCGGCACGAAATGCTGACCGTCGCCTTTGATGGCGAGCGATGCAGCCGTCACTGCCTTGACTGCGCCGAGCGCATTGCGCTCGATGCAGGGTACTTGCACGAGGCCGGCGATAGGGTCACAGGTCATGCCGAGATGGTGTTCCAGCGCAATCTCGGCGGCGTTTTCTATCTGTGCGGGCGTCGCGCCCATCACGGCGGCAAGCCCCGCAGCCGCCATCGCGGCCGCCGAGCCCACCTCGCCCTGACAGCCCACTTCGGCGCCGGAGATCGAGGCATTATGCTTGATGATGCCGCCGACGGCAGCCGCGGTCAGCAGGTAGTTGCGGATGCCGTCCTGATCCCAATCCTCATGGAAATGTTGGTAGTAGCGGATCGTGGCCGGAATGACACCGGCTGCGCCATTGGTCGGCGCTGTGACCACTCGCCCGCCCGCGGCATTCTCCTCATTGACTGCCATGGCATAGACGCTCAGCCAATCATTGGCGAGCAGCGGATTGATGCGGTTGCTGCGCCATTCTTCCTGCAGCTTGTCGTGGATTGCTCGCGCCCGGCGGCGCACCTTCAGGCCGCCCGGCATGATGCCTTCGACCTTCAAGCCGCGATCGATGCAGCTATTCATCGCCGCCCAGATGCGGTCGAGCCCGGCGTCGAGCTCCTCGCTGCTCATGCGCGTCTCTTCATTGGCGCGCTTCATCTGCGCGATCGAAAGGCCTGAGCGCTCGGCCATTTCGAGCATCTGCTTGGCGGTGGCGAAGGGGAACGGAATTCGCTCACCGGAGGAGGCCTTCTTCTTATCGGCGCGCATCTGTTCGAGCTCGGTGTCGGTGACGACGAAGCCGCCGCCGACGGAATAATAGATGCGCTTGACGAGCAGGCGTTCGTCCTTGTCGAAGGCGGAAAAGCTCATGCCGTTGGCATGGCCCGGCAGCGGTACCTTCTTGTCGAAGATCAGATCGGTTTTCGGCTGGAATTGATAGGTCGGATGGCCCGGCGGCATGATGCGCCCAGTACGCTCCACCTCTTCGATGATGGCATCCATTCGATCGGGGTCCACCGAATCTGGCCGCTCGCCCATCAAACCAAGGATCACCGCCCTGCCCGTACCGTGCCCGATGCCGGTATGTGCGAGCGAGCCGTGCAGGCTGACTTTGATCGAATCCACATGCACATTCGAGGACGGCCGCGGCCATTCGCTTGACAGCACGAGATCGAGGAAGCGATTGGCGGCCGACATCGGACCCATCGTGTGCGAACTGGAAGGCCCCACGCCGATCTTGAAAACATCGAAAACTGAAAGAAACATGGACCTTTGGTGCCTCCTCGGCAAATCATGCGAACGGCGAAGCTACGCCATCGGAGCAACCCCGCATAGCGATCCACCGACATCGGATTTCATGCTTGCGACATTACATATAGGCACGATGCTGCGCAAACATAAGGCCATTGCGCCCCAATGGACGTACGCTACAGTCGCCGGCAAATAGACTTGGAGAATCTGCTTTCATGACGACCGCCGACTATGTCGCCCTCGCCCTCTTCATTCTCCTCTGGGCCGCGCACAACTGGATCGTCAGTAGCGCCCGCTTCTTCAACCGCACCAGCCTGACGCTGGCCATGAACGAGCGCCGGCGTGAATGGATCTACAATTCGCTTCGCCGCGACTTGAAGATGATCGACACGCAGATTCTGTCCGGTCTGCAGAACGGCACCGGTTTCTTCGCCTCTACGTCGATCTTCGCCATTGGTAGCTGCTTCGCCTTGCTCGGTGCTACCGACAAGGTCAACGCCTTCTTTTCCGACCTGCCCTTCGTCTTCAACGGTGGCCGCACCGCCTTCGAAATCAAGGTGGCGGGACTTGCCTGCCTGTTCGGCTATGCCTTCTTCAAATTCGGCTGGGCCTATCGTCTGTTCAACTATTGCACCATCCTCTTCGGCTCCTTGCCGATGCTGGCGGAAGCCGAGCTCGATCCGGTGCGGGCGGAACGCGCCGCCGAACGGGTGATCCGCATGAATGTCATTGCCGCGCGCAACTTCAACGCTGGCCTGAGAGCGATCTTCCTATCGATCGGCTATCTCGGCTGGTTCCTCAGTCCCTACGTCTTCATCGTCACGACGGTCTTCATCATCATCGTCCTGATCCGCCGGCAGTTTTTTTCCGATGCGCGTCTGGCCATCATGGATATCGATGTGCCATGACATCGCCACGTTGGCGGTAATCAAGTCGGCGCCGACGATTTGAATTCATGCCTGGAAGGACCTGCCAATGGCCGTTATCGCCGAGAGCATCGATGCACCGCAGAAGATGCCCCGCATCGGCATTCTGGACACGGCCCGCGGCATCGCCCTTCTGGCGATGGCGAGCTATCACTGCACCTGGGATTTCGAGTTTTTCGGCTATCTCGAAGCGGGCACGGCGGAGACCGGCTGGCTGAAAATTTACGCCCGCGCCATCGCGAGCACCTTCCTGTTTCTCGCCGGCTTCAGCCTGGTGCTTGCCAACACGCCCGAAATCCGCTGGCGGCCCTATTTCAAGCGCCTCGGCGTGATCGTGGCCGCCGCGGTTGCGATCTCCATCGTCACCTTCATCGGCATGCGCGACGAATGGATATTCTTCGGCATTCTTCACAGCATCGCCGCCGCCAGCATCATCGGCCTGCTCTTCCTGCGCCTGCCGGCTTTCGCGACGCTGCTGATAGCCGTGCTGCTTGGCGCCGGCATTGTCGTTGATAATGTCATCGCGCCGTTTTCGCTACATTCCGCTGTCTTCGATGTGCCCTGGCTCTATTGGCTCGGCTTGTCGGAAAACCTGCCGCGATCGAATGACTACGTACCGGTTTTCCCCTGGCTGACGCCGTTCCTTTTCGGGCTCGGCATCGCACAACTGGCCATGTCCTTTGGGTGGCTTCGGTCACTGGCAAAGCTTGGTCCCGGCCGCAACCTGATCGCCCGCGTCGGCCGCCACAGCCTGATCTTCTACCTCGTTCACCAGCCGGTGCTCTTCGGTCTCGTCTACCTTCTTTCGCTGGTCGCGCCCGCACCGACTCCCGACCCTACGCTCGGCTATCTCAAGCAATGCCAGGCCTCTTGCGTACGGTCCGGCAGCGAAACCATGTGCCGCAGCTTTTGCCAGTGCACGCTTGACAAACTGCAGGCGCAAAACCTCTTTTTACCCCTGGAATCCGGGGCGATCAAAGCAGATGGCGATGAACGAATAAACCGAATCGCATTACAGTGCTCGGAGCAAGCGCAATGACAGGGTTATTCTATGAATGCCTATCGTTCCAAGTCGCTGAGTTTTCCGTGGCCGCCTTTAATTTATAGTCTTGCAGTTATAGCAGCGCTTTACTTGAATAAGGACTATCCCGTGCGGCTCCCCTATCCAGGGGCCGTTATCGCTTGGGGTATTGGCGCTCTTTTGACGATTGCCGCGGTGACGCTGAATGTCTGGGCAGTGAAGACGCTGTTCGAAAGTCGTACGACCGTGTTGACGCAGCGCTGCACGGCGCATCTGGTGACCAAGGGACCATTCCGCTTCACCCGCAACCCCACCTATCTCGGCTACACCCTGCTGACGGCAGGCCTCGGCCTGATGATCGGCAATCTCTGGTTCGTCGCCATGGCCGCCGTAGCGGCGGCGCTGACCACACCGCTGGTCATCCGCTGCGAGGAGATGCACCTGCTCTCCCGCTTCGGCTGCGAATTCGAGTTCTATTGCAAGCGTACGCGGCGCTGGATTTAAGCCTCAGTGCCACGGCATGAAGCCTTGGTTGTATCAGAAGCTAATGAGCACTCATCGTTCGACAGGCTTTGAAGAGGGAAATACCTTGCCGGAGAATGACTATGATGCGTTCGCGGCGGCTTACGATGCCGACAATGAGGTTAACGCTTGGAATGCATATTACGAACGGCCAGCTATTCTTTCGCTGGTTGGTGACGTCGCTGGTCTTCGCGTTCTCGACGCGGGATGCGGCGGCGGGGCTCATGCCGCAGCATTGCTTGACCGAGGAGCGATACTGACTGGTATCGACTTAAGTGCCGGCTTGCTGCAAATCGCCCGACGTCGACTTGAGGGACGCGCGCGACTGCTGCTGGCTGATCTGAACGAGCCACTGCCCTTCGAGGATGGCGCTTTCGATTTGATCACCGCTTCACTTGTGATGCATTATCTACCCGACTGGTCGATCCCTCTGCTGGAGTTTAGCCGTCTGCTACCTCAAGGCGGTCGACTGATTTTCTCCACCCACCATCCCTTCATGGATCACCATTTGACTGGCAAAGACAATTATTTCGAGACTTATAGCTTTGATGAGACTTGGCAGCGTGGCGGAAAAGATATCGCGATGCGCTTCTGGCATCGGCCGCTGCACACTATGTTCGACGAGATTAAATCGGCTGGATTTCAGATCGATACTCTAAGCGAGCCGCAGCCCGACCACCGAGCCAGAACTCTTTTTCCGGAGGCATATCAGAGCCTGACGACAAAGCCGCGATTCCTCTTCTTCTCGACGGTGAAAGCATAAGGGATAAGGGTCATCTGATGTTTGTTCAGATGAAACAAACTCCCCAACACAGTCTTCTTCAACGAAGATCGTAAAATACATATCAAAACAGAATGAATCGACCTTGAGCGTAAGTCTTCACGTCCCCACGCCAATATCAGCCAGGCGGCCGAGGCAGGCCTCTTCGACATTGTCGAGTTCGGTCAGCGTGTCTTCGATATCCTTGCGTTTCTGGCGCAGCTCCTCGCGTTTCTCGTCGACGCGCTTCATCAGGAGCTTTAGCTGGCCGATCTCGCCCGGCGGCTCCTTGTAGACCTGAATGATCTCGCGGATTTCGGCAATGGTGAAGCCGATGCGGCGGCCACGCAGAATTTCCTGGATCAGGCGGCGGTCGGCTGGCCGGAAAAGGCGCGTGCGGCCCCTGCGCTCGGGATGGATAAGACCTTCATCCTCGTAGAAACGCAAAGTGCGGGTGGAAACGCCGAATTCCCGCGTCAGCTCCGTTATGCTATAAAACCTGTCCAACAATAGTCCGCCTCTCTGGTCCAGAGCCTATAATATTGACTTTTACGTAATAGTCAATTTCAGCAGGCCGGCGATAGACTTCCGACCTTCAGAAGATGTGCTGAATTCAAAGGACTAGCGGCCTTAATGAATGGAAAACCACCAGGTTGCCAGACCGAGGAACGAAAAATATCCCGTACAATCCGTGACCGTGGTGACGAACGCCGACGAGGCAATGGCCGGGTCGGCTCCGAATCGGTGCAGCACCAAAGGCAGCAGGATACCGCCAAGGGCGGCCGCGACGAGATTGATGATCATCGCCGCGGCGATGACGATGCCGAGCTGGAAATCATGGAACCAAAAGGTGGCGATCGCGCCCATGATGATCGCAAAGAGGATGCCGTTGAGAAAGCCGACGCCCGCCTCTCTGCGGATGACACGGAAGGCATTGTAGATGTCGAGGTCGCCGGTTGCGAGGGCGCGGACGGTGACCGTCATTGTTTGTGTGCCGGCATTGCCGCCCATCGAGGCGACGATCGGCATCAGCACGGCAAGCGCAACCATTTTCTCGATTGCGCCGTCGAAGACATTGATAATGCTGGATGCCAGGATCGCCGTGATCAGGTTGACCGCCAGCCAGACAAAGCGTGAGCGCACCGTCGAGGTGATGTTGTCGGACAGTTCTTCGTCGCCGACGCCGCCCAGTCGCTTGATGTCTTCATCGGCCTCTTCATGGATGACGTCGACCACGTCGTCGATGGTCAGCACGCCGACGAGGCGGTCGTTTTCGTCGACCACGGCGGCAGACAGAAGGTCATATTGTTCGAAGACCTGTGCGGCCTCTTCCTGGTCCATTACGGCCGGAATCGGATGCGAGGTCTCGCGCACGATGCTCTCGACCTTCGTCTGTCGCTTGGTCCGCAAAATGCGGTCGAGGTCGACGCTGCCGAGCAGCTTGAAAGTCGGGTCGATGACGAAGATCTGAGTGAAGGCTTCCGGCAGTTCCTCCTCTTCGCGCATATAGTCGATCGTCTGGCCGACCGTCCAGAACGGCGGCACGGCGACGAATTCCGTCTGCATGCGCCGGCCGGCAGAGCTTTCTGGATAATCGAGGGCGCGCCGCAGCCGCACGCGCTCGGTGAACGGCAGTTGCGACAGGATCTCGTCGCGATCTTCCTGGTCCAGGTCTTCGAGAATGTAGACGGCATCGTCCGAATCGAGCTCGCCGATGCCGGCGGCGATCTGGTCGTTCGGCAACTGGTCGACGATCTCCATACGGATCGCGTCGTCCACCTGCGTCAGCGCCGTCATGTCGAAGTCGTCGCCGAGCAATTGTACCAGCGCCAGTCGCTGGTCCGGATGCAGCGATTCCAAGAGGTCGCCGAGCTCGGATTCGTGCAGCCGGACGACATTCTGTTGCAGGAACGGAATATCGCTTCGCGCGATTGCGTCGTTGACGTCGGTCAGGAAATCGGAGCGGACGACGCCGTCCTCGTCGTAGATGTCGGGATTGGTTTTCGCGGAAGCGCTGCCAACGCGTTCGTCTTCGTCGGTCGTCGTCATTTGCCGCCTCCCATCCTGCTTCTGTTCATGGAGAATGACGGCAAAAAGCTGATTGTCAACAATTGGATAGGAGGGAAAGCTAACAATTTGTATCGTGTCTGTAAGACGGTAGCGCCAGCGGCATCTTGCCCCTATCCTTAGGCTGCGTACATGTCGTCCCATTAACAGAGAGAGCCGTGTCAGTCCGTCCCATCATCCGCTTCCCCGACCCATTGTTGAAAACGCCCTGCGCTCCGGTTTCCGTTTTCGACGAAGGCTTGCGCAAGCTTGCCACCGATCTTCTGGACACCATGCGCGCCGCTCCCGGCGTCGGAATCACCGCCGCCCATATCGGCGTGCTCCAGCGCATCACCGTGCTCGAACTCAGCCGGGAGGATGGCGTGCGCACCTATGTCAATCCGGAGATCATCTGGTTTTCCGAGGAGACGATGCGGCATATGGAGGGCAGTGTCTCCACGCCCGGCTTTACGGACGAGATCGTCAGGCCGAAAGCGATCCGCTTTCGTTATCAGGATATCGACGGTCAGGCGCACGAGGCCGAAGCCGAAGGCTTTCTTGCTATCTGCATCCAGCATGAGGTCGACCAGCTCGACGGTCTGTTCTGGCTGCAGCGACTTTCGAAATTGAAGCGCGACCGGCTGGTGAAGAGATGGGAGAAGGCGAAGGCCTGACCCGTCTTGCGTGGATGTCCGAACATAAAAATGCGGGCGCCTTTGGGGCACCCGCCGTATTGTATGCATGAAGCGGCAGATCAGCCCTTCAGCTTGGTGTTGCAGAGGCTGTAATAGCCGCCGCCCTTCTGGATCCACTTCAGGCCGTTGAGCGTGTTCTTGGTCTTGTTGTCGTTATAGGCATCGACGCAGGTATGGAAGCGGCCCTTGCCGGGCGTTTCGCTCGAATATTTCGGATCGACGGCCTTCGGGAAGGTCACGCCGGCCGGCGCTACGGTGGTAGCCTTCGGCGGCTCCTTGGCCGGCGGCTTGGTGGCATCAGGCTCATCGGCAGCCGCCGTCGTCTTGGCAGTGGCAGTGGTCTTTGCCGGCGCAGTGGTCGTCGGTGCCGTGGTAGCAGCGCTTGCATCGGCAGCGCACTGCGAGGCGCGGAAATCATTCCATGTCTGGCCGTTCAGGGTACCGGCTTGCTTGGCGGCCTGATACTTGGTGCTGCACTCTTTCATGGTTAGCGCAGAAGCCGGTGATGAGAGGGCCATCGAGCCCACAACTGCAAGAGACGCAAAAGACATCAACAGGATGGCACGACTGGTCATTGGCAAATCCTCCGCTCTATGACGAATGTCGAATATTAATCACCCCGCCCTTTCGATTGTCAATTGACGCACGAGTCGCGGGCGAGCAACGACACCATATGGGGAGGAACATGAACGGCAACTGTACGGAAATAGCTATCAGAGAGAGAATTTACCTCTGAGATGCAACTGTCAAAGGATGTGGCGGTGCCGATCGCCAGGAGGAGGTGCCGAAACAATCGACGAGACGAAACACCATCTGCTGCGCTGCCGTTAACCTCGTCCATCAACCAATTTCGGAGGTTCCGATTGCAGGTGCATTAACCGAATAGTAACCATCTCTTTGATTGCAAGCTTAGAGATGAAATGCGAATGTCACCTATTGAAATTCCTTTTGAATACAAAATCGAAACAAAAGAAGTGCGATTCGGTCGATGGATCTACGTCATTCATTTGAATGAGGATAGAAGCCGGCCCAGCAGAAAATTTCGAACGCAGGAAGCTGCTCTCGACGACGCTTACGAGATGCTTTCCTATATGCTCTGATCCATTATCACTTCCGTACTCTGTGAGGATCCGAGAGAATGCTTTTGTCAAACGTCTTCAATTGGTCTGGGCAATAATATCGGTGCGAAAAACTCCGTCTCTTTTGTTTTTTATGGGGCTCTTGGCGTTCAGCGCAACGTCCCAGGCCGCCACCGGAGATGATGCGTCCTATAGACAAGATTCATCTGCCCGGGCGAGTGCTGCGCATCGCTTCCGGGCTACCCTACCGACAAAAGAGGGGCAAGTTTTTACAGTCGATTCCGGCAAAGTCTGGTGCACAGGGAAATCTTCCGCGTTTCGGCACGACCAAGCGGTCTTCCCCGTCTTCTGTTCAGGCAGTGAAATCGGCTCGGCAAAAGCGACTGTTAAGTGGGTACGCACTGGCAAACATCCCGAAGCCGAAATGAAGGTTGATTTTGCCGACGGCAAATCGCTTGGCTACAGTATTGGACGCGCAGGCCCCAGGACCGCTTCGCAAGGCGTGCGCTGCGCCGCGTGCTATAAGTGGCACAGGGGTTGCCTCGGCACTTTTGTGACCCGTCCACGTTTGTTGTGCGGATAGGATTGGACTCACCGGTGGAGTCAAACGTGCTCCACGGGGACGCGGGACACTGAAGCTACGGCTGAAGACCAATCCGGCACGTCGAATCAAATCCGTCTACACCAAAGAAACGAGAGCGATTCTGTCGAAGGCCACAGACCCGGGGCATTTCTGGCAAAGCTTAGGCCGAATCAAAAACGAGCGAGGTTTACACCCGTCGAGTAGTACGCTGGAAACTTGCCTTTGGAGCGATGGGAAGGGTCAATGTGTCTCAAGCATTGTTCTAACGCGGGACACCGAACGCCAGAAAGCAAAAAACCCGCCGAAGCGGGTTTTGTTGGTGCGGTCGAGAAGACTCGAACTTCCACGGGTTGCCCCACAGCGACCTCAACGCTGCGCGTCTACCAATTCCGCCACGACCGCATCGTGGTAGGGCCGGATTGCTCCGGCGCGGCTGCATGTAGCAAAAGCATTCGGGGGGCACAAGAGCGATGTGTCAGTTTTTTTAACATTCCCACACAGCCCCCTTAAACGCTCCTTCGGATTCACGGCATCGGTCTCGTAGATGTTTGAATTCCTGTCCAAATAGCTCCATATGTTGATAACCTATCGGCGCGCCAAATTTTGAAGAGAGCTGTCTGCCGAACAGGCGCAAAGGACTGGCTGATGCTACGCACCGATCTCCAACATCAAATGTTTCCGTTTGCCGGCTCGCCGCCGGTGCGCTGGCGTATCGCCGATGGTCTCGTGCCCTATGACGAAGCGGTGGCGACCATGGAGAAGGAGGTGGCAGCGATCGGCGAAGGTCTCGCGCCGGAGCTCGTCTGGCTGGTCGAGCATCCGCCTTTATATACCGCAGGCACCAGCGCCAATGCGGCCGACCTCATCGAACCAGATCGTTTTCCGGTCTTCGCCACCGGGCGCGGCGGCGAATACACGTATCACGGCCCCGGTCAGCGCGTCGCCTATGTCATGCTGGATCTGAAGCGCCGGCGCCAGGATATCCGCGCCTTCGTCGCTGCGTTGGAAGAGGTCATCATCCGAACCCTTGATTCGATGAATGTCCGCGGCGAGCGGCGCGAGGATCGCGTCGGCGTCTGGGTGCGCCGTCCCGAGAAACCGCTGCTGCCGGACGGAACTACGGCTGAAGACAAGATCGCAGCCCTTGGCATCCGGGTGCGCAAATGGGTGACATTTCACGGGCTGTCCCTGAATGTCGATCCCGATCTCGGCCATTTCTCGGGCATCGTGCCCTGCGGAATTTCCGCCTATGGAGTGACCAGCCTCGTCGACCTCGGCCTGCCGGTGATGATGGCGGATGTGGATATCCGCCTGCGCGAAGCTTTCGAGCAGATATTCGGCGAAACCGCCAACGAGCCTTAGTGCGCGACATCCTTGCTGACATTGCGCAGCCGGATCTGATGATCGAGCCTTTCGATCTGGCGGGTCGTCGTCTCGATGAGCTGGCCGATTTCCTGATGTGCGGAGCGCAGGCGAGAAAGTTCGATCTTAACGGCTTCCAGGGCGCGTTGGTCGCTGTCCTCTCCCGGTCCATCGCCGGTGCCGGTCATCAGCCAGCTCGGTGAAACGCCGAACATGGCAGCCATTTTGACCAGAACGGATGGTTGCGGTTCCGAACGGTCCGATTCCCAGGCGATCATCGTCTCTCGCCGGACGCCCAATTGGCTTGCCAGCGATTCGAGGCTGATGCCGGCGGCGTCGCGGGCCATGGAAAGGCGCCCGCCCAGAGTATCGTCGCCTTCATCCGAAAAAACGGTCGTCTCTTGTTCCGTCTTCAACATCGGTGCGATCCTTGTTTTGGTCACGCCGGCGAATTTCTGACGGCGCGCCCATTTTTTCTAGCGGATTTGCCACGCAGACATAGGTCTAGGGGCGTCATGCCGCCACCGTGATATGGCCGAATTGGGAAAGTCCGGCGTTTTGTACGCAATGGTGTGATGAATTGGCAACGGACGTTGATGCCGCATCTTGATTGGATGAGGCTCCTGTGTTTGATGGCCCGTCATGTCCCAAATATCAGTCGCCTCTGCCCGTCAAAATCCGCTACAAGGCATGGCCATCATGGCCAGCGCCATGATCGTGTTGCCGGTGATGGACGCGATCGCCAAATACATGGCGACCTTCGAGGCGATGTCGCCGGGACAGATCACTTTCTACCGCTTCTTCTTCCAGCTCGTCTGCACCCTGCCGCCGCTCTTCGCTGTCTTCGGATGGGCAGCACTTTCGGCCAAGCGGCCGTGGATGAACCTCTTGCGCGGCGCGCTGCACGGCGCGGCAAGCCTGCTGTTTTTCGTTGCGGTGAAATACATGCCGCTTGCCGATGTCTTCGCGATCTATTTCGTCGAACCCTTCATGCTGGCCGCCCTTTCGGCGTTGTTTCTTGGCGACAAGGTCGGCTGGCGGCGCTGGTTGGCAATCGTCGTCGGCTTCGGCGGCGCGATGATCGTCATTCAGCCGAGTTTCGAGATTTTCGGCTGGAAAGCCTTGCTGCCGGTCGCCTGCGCCTTTCTCTACGCGCTTTATCTTTTCATGAACCGCGCTGTCGGCGAAGCCGATTCGCCGTTGACCATGCAGACGATGGCCGGCATTGGCGGCACTATCTTCATGGCGGGTGCGCTCTGGGTAGGGGCATCGGCCGGCGTTGCTGATTTTGCACCGTCCCTGCCCGCTTCCTGGCTCGGTCTCGCATTGCTGCTGATTCTCGGCACGATCTCCGGCTATGCGCATATGCTGATTGTCCGTGCCTTCCGGCTGGCGCCGCTGTCGCTGCTGGCGCCCTTTCAATATTTCGAGATCATCTCGGCAACCATTCTAGGCTATGCGCTGTTCGGGGACTTTCCGAATGTTTCCAAATGGATCGGCATCTTCATTATCGTCGGATCTGGCCTCTTCATCATCTGGCGCGAGCGTGTTCAGTCGCGAGCGATGAAATCGGCCTGAATACGCCCATCTTCCGCATGGACCGCCGGCGCGATTTGTGGCTAAAACGCTGACAGGGCTATGCATTGGGCGGAGTTTCCATGTTCAAGAAAATCCTGATCGCCAACCGGGGCGAGATCGCCTGCCGCGTGATCAAGACGGCGCGCCGGATGGGGATCCTGACGGTGGCGGTCTATTCCGACGCCGATCGTGACGCTCTGCATGTCGAAATGGCTGACGAAGCCGTGCATATCGGTGCCGCCCCCGCGGCCGAAAGCTACCTCGTTGCCGAAAAGATCATCGCGGCCTGCAAGGAGACCGGCGCGGAAGCGGTGCACCCGGGCTACGGGTTTCTCTCCGAGCGTGCCTCCTTTTGCGAGGCGCTGGAGAAGGAAGGCATCATCTTCATCGGTCCGAAGCCGAAGGCGATCAGGGCGATGGGCGACAAGATCGAATCGAAGAAATTCGCCAATGCCGCCAAGGTTTCCACAGTGCCCGGCTATCTCGGTGTCATCGACGATGCCGACCACGCTGAAAAGATCGCAGCCGAGATCGGCTATCCCGTGATGATCAAGGCCTCCGCCGGCGGCGGAGGCAAAGGCATGCGCATCGCCTGGAATGCCGAAGAAGTGCGCGATGGTTTCGAGCGTGCGCGCTCCGAGGCGAAAAGCTCCTTCGGCGACGACCGCGTCTTTATCGAGAAATTCGTAGTCGATCCCAGGCATATCGAAATCCAGGTGCTGGCGGATGCCCACGGCAATGTCGTCTATCTAGGCGAGCGTGAATGCTCGATCCAGCGCCGGAATCAGAAGGTTGCAGAAGAGGCGCCCTCGCCTTTCCTCGACGAGGCCACGCGCAGAGCCATGGGCGAACAGTCCGTCGCGCTCTCCAGGGCGGTCGATTATCAGAGCGCCGGAACGGTCGAGTTCATCGTCGATCGCGACCGCAATTTCTATTTCCTCGAAATGAACACCCGCCTGCAGGTCGAGCATCCGGTTACGGAGCTTGTGACCGGTATCGATCTTGTCGAACAGATGATCCGGGTCGCCGCCGGCGAAGAGCTGCCTTTTGCCCAGGATGACATCAAGCTGAACGGCTGGGCGATCGAAAGCCGACTCTATGCCGAAGACCCCTATCGAAACTTCCTGCCTTCGATCGGCCGGTTGACCCGCTATCGTCCGCCCCGCGAGGGCAAGACCGGCCATACCATCATTCGCAACGACACCGGCGTCTTCGAGGGCGCTGAAATCTCCATGTATTATGACCCGATGATCGCCAAGCTCTGCACCTGGGCACCGACGCGGCTCGAAGCTGTCGAGGCCATGGGCGAGGCGCTGGACGGTTTCGTCGTCGACGGCATCGCACACAACATGCCGTTCCTGTCGGCGCTGATGAAGCATCCGCGTTGGCGCGAAGGCCGCCTTTCCACCGGCTTCATCGCCGAGGAATATCCGGGCGGTTTTGCGCCGATGATGCCGGACAAAAGCGAATCGGCGATACTTGCCGCCGTCGCACTCTCTTGTGGCTTTGTCGATGCCAACCGCCGCGAGCGCTATGCCGACAGGCTACGGCCGGCGGCGGGGCCGCTGCGTGAGGAGTGGGTGGTCAAGCTCGGGGCAGACTATGTTCCCGTGACGCTGCAGGACGGGCTCGTGACCATTCCATTCGAGATGGAGATGCAGATCGACGGCGGGACTTTGGCCGTCGCGACCGAGTGGCGCCCGGGCGATGCCGTCTGGGCCGGAACGGTTGGCGGGCGGAAGGTAACGGCTCAAATCCGCCCTTTCCTCAACGGCCTGCGTATCGACTGGCAGGGACTTTCCGCCCAAGCCAAGGTCTTCACGCCGCGCCAGGCGGAACTAGACAAGCTGATGCCCGTCAAACTGCCGCCGGACACGTCGAAGCTCCTGCTCTGCCCAATGCCCGGCCTTGTCGTCGCTATTGCCGTTGCGCAGGGTCAGGAGGTCAAGGCCGGCGAAACGTTGGCGATTGTCGAGGCGATGAAGATGGAGAACGTCCTGCGCGCCGAGCGCGACTTGATCGTCGGGAAGATCAATGCAAAACCGGGCGAGAGTCTTGCGGTCGATGCCGTGATCATGGAATTCGCCTAATTCGTATTCGGTACGAAACGCCCGATTTTTCGCTTGAGCCACCCACAGCGACCATGCCAATGTCGCGCTAACCAAATCATTAATTTAGAGGGAGGAAACAATGGACGTACGCGCCGCCGTAGCCGTTGCCGCCGGTAAACCGTTGGAAATCATGACCGTTCAGCTCGATGGCCCGAGGGCCGGTGAGGTGCTGGTCGAGGTCAAGGCGACCGGCATTTGCCATACCGACGATTTCACGCTGTCGGGCGCCGATCCGGAGGGCCTGTTTCCGGCGATCCTCGGCCATGAAGGCGCCGGCATCGTCGTCGATGTCGGCCCCGGTGTGACCTCCGTCAAGAAGGGCGATCACGTCATTCCGCTTTATACGCCCGAATGCCGCGAATGCCCCTCCTGTCTCAGCCGCAAGACCAATCTCTGCACGGCGATCCGCTCCACCCAAGGCCAAGGCCTGATGCCGGATGGAACGTCGCGCTTCTCGATCGGCAAGGACAAGATCCATCACTATATGGGCTGCTCGACCTTTGCCAATTATACGGTGCTGCCGGAGATTGCCGTTGCCAAGGTCAACCCGGACGCCCCCTTCGACAAGATCTGCTATATCGGCTGCGGCGTCACCACCGGCATCGGCGCCGTCATCAACACCGCCAAGGTGGAGATCGGTTCAACCGCGGTCGTCTTCGGCCTCGGCGGCATCGGTCTCAACGTCATCCAGGGCCTGAAGCTGGCAGGGGCCGACATGATCATCGGTGTCGATCTCAACAATGACAAGAAGGAATGGGGCGAACGCTTCGGCATGACGCATTTCGTCAATCCGAAGGAAATCGGCGACGACATCGTGCCTTACCTCGTCAATATGACGAAGCGCGGTGCCGACCAGATCGGCGGAGCGGATTACACCTTCGACTGCACGGGCAATACCAAGGTGATGCGCCAGGCGCTGGAAGCCTCGCATCGCGGCTGGGGCAAATCGGTGGTCATCGGCGTTGCCGGCGCCGGCCAGGAGATTGCGACGCGGCCGTTCCAGCTCGTCACCGGCCGCACCTGGATGGGCACGGCCTTCGGCGGCGCGCGCGGCCGCACCGATGTCCCGAAGATCGTCGACTGGTACATGGAAGGCAAGATCCAGATCGATCCGATGATCACCCACACCATGCCGCTCGAAGACATCAACAAGGGTTTTGAGCTGATGCATTCGGGCGAGAGCATCCGCAGCGTGGTGCTTTACTAGGCTGTAGTGACGAATTAAGGAATTGGGGTTCCGTTTTGGGAGCAAATCAGATTCAACGCTGACTTTTGGAGGTCGGCGATGGATGGTGAAATTCTTCGAGATGATCAATGGGAGCGTCTGAAGCCGTTCGTTCCCGGCGGGCGCAAAGGTCGACGCGGCCCCCGCAGCGACGGGCGCCGGTTCTTCGATGCGATCTTGTGGCTGGCCCGATCCGGTGCACGTTGGCGTGACTTGCCTGAAGATCGTTTCGGCCCCTATCAGACGGTCAAACGACGTTACTATCGCTGGATCGAACAGGGCGTATTCGACCGGATTTTCGAAGCGGTGACAGCCGCTCCGGACATGGAGTGGCTGTCGATCGATGCCACGGTGATCCGGGCGCAGGCACAAGCGGCTGGCGGGCGCCGTAAAAGGGGGGAACGAAAGCCCAGGCTCTCGGTCGTTCCCGTGGCGGATTTGGTAGCAAAATCCATGCAGTAGTGGATGCACTCGGGCTACCGGTTCGTTTCCACCTTGGCCCAGGCCAGCAGAACGATATGGCGCCGGCCTGTGATCTCGTGCGGGGATTGCCTGCCAACCAGGTGCTCGCTGACCGCGCCTACGATGCCGACAGCCTGCACGACATCATCCTTGACCAAGGCGGCGAGCCGGTCATCCCGCCGCGTCGTCATCGCAAGTATCAGCATGGCTATGATCGCATTGCTTATAAACAGCGATGGGGCATCGAGAGCTTCTTTGCCAAGCTCAAACAGTGGCGTCGCATCGCAACGCGATACGACAAACTCGCCGCCAACTTCCTCGGCTTCATCAAGATCGCAAGCATCATGATCTGGCTTAAATAGTTAAATCGTCACCACAGCCTAATGCATGTCGCGCAAAAGTGTGCGGCGGTTTTGCGAAAACGGCATGCACAAACAACAATCTAAAGCATGGGAGCGAATCTGAAAGATCGCGACGAGCTTTAAGGCGATCGCCAATCCAGATATGCGGGAGAATCTTGCACGACTTTGAATGGCACGCGGCCTTTCCAAATCGATACTGATTTGGGGGCCGTGGGCAACCAAGGAGGAGGAAGCTGAACATGCCAAGTCAAGTATCGATACATCCGGCGCTCGACGGCGGAGTGAAGGCCGGACAGGCGAATTTCAGCGGTGGGACGCTGGTTTGCGCCTGCACCGATCGCCCCGTCAAAGTCGCCATCACCGGTGGGATTGCTCATAACCACGCCTGCGGCTGCACGAAATGCTGGAAGCCGAATGGCGCGGCCTTTTCGATCGTTGCCGTCACGCCGCATGAAAACGTCAAGGTCCTGGAAAACGGCGATAAGCTTGCGGTCGTGGATCCTGACGCCTTGATCCAGCGGCACGCCTGCAAGGAGTGCGGCGTGCACATGTACGGCCCGGTAGAGCGCGATCACGCCTTCAAGGGCCTGGATTTCATTCATCCCGAACGTTTTCAGGAAAGCGGCTGGCCCGAACCCACCTTCGCCGCATTCGTCTCGTCGATCATCGAGTCGGGAACGCCTCCATCTGCCATGGCCTCCGTTCGCAGCCGGCTGAAGGAGCTTCGCCTTGAGCCCTACGACTGCCTGAACCCGACGCTTATGGATGTTCTCGCAACCTGGGCTGCGAAAAAAGCGGGCACATTAAGGGAATAAGTCTGGCCACTGCTGGCGGACTTCGCTAAACCGCGACTGCGCGTTCGGCCGGATGCGCAGCGCTCTCCAATGAAGCAATTTCTGCTCCCATGATCTACGTCGATGCCGATGCCTGTCCGGTGAAGCCGGAAATCTTGAAAGTGGCCGAGCGCCACGGCATCGAGGTGACGCTCGTCGCCAATTCTGGCCTCCGCCCGTCGCGCGATCCGATGGTGAAAAACATCATCGTCTCCAACGCTTTCGACGCCGCCGACAATTGGATCGCCGAACATGCCGGTCCTGGCGATATCGTCGTAACGGCCGATGTGCCGCTGGCCGGCCGTTGCGTCGCCTCCGGCGCGCTGGTGACCGGACCGACTGGCCGTGTTTTCGACAATGCCAATATCGGCATGGTCACCGCGATGCGCGATCTTGGCGCACATCTGCGCGAGACCGGCGAAAGCAAAGGCTACAACGCCGCTTTCTCGCCACGCGACCGCTCCGCTTTTCTCGAAACCTTCGATCGCCTTTGCCGGCGTGCCAAAGCTCATAATTCGCCTGGAGGTCAGTCTTGAACATCATTTCCCAGAACACCGCTTTCGGCGGCATGCAGGGTGTCTTTTCGCATGAATCGGAAGCTTGCCAGTGCGAGATGACCTTCGCGGTTTTCGTGCCGCCGCAGGCGATCAAGGAGCCCTGCCCGGTCGTCTGGTATCTCTCTGGCCTCACCTGCACCCATGCCAATGTGATGGAAAAAGGCGAATATCGCCGCATGGCGGCCGAACTTGGCCTGATCGTTGTCTGCCCGGATACCAGCCCGCGCGGCAATGACGTTCCTGACGAATTGACCAATTGGCAGATGGGCAAAGGCGCCGGCTTCTATCTCGACGCCACCGAAGAGCCTTGGGCCGAGAACTATAAGATGTACACCTACATCACCGCGGAACTGCCAGCCCTCGTCAGCCAGCAATTCCGCATGGACATGAGCCGGCAAGGCATTTTCGGCCATTCCATGGGCGGCCATGGCGCAATGACGATTGCTCTGAAAAATCCGGATCGTTTCAAGAGCTGCTCTGCCTTCGCCCCGATCGTGCAGCCCTCGACCGCCGATTGGTCGGCGCCGGCGCTTGAAAAGTATCTTGGTGCCGACAAGACCGCATGGCGGAAATACGACGCCTGCGCATTGGTCGAGGACGGGGCGCGCTTTCCGGAATTCCTGATCGACCAAGGCAAGGCTGATAGCTTCCTTGAAACAGGTCTGCGTCCATGGTTGTTCGAAGAGGCGATCAAAGACACCGGCATCGGCCTGACACTGCGCATGCACGAGCGCTACGATCACTCCTACTATTTCATCTCCAGCTTCATGGACGATCATCTGAAGTGGCATGCCGAACGGCTGGCATGAAACGGGTGGCATAGCAGCCATGCCGTCCCCAACTTGAAAGAGCGATTCAACTGAGGCATATATTTCCCCGCGCAGACGACTGCGGCGGGCGGCACTTGATTGCCGGCCATAAGACACCGCGGGGACGGCCTTGCTCTTAAACGGGAGCGTAACATGGCTTGGTTCTTGCTTTTCCTCGCAGGTCTGTTTGAAATCGGTTGGGCCGTCGGCCTGAAATATACCGAAGGCTTCACACGACCGATTCCAACGTGTCTCACCATCATTTCTATGGTGGCGAGCGTCGTGCTACTTGGTCTGGCCGTGAAGACCTTGCCGATGGGCACGGCTTACGCCGTCTGGACCGGTATCGGCACGGTCGGCACTGTGCTGCTAGGCATCTGGCTGCTGGGCGATCCCGCGACCCTCGTTCGCCTGTTCTGTATTGGCCTGATCGTCGCAGGCATTGCCGGGCTCAAGCTCGTCGCCTGAGCCTTAAGTAGCATTATGAGCGCTGGCGATTGTCCAGCGCCCAGACGCCTGGTCCCGCAAACGCCAGGAACAGGAAGATGAAGCAGAACAAGATCGGGCCGTCGCCCTCATTGTTGGCTGGGAAGAAGCCCATTGGTGCATGCACCATGAAATAGGCGAAGGCCATTTCACCGCTGAGGATGAAGGCGACGGGCCGGGTGAAGAGCCCAACCAGAATCAGAATGCTGCCGACAAGTTCGATCACACCGGCTACGAAAAACAATGTCGAGATTTCAAAGGGCGCCGGGGGAAAATCGAAGAGCTTTTGCGTTGCGTGCTCGAGGAACAGCAGTGCGGTCACGATTCTGAGGATCGCAAGAGCGGCGGGCTGATATTGCGACAGGCGCTCGAAAGCCGACATGAAAATCTCCGTTTGAACTGAGAAGGCGGCCAGTACCTCTAGGGAATATGGTCGCTTTCCACTGATGTCGGAGTCAACACGCGAACGGCGAAATTATTCGCCGGGCTTGGATATCGATCCGAGCCCGGCGATTGCATTTATTTGCTGCGATTGTCGACGGCCAGAAGGCCCGGGCCTGCGAAGACCAGGAACAGGAAGACGAAGCAGAACAGAATTGCCCCATCGCCGCCATTGTTGACCGGGAAGAAGTCCTTCGGCTGATGCGCCATGAAATAAGCGACCGCCATATTGCCGCTCAGAATGAACGCAACAGGGCGCGTGAAGAAACCGAGGAGAATTGCAAGGCCGCCGAAGGCTTCCAGAATGCCCTGAACCAACATCAGTGTGGGCAGCGGACCATCAGCATGACCACCAGCCGGGAAACCGAAAAGCTTCTGCATCCCGTGTTCCATAAACAGGAGGCCGATTATGACGCGTAGCAAGGTTAAGGCATAGGGCTGATATTGGTTCAAGCGTTCGGAAAGTGTCATCTTTTACTCCAGTTTATCTTCTGGGAGTCACTATTAGTTTGTATGTAGGCGCAGGTGAAGACACGGCTTCTGACAGTCGTTCAATTTTCCGTGTAGAATCCGTGACTTGTTGTCACATATTTAAAGGGGAATATTATCGTGCTTCTTCCAGGGATTGGTCAGATCCTTGTTGCGCAGCATTCTGAGCCCCTGCGCCAGCCGCCGCCGGGTCGAGTGCGGCATGATCACTTCGTCTATATATCCGCGTTCGGCGGCGACGAAGGGTGACAGAAAGCGGTCTTCATACATCTTCGTATGCGCGGCGATCTTGTCGGGATGGGCGATATCCTTGCGGAAGATGATCTCGACAGCGCCCTTGGCACCCATGACGGCGATCTGTGCCGTCGGCCAGGCATAGTTCAGGTCACCGCGAAGATGTTTCGACGCCATGACGTCATAGGCGCCGCCGAAGGCCTTGCGGGTGATGACGGTGAGTTTCGGCACCGTGGCTTCCGCATAGGCGAAGAGCAGCTTGGCACCATGCTTGATCAAGCCGCCATATTCCTGCGCGGTCCCCGGCAGGAAGCCGGGTACGTCGACAAAGGTGACGATCGGGATATTGAAGCAATCGCAGAAGCGCACGAAACGCGCCGCCTTGCGCGAGGCGTCGCTGTCGAGCACGCCCGCCAGCACCATCGGCTGATTGGCGACGAATCCTACCGTCGCACCCTCGATGCGGCCGAAGCCACAGACGATGTTCTTGGCGAAGCTTGCCTGAATCTCGAAAAAATCCCCCTCGTCCGCCACCTTCAGGATCAGCTCCTTGATGTCGTAGGGCTTGTTGGCATTGGCGGGGATCAGCGTGTCGAGCGAGCCGTCGGGATCGGTGACCGATTGATAGCACTCGATTTCCGGGAGGGCCGCGGTATTCGACTGAGGCAGGAAATCGATGAGCCGGCGCACCTGCAGCAGCGTGTCGATGTCGTTGTCGTAGGCAGCGTCGGCAATCGAGGACTTCGTCGTATGCACCGAAGCGCCGCCAAGCTGCTCCGAGGTTACCGTCTCGTTGGTGACGGTCTTCACCACGTCAGGGCCGGTGACAAACATGTAGGAGGTGTCGCGCACCATGAAGATGAAATCGGTCATAGCCGGCGAATAGACGTCCCCACCGGCGCAGGGGCCCATGATGATTGAGATCTGCGGAATGACGCCGGAAGAGAGCACATTGCGCTGGAAAACCTCGGCATAGCCGCCGAGCGCCGCCACACCCTCCTGAATGCGCGCTCCGCCGGCATCATAGATGCCGATGATCGGGGCGCGGTTTTTCAGCGCCATATCCTGGACCTTCATGATCTTCTCGGCATGCGCTTCCGAAAGCGAGCCGCCGAAGACGGTGAAATCCTTGGCAAACAGGAAAACGGTGCGGCCGTTGACCGTACCCCAGCCGGTGACCACGCCGTCGCCGGCGATCTTGGTTTTGTCCATGCCGAAATCGATCGAGCGATGCTCGACGAACATGTCGAACTCCTCGAAGGAGCCTTCATCGAGGAAGATTTCGATGCGCTCGCGCGCCGTCAGCTTGCCGCGCGCATGCTGCGCATCGATACGCGCCTGCCCGCCTCCGCGTCTTGCGATCTCCCGGCGACGTTCCAATTCCTGCAGGATTTCTTTCATGATGGCCCTCTTCTCCGCTTATCCGGCTTAGCATGGCACGGCAGCAGTTTGAAGCCGTCGGCTCAGTTCACCAGCGTCGGCGTTTTCAGGACGAAGATGGAGCGGATGCGGGCGGCGATATCTTCGGCCATGAGATTATCGGCCGCAATCGGGTCCGGAGTGAAATTCGCCGTATCGAAAGAGGCGATGGCAAGCACGGCGCCGGTATCGACGGCAGCAGCATCGATATTGATTTTCGCCGTGTTGCGGTCGTGGTTGAAGCTCCCTGCCTTGCGAACATCCGTCAGGCGGATGGTGAGCGACACCTTCGGCAGGGGTGTATCGCGGGTCGTCACGGCGATGGCCGCATTGACGCGTTCGTTGAGGCTCGAAATCAGCGCAGGAGAAACAGGCGGCACTGCCTGATCGGCAACCACGGTGGCACTGCGCACATCATAGGCCGGGGTGGACGGCTGCGGCGTGAGCGACCAGCTCGAGCATGCCGCCAGCGCCAAACATCCTGCGAGCGCCGATATCGCACCCGACCTCAACGATAACATGATTCGCGTCCCGAAATTCCCAACCCGTGGGATGCAGATTTCGATATAACGGACTGTAAATCAACAATATTCAACTGCGAAGCGCGGAAAAAACATCCGTGGCCGCCTGAAACTCTTCGAAGCGCTGGGCGCGGCGCTGCTCGGCCTCTTCGTCACGGCCCCAATGTTCGATCGTCCAGTCCTCGTCGAGATGAGCGAGCGACCAGACGTCACCGAGCGGCAGCCGGCCTTCGGCGAAAGCGAGTGCCAGGATCGCCGAGCCCGTCAGCGTCGTGATCGTGTGCAGGCTGGCGAGTTCCAGCGGCGTGTCGTATTTGCGCAGCGTCACGGCAAACGCGGCGATTGCCTCGCGCGGCTGCTCCTGGTGCATGACGCCTTCGGCCAGGATGAAGCGGGCGCCGAGTTCGTGCGCGGCCCAGTCGATCAGTGGATTCCACCGGTCCGATTGCCGCTCCACCAAGCGCTCCGGCCCATCTGCGCGATAGCAGAGCAGATCGCTGGAGGAAAAGCGCAGGATATCCTCGAATACCGCCTGGCTGTCGCTTGCGACGCCATCGAGCGCCGTGTTGACCAATCGCGTCACCGGCATGCCGGCAGGATCGATGACATCGACCTGCCGGGTCCACTCGGCCGCAACCAGCTTTGCCAGTGCCTCGGTCGGCACGGCGAGCGATCGGCGTGCGGGCGTCCTTACCACCTTGCCGTCCAGCTCGATCACATGTCCGTCTTCGCTCTCGCGGATGCTCACATCCTTGTAGAAGCGTTTCGGCAGCGGCTTCTTCATCTGAATCTGCGCCCGACGGATGGGATCAGGATGGCTCAGACCTTCGGAAAGGTCATTCAATAGGTCGCGCATGGCGTCACCTCACAGAATATGGCTCAACAGGTCGTTCGGGTGATGGGCGATCCTGTCGGCGCCTGCGGTCAGCAGTTCTTCCACCGACGCATAACCCCAGGCCACACCGATAGCCGTCGCACCCGCCGCTTTTGCCATCTGCATGTCGTAGATCGCATCGCCGATCACGAGCGTATCATGCGGGTCCATGCCCGTTTCGCTGCAGCATTCCATGACCATCGCAGGATGTGGCTTCGAGGGGCAATCATCGGCGGTGCGCGAGACCACGAAATAGGGCGTAAAGCCATTCACTTCAAGGATATGCGTCAGGCCGCGACGCGACTTGCCGGTCACGGCGCCGATCAGCAATTCATCGTGGGCAGCCAGCGTTTCGACCAGCGGTTTGATGCCGTCGAAAAGCGGGGTTTGCATATCTCCCTCGTCGCGCACGCCGGTAAAGATCGACTTGTAATGCGCCGTCATCGCGATCGCCTCGTCATCGACATGCGGCTTGCCCTGCATGCGTGCAATGGCGATATCCAAAGTCAGGCCAATGATCGACTTGGTGGAGGCGACATCGGGACGCTTGTAGCCGAAATCGACAAAAGTGCGCGCCATGACCTCATGGATCAGCCGGGCGCTGTCGACCAGCGTCCCGTCGCAATCGAAAAGCACCAGCCTCATTCGTCGTCCGGCTCCCCCGCCGATGCCTCGTCAAAGCCGAGAAGGTTCCAGGTCTGTACCATATGCGGCGGCAGCGGCGCGGTGACGCGCAGGCGCCCGCCATTCGGATGCGGGATATCGATATGGCGAGCATGCAAATGCAACCGCTTCTGAACGCCGCCGGGAAAATCCCAATTCGGATCGTCCTCGAAATATTTGGGATCGCCGATGATCGGATGGCCGATATGCAGCGCATGGACGCGGAGCTGGTGCGTGCGGCCGGTATAGGGTTCCATTTCAAGCCAAGCGAGGCGCTGCGCGGCGGTTTCGACGACACGGTAATAGGAGACCGCGTGATCGGCACCCTCCTCGCCATGTTTGGCGACGCGCATCCGGTCGCCATCGGCGGTCGCTTCCTTCACCAGCCAAGTAGAGATCTTGTCCTCATGCTTGCGCGGCACGCCCTTCACGAGCGACCAATAGGTTTTCTTGGTGTCGCGCTCGCGAAAGGCGGCCGTCAGCTTCTGTGCGGCACCGCGGGTACGTGCAACGACGAGGACGCCGGAGGTGTCGCGATCGAGGCGATGCACCAGGCGCGGCTTCTCGCCCTTCTGGCTCGTCCAGGCCTCCAGCATCTTGTCGATATGGCGACTGACGCCGGAACCGCCCTGCACGGCAAGCCCGGCCGGCTTGTTCAGCACATAGACCTTGTCGTCCTCGTGCAGAAGCATGCGTGCCAAAAGCTCGGCATCGCCGGAATGCTTAAGCTCCTTGCCGGCGATGGGACCGCTCTTCGACGCCTTGGCATCGACATCCAGCGGCGGCACGCGCACCATCTGTCCCGGCTGCACGCGCGCGTCCGTCTTTACACGGCCGCCGTCGACGCGTACCTGGCCGGACCGCATCAGTTTCTGCAATTGCCCAAAGCCGAGCCCTGGAAAATGTACCTTGAACCAGCGGTCGAGGCGCATGCCGGCCTCGTCGGGCTCGACCTTGATATGCTCAATCCCGGCCATTCTTCTTCTTTCAAGAACCACGGCATGAGTCCAAAGCGCCAAACGGTTTCGGACAAGATCATGCCAAATCAAACGACTGGGGCGGCTTTGCCCCAGCGCCGGGTCATCCCGGCCTTTTGAGGTGGCTTTAGAGCATTTCGACGAAAAGTGGAAACCGGAATTATCTAGGGCTGGAATTTTCTGTCAGCGCCGCATCTTCGCGCTAGGCAAACCTCATTTTGCGTTCGGTGCGACGACAGGCAGGTTGATATCGACCATGCCCGCCCTATCGAACATCAGCATCACCGGCACCGTGCCGCCCTGCTTGAACGGCGTCTTCACCTGCTTGAACATCATGTGCAGGCTGTTCGGCGAAAGCGTCACGGTCGCGCCGGCGGGAATGGCGATGCCCTCTTTGACTTCTCGCATCTTCATCACCTCGCCCTGCATCTTCATCTCGTGCAGCTCCACCTTTCCGGCGGCCTCGGACGTGACGGAGGTCAACCTGTCGTCGCTGCTGCCGCCATTGTGGATGGTAATGTAGCCGCCACCGACGGGCTGGCCTGGCAGCATGGCGCGGACATAACCGCCGCTGATGTCGAGATCGCCGAGCTTGGCGGTCGCCGAATTCGCCGGCGCCTTGTCCGAATCCATATGCATTCCGGGCATTTTGCTCATGTCATTGCTCTGCTGGGCCATGGCGGCCGCAGTGGAGAAGGAAAGTGCGGTCGCCGAAATCAGCAATGCGGCGGCGAGTTTGCGGTTCATCATTGTCTCCTGCCCAGCTCCTCTGTTCACCTCATGGGATAGCCTCCGGAAACGGGATTGCAAAGTCCCCTGCATCGATCGGTCGCGCATATCGGCATTTGCTCAAACAAAAGACACGACAAAAATTTGTTTCAGGGCGACATTTGCCCCTTGCCATCCTTGGTGACTACCAGATAATGGCAGTCAACCTTGTTGGGAGAATCCGGCGCAAGCCGGTGCCGAAGGAGCAACCGCCCCGGAAACTCTCAGGCCAAAGGACCAACAAGGGGCAGACGGAACTCTGGAGAGAAGCGCGCAAGCGCTCGCCGAAGGGATAACAATCTCAGGCAAACCGACAGAGGGGGCTCATCGTAAGGCGCAGCCGCGCCGAAATTTTGAGCTCTGCGCTTTTGCTAAGCGCAAACCCCGGAGGCGTCATTTGGACGAGACCGCTGCCCTCAAGAAAACACCCCTTCATGCCCTGCATCTGTCGCTCGGTGCCCGGATGGTGCCGTTCGCCGGCTATGAGATGCCGGTGCAATATCCCGCAGGTGTGCTCAAGGAGCATCTCTGGACTCGCGCATCGGCCGGCGTCTTCGACGTCTCGCATATGGGGCAAGTCACGATCCGCGCCCGTTCCGGCAAATATGAGGATGCGGCTTTGGCGCTGGAAAGCCTGGTGCCGGTCGATATTCTCGGGCTCGCCGAAGGCCGTCAGCGCTATGGTTTCTTCACCGACGATAAAGGCGGCATTCTCGACGATCTGATGATCACCCATATGGATGATTATCTCTTCGTGGTCGTCAACGCCGCCTGCAAATATGCAGATCTCAAGCATCTTCAAGATCATATCGGCGATAGCTGCGAAGTCACCTTACTTGATCGCGCCCTCATTGCGCTGCAGGGACCGCGTGCCGTTTCGGTTCTCGCCGAACTCTGGGCGGATCTCGCCTATATGAAGTTCATGGATGTCCGCCATTGCCGCCTGCATGACGTTTCCTGTCTTGTCTCCCGTTCTGGCTATAGCGGCGAAGACGGCTTTGAGATTTCCGTGCCGGCCGACAAGGCTGAGGATATTGCCAAGCGGCTGCTCGAGCATCCCGACGTCCAGCCGATCGGCCTCGGCGCTCGCGACTCCCTGCGCCTCGAAGCAGGGCTCTGCCTTTATGGCAACGACATCGACCAGACGACGACGCCGGTGGAAGCCGCCCTCGAATGGGCGATCCAGAAAGCCCGCAAAACAGGCGGTGCTCGCACTGGCGGCTTTCCTGGCGCCAGCCGCATCCTTGCCGAACTAGACAATGGCGCGTCGCGCCGCCGCGTCGGTCTGAAGCCGGAAGGCAAGGCGCCTGTGCGCGGCCACGCCAAGCTTTACGCCGACGCCGAAGGCAAGACCGAGATCGGCGAAGTCACATCTGGCGGCTTCGGTCCGAGCGTCGAAGCGCCCGTTGCCATGGGCTATGTGCCCGTCGGCTTGGCTGCGCCGGGGACGCGGGTATTTGCCGAGGTTCGCGGCAAATACCTGCCGGTCGCCGTCTGCACCCTGCCTTTCGTCACCCCAACCTACAAACGCTGAAAACATCATATTCCAGAGAGGATCCTCCATGCTGAAATTCACCGAAGAACACGAGTGGCTGAACATTGAAGGCGATGTTGCGACCGTCGGGATTACGGCGCATGCCGCCGAACAGCTCGGCGATCTCGTTTTCGTGGAATTGCCCGAGATCGGCGCCAGCTTCTCCAAGGGTGACGATGCCGCGACCGTCGAATCCGTCAAGGCGGCTTCGGAAGTCTATTGTCCGCTGGACGGCGAGATCATCGAGGTCAACGAAGCCATCACCGCCGATCCGGCGCTCGTCAATTCCGACCCGATGGGCGCCGGCTGGTTCTTCAAGCTGAAGCTTAGGAATGTCGCCGATATCGATGGTTTGCTGGATGAATCCGGCTACAAGGAGCTCATCGCGTAATGAATACGCCTACGGAATTCACATTCACGGATTACCAGCCTTACGATTTCGCCAATCGCCGCCACATCGGCCCGTCTCCGTCGGAAATGGCCGATATGCTGAAGGTGATCGGCTATGACAGCCTCGACGGGCTGATCGATGCGACGCTGCCGCCCTCCATCCGCCAGAAGGCGCCGCTCGCCTGGGCTGCGCCGATGACGGAACGCGAGGCGCTCGACAAACTGCGCGAGACCGCCAACAAGAACAAGGTGCTCGTCTCGCTCATCGGCCAGGGCTACTACGGCACGATCACGCCGCCGGTCATCCAGCGCAATATCCTGGAAAACCCGGCCTGGTACACGGCTTATACGCCCTACCAGCCGGAAATCAGCCAGGGCCGCCTCGAGGCGCTGCTGAACTACCAGACGATGATCTGCGATCTGACAGGCCTCGACGTTGCCAACGCCTCGCTGCTCGACGAAGCGACCGCTGCCGCCGAAGGCATGGCGATGGCCGAACGTGTGGCGAAATCCAAAGCCAAGGCCTTCTTCGTCGATGCGGATTGCCATCCGCAGACCATCGCATTGATCAAGACCCGCGCCGAGCCGCTGGGCTGGACCGTCGTCGTCGGCAATCCCTTCACCGATCTCGATCCGGTCGATGTCTTCGGCGCTATTTTTCAGTATCCGGGTACGCATGGTCACATCAATGACTTTACCGGCCTGATCTCAAGGCTTCATCAGACCGGCGCCATCGCCGTCGTCGCCGCCGATCCGCTGGCGCTGACGCTGCTGAAATCGCCGGGCGAAATGGGTGCCGATATCGCCATCGGTTCGTCGCAGCGCTTCGGTGTGCCGGTCGGCTATGGCGGTCCGCATGCCGCTTACATGGCCGTCAAGGATGCCCATAAGCGCTCAATGCCCGGCCGCTTGGTCGGCGTTTCCGTCGATGCCCGCGGCAACCGCGCCTATCGCCTGTCGCTGCAGACGCGTGAGCAGCATATTCGTCGTGAAAAGGCGACGTCGAACATCTGCACCGCGCAGGTGCTGCTCGCTGTCATGGCGTCCATGTATGCCGTGTTCCACGGTCCGCAGGGGATCAAGGCCATTGCCCAACAGGTGCATCAGAAGGCCGTATTGATGGCAAAGGGGCTGGAAAAGCTCGGCTACAAGATCGAACCGGAGACTTTCTTCGACACGATCATCGTCGAGGTCGGTCATATGCAGGGCCTGATCCTGCGCGCGGCTGTCGCCGAAGGCGTCAATCTGCGCAAGGTCGGCGAAACCAAGATCGGCATGAGCCTCGACGAGCGCTCGCGCCCCGCAACGCTGGAAGCCGTCTGGCGCGCCTTCGGCGGTAATTTCCGTCTTGCCGACTTCGAATCCGGCTATCGCCTGCCGAAGAATCTGTTGCGCACAAGCGAATATTTGACGCATCCGATCTTCCACATGAATCGCGCGGAAAGCGAGATGACCCGCTATATCCGCCGGCTCTCCGACCGTGACCTGGCGCTCGACCGCTCCATGATTCCGCTCGGTTCCTGCACGATGAAGCTTAATGCAACGGCTGAGATGCTGCCGATAAGTTGGCCGGAATTCTCGGATATTCATCCTTTCGTGCCAGCCGATCAGGCCCTCGGCTATCGCGAGATGATCGATGATCTGACGGAAAAGCTCTGTGCCGTAACTGGCTATGACGCCTTCTCGATGCAGCCGAATTCCGGCGCGCAGGGCGAATATGCCGGTCTGCTCACCATCCGCAACTACCACATCGCCAATGGTCAGGGGCACCGCGACATCTGCCTGATCCCGACCTCGGCGCACGGCACCAATCCGGCCTCCGCACAGATGGCCGGAATGAAGGTGGTCGTCGTTAAGGTCAGCGATGACGGCGATATCGACATGGGGGATTTCCGCGCCAAGGCGGAGCAATACGCCGCCAATCTCTCTTGCTGCATGATCACCTATCCGTCGACGCACGGCGTTTTCGAAGAGACGGTGAAGGAGATTTGCGATCTCGTGCATATGCACGGCGGTCAGGTCTATCTCGATGGCGCCAATATGAACGCCATGGTCGGCCTCTCCCGCCCCGGCGATATCGGCTCCGATGTCAGTCACCTGAACCTACACAAGACCTTCTGTATCCCGCATGGCGGCGGCGGTCCCGGCATGGGTCCCATCGGCGTCAAGGCGCATCTGGCGCCACACCTGCCCGGCCATCCGGAGACGGACGGCCGCAGCGGCGCGGTGTCTGCGGCGGCCTTCGGGTCGGCTTCGATCCTGCCGATCTCCTGGAGCTACTGCCTGATGATGGGCGGCGAAGGGCTGACGCAGGCGACGAAGGTTGCGATCCTCAACGCCAACTACATCGCGGCACGGCTGAGCGGTGCTTACGACGTGCTCTATAAGTCGAAGACCGGCCGTGTGGCGCACGAATGCATCATCGACACGCGTCCGCTGGTCGATAGCGCCGGCGTCACCGTCGATGACGTCGCCAAACGCCTGATCGATTGCGGCTTCCACGCACCGACCATGAGCTGGCCGGTTGCCGGCACGCTGATGATCGAGCCGACCGAATCAGAAACCAAGGCTGAATTAGACCGCTTCTGTGAGGCTATGCTGGCGATCCGCGAGGAAGTCCGCGCCATCGAAGAAGGCCGGATGGACAAGATCGACAACCCGCTGAAAAACGCGCCGCACACGGTCGAAGATCTTGTCGGTGAGTGGAACCGGCCCTATTCCCGCGAACAGGCCTGCTTCCCGCCAGGCGCCTTCAGGGTCGACAAATACTGGTCGCCCGTCAACCGCGTCGATAACGTCTACGGCGATCGGAACCTCATCTGCACCTGCCCGCCGGTGGAGGCATACGCCGAAGCCGCGGAGTGAATGCTTTCCAAAAAAGCGAAGCGGCTCAGCCGCTTCGCTCATAGCCGACATAAATCTATTGCGAAAAATCACTATGACAGCGCCGCATGTCCGATCGGACGCGCGGCGTTTTTGATAGCGCGACGAAAGACGGCGCTGGAAGTCGAATAGAAAAAATCAATTTGAGAACTGCCACGCAGATGTCAGCGCCTACCTGCTGCCGACGGGACATGGCTTGCATGAAAGCGAGCCCGCTCTCATCCGCGACTGGCTTATATGGAAAGGCATATAGGATGGATGAGGAAAGACCCATCAGCATGGACGCCATGGACGGCTATATTGCAGCCGCCTTCGAAACCGACGATCCCTCTTCCATCGCCAAAGCACTTGGCGCCGTGGCGCGAACGCGCAACATGAGCAAGCTTGCCAAGGATGTCGGTATGAACCGCTCGGCTCTCTATCGGGCGCTCAGTGGGGACGGAAATCCGGAATTTGCGACGATTCTGAAGGTCGTGAAGGCGCTTGGCCTGAAACTGACGCCGGTGCCGGTGGTCGAACGGAAATCGGACGCCGCCTGATAAAGGCGGCGTAAGGATTGTTCAGACAGGCGGAGCCGCCTGACGCTGTGCTGCCAAAGCGGCGAGATCGGCGGGCTTCAACTCGACGGATTCGCCGCAGCCGCAGGCCGATGTCTGGTTTGGATTGGTGAAGGTGAAGCCGGAGCGCAGCGTCGTGGTTTCAAAGCCCATTTCGGTGCCAAGCAAATAAAGCACGGCAGACGGCTCGACCCAGACCTTGGCGCCGTCGCGCTCGATCAGGTCGTCCTTCGCATTCGGTTCGGTCACGAGGTCGATGGTATATTCCATCCCGGCGCAGCCGCCCTTCTTGATGCCGACGCGAACGCCCTTGGCATCGGGACCGGAATTCTCGACGATTGACTTGACGCGCGCTGCCGCGTCATCCGTCATGCTCATTACTGCAAAGCCCATGGGCTTATTCTCCTCTGGCATCGGCCCGAAAAGTGGATCCGGTTTTCGGACCAGCCGATGCCCACTTAAATGCAACCGGGGTCAAGATCCGGTGCTTCGAGTCTTAATGTAAAGCGAGCGGCTAAAAGCTTCAATACCAGCCGACGGCCACCTGCGCCTCTTCCGACATGCGATCCGGCGTCCACGGCGGGTCGAAGGTCATGATGACTTCGACGCCGGAAACTCCTTCCACGGCACCGACCGCATTTTCGACCCAGCCCGGCATTTCGCCGGCGACGGGACAACCCGGCGCAGTCAGCGTCATGACGATTTTCACCATGCGGTCGTCTTCGATATCGATCTTGTAGACCAGGCCGAGTTCGAAGATATCGGCAGGAATTTCAGGGTCGTAGACCGTCTTCAACGCGCTGATGACATCGTCGCTCAGGCGCGCGAGTTCGTCCTCGGGAATGTTGGAATGCACGATGCCCTCGCGCACGTCAATCTTCTGTTCGCTTTCATCGAGTGACATCGCTTGCCTCCTTAGGCAAAGAATTTACGCGCATATTCCAGCGCATCGGCCAGGGCATCCACCTCGGCGCGGGTATTGTACATGCCGAACGATGCCCGGCATGTGGAGGTCACGCCGAAGCGTTTCAAGAGCGGCTGGGCACAATGTGTACCTGCGCGGACGCCAACGCCTCGACGGTCGATCACCATCGAGACGTCGTGAGAATGGATACCTGCAAGCTCGAAGGAGAAGATGCCGCCTTTACCGGGCGCGGTGCCGAAAACGCGCAGCGAATTGATCTCCCGCAGCCGTTCCGCCGCGTAAGCCGCAAGATCGGCCTCGTGCCGGGCAATTGCCTCACGGCCGACGCTCTCCATGTAATCGAGCGCGAAGCCGAGCCCGATCGCCTGGACGATGGGCGGCGTGCCTGCTTCGAAACGATGCGGCGGATCATTGTAGGTCACGTTGTCCTCGGTGACATCGAAGATCATCTCGCCGCCGCCCTGGAAGGGGCGCATCTCGCGCAATCTGTCCTTCTTGCCGTAAAGCACGCCGATTCCCGAAGGGCCGTAGAGCTTGTGACCGGTCATGACGTACCAGTCGCAATCGATATCCTGCACATCGACCGGCAGGTGCACGGCGCCTTGTGATCCGTCGATCAGCACCGGAATGCCGCGCTCATGGGCGATGCGGCAGACTTCCTTGACCGGAACGATCGTGCCGAGCGCATTCGACATATGGGTGATCGCGACGAGCTTGGTGCGTTCCGTCAGGCTCTTTTCGAAATCCTCGATATGAAAGCCGCCGTCGTCGTCTATCGGCACCCAGACCAGCTTGGCGCCCTGCCGCTCGCGGATGAAATGCCAGGGCACGATATTTGAGTGATGCTCCATGATGGAGACGACGATCTCGTCGCCTTCGCCGAGTTTGGGCATGCCCCAGCCATAAGCGACAGTATTGATCGCCTCGGTCGAGTTCTTGGTGAAGACGATATCGTCCACCGAGGGCGCATTCAGGAAGCGGCGCACTTTTTCGCGCGCAGCCTCATAGGCTTCCGTGGCCGCATTCGAGAGGAAGTGCAGGCCGCGATGCACGTTGGCATATTCGCGAGAATAGGCGTGCGATATCGCGTCGATCACACTTTGCGGCTTCTGTGCTGATGCACCGTTGTCGAGATAGACCAGCGGTTTGCCATGGACGGTGGTCGACAGGATCGGAAAATCCCGGCGGATCGCTTCGACATCATAGGCGGTGGCTGGTACGATCTTGTCCACGAGCATTGCTCCAATCAGGCGTGATTTTCCAGCCAGGCCGAGATAACGCCTTCCAGCGCCTCGACCAGGCCTTCGTCTTCCAGCTCTTCGATAATTTCGGCCACGAAGGCATTGACCAGCATGGCGCGAGCCTTGTTCCGTGGAATGCCGCGCGCCATCATGTAATAGAGATGGTTCTCGTCAATATCGGCAACCGTGGCGCCATGGCCGCACTGCACGTCGTCGGCGAAGATTTCCAGCTCCGGCTTGACGGAGAATTCGGCATCGTCGGACATCAAGAGCGTGTTGCAGGCCATGCGGGCGTCGGTCTTCTGTGCATCCGGAGCGACACGGATCATGCCCTGGAAGACGCCGCGAGCCCGGTCGAACACCACGTTGCGGACGATCTCCGTCGAGCCCGTGTGTGGCACGTCATGACCGAGCACCAGCGTCACATCGGTATGCGTATCGCCACCGAGCAAGTTGACGCCGCGTAGCACGAGGTCGGAGCCCTCGCCCGTGACCTTCACATGCAGTTCCTGTCGCACCAGCTTGCCGCCGGCATTGATGACGAACAGCTTCAGCTTCGCATCCGCACCCAGGTCGACGCGGATCTGGCCGAGATGCGTATCCTCGGTTCCCTGCTCCTGCAGGATGATCCAGGTCACTTCGGCACCTTTGCCGATCTTGACGTCGCTGACCGAGGAGACCAGCGCCGCAGCACCGGGCACGGCCTGGTGGCGCTCGATCACGGTTGCCTTGACATCGGCGCCGAAGGAGACAGGCAGCCGGCTGTGAATCTGGCCGCCGGCATGCACGAACTGGATCTCCAGCGGCGCGTCGAGCTCAGTCCCATCCGGAAATTCGATGACATAGCCATCGCGCACGAAGCTGCCGTTGATGCGGCCGACAGCGTCGTCCCTGCCGAGCGCCGTCAATCCGGCGGCGGCAGTACCGTCAGCCAGACTGTCAGCGTAGCGGCTGACGACCAGGCCATCGACCGAGGTCTTGCCATCGGCGCTGCCCTGCAGGACGGAAAGCACGGCCGAACCGGGAACGGTCGGCGACAGGGGCTCGACGATACCGGCGCCGAGATCAGTGGGAACAGAACGCAGCAGGTTTTTGAGATCGGTATAATGCCAGGCTTCGAAGCGGCGCGTCGGCAGGCCGGCGGTCTTGAGATCATCCAGCAGGCGATCGCGGACGGCGAGCACGTCGCCATCGCCCGGCAAATCGCCCAACTGATTGTTGTAAGCCTCGATCAGCGCCGTCTCTGCGGCGGTCAGACGGCTCGTCGTCTGAATGTTCATCGACTTATCCTTTCCGCTCCGATCAGGCCGCAGCCCCAATGATATCGGCGTAGCCGTTGGCTTCGAGTTCGTGTGCCAGCGTCTTGTCGCCGGACTTGATCACCTGGCCCTTGTAGAGCACGTGCACGGTGTCCGGAACGATATAGTCGAGCAGACGCTGATAGTGGGTGATGACTATCACGGCACGGTCTGGCGAGCGCAGCGCGTTGACGCCGTCGGCGACGATCTTCAGCGCATCGATATCGAGACCGGAGTCAGTCTCGTCCAGTACGCAAAGCTGCGGCTCCAGGAGTGCCATCTGCAGGATTTCGGCGCGCTTCTTCTCGCCGCCGGAGAAGCCGACGTTCAGCGGGCGTTTCAGCATCTCGGTGTTGATCTGCAGCTTGCCGGCAGCGTCCTTGACGCGACGCATGAAGTCAGGCGTCGTCAGTTCGGCTTCACCGCGCGCCTTGCGCTGCTCGTTCATCGCTACCTTCAGGAACTGCATGGTGGCAACGCCGGGGATTTCGACCGGATATTGGAAAGCGAGGAAGATGCCCTTTGCGGCACGTTCGGCGGCGTCGAGCTCCAGAATGCTCTCGCCGTTGTAGAGGATATCGCCTTCCGTCACCTCGTAATCGTCGCGGCCGGAAAGAATATAGGAGAGCGTCGACTTGCCGGAGCCGTTCGGACCCATGATGGCAGCCACTTCGCCCGCCTTCACCGTCAGGTCCAGGCCGCGGATGATTTCCGTGCCGTCTTCGGCGATACGGGCATGCAGGTTCTTGATTTCAAGCATTTCCAGTTCCTTCAACCAGCCAGTGGCGATTAAACATCAAACCAGCGGCGCTTCATTCTTTGTAAAAATTTTGCGTCAGTCACGGGGTAGCCGGACGCATCACCAATTACCGCGTCGATTCCGCATTTCGGACATGTCGCGGTGAGATGTTCCTCGTCTTCCTTTGTCTCGCGTATCCATTCCCAAATCTCGGCGATCGGATAGATTTCAAGACAATGGAAGCAGCCAGAAGTTTCGCTCCCCTCGAGTTCGGTCCGATTGCGAATGCAATGGCGATGGGCAGCGACAACGCCTTGCTGTTCCTTGATCACCCTACCGAGCCTTCCAGCGAGATGCCGATCAGCTTCTGTGCCTCGACGGCGAATTCCATCGGCAGCTCCTGCAGCACTTCCTTGACGAAGCCGTTGACGATCAACGCGATCGCCGCTTCCTCGGGAATGCCGCGCTGCAGGCAGTAGAACAACTGATCCTCGGAGATTTTCGACGTCGTGGCCTCATGCTCGAAATGCGCAGACGAGTTCTTCGCCTCGATATAGGGCACCGTATGCGCACCACACTTGTCGCCGATCAGCAACGAGTCGCATTGCGTGAAGTTACGGGCATTCGTCGCGCGGCGATGCGCCGAGACCTGGCCGCGATAAGTGTTCTGCGACACGCCGGCGGCGATACCCTTCGAGATGATGCGGCTCGACGTATTCTTGCCGAGATGGATCATCTTGGTGCCGCTGTCGACCTGCTGATGGCCGTTGGAAACGGCGATCGAGTAGAACTCGCCGCGGCTGTCGTCGCCGCGCAGGATGCAGGACGGATATTTCCAGGTGATCGCCGAACCGGTTTCGACCTGCGTCCAGGAGATCTTCGAGCGGGCGCCGCGGCAATCGCCGCGCTTGGTGACGAAGTTATAGATGCCGCCCTTGCCGTGCTTATCGCCTGGGTACCAGTTCTGGACGGTCGAATACTTGATTTCGGCGTCGTCCAGCGCGATCAGCTCGACCACGGCCGCATGCAATTGGTTTTCGTCGCGCTGCGGCGCTGTGCAGCCTTCGAGATAGGAGACATAAGCTCCCTCTTCGGCGATGATCAGTGTGCGCTCGAACTGGCCAGTGTTCTTCTCGTTGATGCGGAAATAGGTGGACAGTTCCATCGGGCACCGCACGCCCTTTGGCACGAAGACGAAGGAGCCATCGGTGAACACAGCCGAATTCAGCGTCGCATAGAAATTATCGGTCGTCGGAACGACGGAGCCGAGATATTTGCGCACGAGGTCGGGATGCTCGCGGATCGCCTCCGAGATCGACATGAAGATCACGCCGGCCTTTTTCAGCTCTTCCTTGAAGGTCGTAACGACAGAAACGGAGTCGAACACCGCGTCGACAGCGATCTTCGACTTCTCGACGCCGGCAAGAATTTCCTGCTCACGCAGCGGAATGCCGAGCTTTTCGTAGGTCTTCAGAAGCTCCGGGTCCACTTCGTCAAGCGACTTCGGACCGGCGAACTTCTTCGGCGCAGCGTAATAGTGAATGTCGTTGAAGTCGATCTTCGGATAGTCGACGCGCGCCCATGTGGGCTCTTCAAGCGTCAACCAGCGACGGTAAGCCTCGAGCCGCCATTCGAGCATCCACTCCGGCTCCTGCTTCTTGGCGGAGATGAAACGGATAATGTCTTCGGAAAGACCCTTGGGAGCCTTTTCCACCTCGATGGTAGTCTCGAAACCATATTTATACTGGTCCACGTCGATCAGGCGAACCTGATCAACCGTTTCCTGGACTGCAGGCATGTCGTTCTCCAATCTCGCCGGATCCAAGGTCCGGCAGCTTGTCAACGTTGCGGCAGACTGAAATGTCTGCCCTCTATGTAGTCGGCCAAAAGGGACTTTTCAGCCCACTTGGCAAGCGGAAATTTCTGTTTCCGCAAAATTGTGGCCGTTAGGCCGCAGCTCCGGCAGGTTTGCGCCGGCCGGCAATTCTGGCGAACGCAGCAATCGCACGCTCGACATCCTCTTCGTTCGTCGCAAATCCAAGCGAAATGCGCAGCGCCCCAAGCTTGGGGTCGCAGCCCATTGCCATCAGCACATGGCTTTCACCTACCTTGCCGGAGGAGCAGGCGGAGCCTGCAGAAATCGCCACTCCTTCAAGATCGAAGGCGATCTGTCCGGTCTCGGATTTCAGCCCCGGCAAAGTGAAGAAACTGGTATTCGGCACGCGTGGACCGCCTTCGCCATGTATGATGACATCGGGCGCGGCAAGCCGCATGCCCTCCTCCAGCCGATCACGAAGTTTCGCAACAGCCGCATTGCGGCTATCGAACTCGGCAATCGCGGCGGCAGCAGCCGCACCGAAACCGATGATGGCCAACGCGTTCTCGGTGCCGGAGCGATGTCCTTTTTCCTGACCGCCGCCATGAATCAGCGGCTTCGGCATCAGCACTTCGCCGCGCGAGATGAGCGCGCCGCCCCCTTTCGGTCCGCCGATCTTATGCGACGAGACGATCAGGAAATCAGCGCCGATCTCGTTGATATCGATCGGAACCCGACCTGCCGCCTGCACGGCGTCGACGATGAAGACGCCGCCGAATGCCTGCACGATCTTAGCCGCTTCATATACGGGCTGGAGAATGCCGGTTTCGTTGTTGGCGAGCATGATCGCCACCATCGGCAGGCCGTTTGCCTTGTCATGTGCCGAAAGCATCGCGTCCAGCGCGGTCAGATCGACAACACCGTCCGATGTCACCGGTATTTCGCTGATCTTTTCTTTCGGGAAACGGCCGCCTTCGCGCAGCGCAGGATGCTCGATTGCCGATATATAGAGATGGCTGATCGCAAGCGGCGTGCGGCCCATGCGGAATTCCGGTGTCAGCACCATGTTGGCGGCCTCAGTCGCGCCGCTGGTAAAGACCACATGAGCCGGTTCGGCGCCCGTCAGACTTGCGACCTGCCGGCGTGCGGCTTCGATCGCCGCTCGGGTCGCACGACCTTCGCCATGAACGGAATTGGGGTTTCCATAGAGGTCCAAGGCGCGCAACATAGCGTCGCGCGCCGCCGGATGAAGCGGAGCGGTGGCATTCCAGTCGAGATAAAGGCGCGTTGCCGCCATAATCTTCTTCCTGCCTGACGAAGCCTTGTTGTGCCCGGCTCATTTTCCTTGAAATTTCAGCCGGGCATGCCTTATGACACGTTCCACAAACCGTTGCGCAAACAACGCGTGGAAGTTCGCGCCAAGTTTCGAATTGTTCTAAACTGCGTTCTAGAAAAGATGAGCGCAATAGTCAAGTCAACTTACTGCTTCCCACATGGTTTGAACGCAGAAAAAGAAGAGCCGGAGTATCGATGCCCGAAGTTATTTTCAACGGCCCCGCAGGCCGCCTTGAAGGCCGCTATCAGCCCTCCAAGGAAAAGAGCGCCCCGATCGCGATTATCCTGCACCCGCATCCGCAATTCGGCGGCACGATGAACAATCAGGTCGTCTACCAGCTCTTCTATATGTTCCAGAAGCGCGGTTTCACGACGCTTCGCTTCAATTTCCGCGGCATCGGCCGCAGCCAGGGTGAGTTCGACCATGGTGCCGGCGAGTTGTCCGATGCCGCCTCGGCGCTCGACTGGGTGCAGAGCCTGCATCCGGATTCCAAGAGCTGCTGGGTCGCCGGCTATTCCTTCGGCGCCTGGATCGGCATGCAGCTTCTGATGCGCCGCCCGGAAATCGAAGGCTTCATGTCGATTGCGCCGCAGCCGAACATCTACGATTTCTCATTCCTGGCACCCTGCCCGTCCTCCGGCCTGATCATCAACGGTGATTCCGACAAGGTTGCCCCGGAAAAGGACGTCAACGGCCTCGTCGAAAAGCTGAAGACGCAAAAAGGTATTCTGATCACGCATAAGGTTGTGCCTGGCGCCAACCACTTTTTCAACGGCCAGGTCGATACGCTGCTCGGCGAATGCGAAGACTACCTCGACCGTCGTTTGAACGGCGAACTGGTGCCGGAACCGGCGGCCAAGAGGATCAGGTAAATCGAAAAAACTACATTGCTGATTGACGATGCTCCATTCAATGACAGGCTCTCGAAATGAGAGCCATCATTGATACCAATGTTTTTGTCAGTGCGTGCATCGGTGCAGGTCCCGCCTCATCGGTGGTTGAGGCATGTATTGAAGGTCGTGTTCAACCCGTCATGGGCGCCAAGCTATTCCTTGAGTATGAGGATGTGCTGGCAAGAGGAGCGCTATTTGCAAATGCGCGTCTCAGCGAACCCGAAAGACAGTTGCTCTTCAATGTATTCGTTAGCAAATGTGAGTGGTGTCCTATATATTTTCTCTGGCGACCCAATTTGCGGGACGAGGGAGACAATCACATTGTCGAACTGGCGATCGCGGGGAACGCAGACTATGTCGTGACTAGCAATGTAAGGGACTTTCGAAACCCGAACTTGCGTTTCGACAATGTCGTTGTTGTAACGCCCGAACGCTTTGAGCAGGAGTTGGGCAAATGAATGCCGTAACAATCCAGATCCCTGACGATATGCATGAAAGCGTCAAGGCGATTGCAGCTGAAAAGGGTGTCGATGTCGCAACACTACTGATCGATGTGACAGAATCAATCATTCGCGAACACGACGCAGAGATGCGCTTCCGTAAAAGGGCCGAGCGCGGTGCAGGTCACGACAGCGAGGCTCTGGCCTTGCTGCGCCGGAAGTAACAACCCTCACCGCGACATCTTAAAACAGAGACCTGAAACACCATCGATGATGATCGGCGAGCGGTATTCCATGCCGATCTTGCGGAGAACCCGTTGCGATGCAATGTTTTCCGGATGCGTGAAGGCTATGAACCGATCAGTAAAGCCGCGTTGGAAGAACCAATCCGCCAACGCCCCAGCAATCTCGGTCGCATAGCCGTTTCCCCAGGCGTCCTGGCAGATGGAATAACCGAGCTCGAATTCGCCGCGATCATGCTCCCCCTGAAACCGTGAAAATCCGGCGCGGCCGATGAAACGGCCGTCGTCCCGTCTCAGCATCTTGTATTTGGTCACGCCATCCCGCGCATGTTCACCGAACCAAGTCTTCAAGCGGTCCTCGGCCTTCTCCAGGGTCCACGGGGCAGCGCCTGAAAGATAGCGTGTCGTTTCGATCGTGGAATGCAGTTGCCGAATCATTTCGGCATCGCTCTGGTCCCACATAGTCAGAACGAGGCGTGAAGTTTCGAGTATGATGGCGTCACTCATTTACCTGCCTGCTGCCCTGATAGAACTGAAGCCCGCGGTACGCATACGACCGTATCGATATGAACCGCTGCGTAAGTGCTAAACGCACGGCAGGATTTCAACAAGCGCGACCACATAACAATCCTGATAGTGAAGGCCCGCCTAAGCGGACCTTCAGGTTATCGCGAGATATCATCGGTCATTGGCATGCAGGCAGGCCCGGAGCACCGCACTTCTTCTTCTCCGGAGGTTTTTGCGGCGCGGGTGGAGGTCTTTTCGCCTGCTGTTGCATGACCTTTGGCTGAGGTTGAGGTTGCGGCCTGGGTTGAGCCTGCGGCTTCGGAGCCGGTGGAGGTCTCTGCTGCATGACCCTTGGCTGGGGTTGGGGTTGTGGCCGGGGTTGAGCCTGCACCTTCGGAGCGGGCGCCCTCGGCTGCGCGGCTACGTGAGGCACCGGCTTTGGTTGAGCAACTGGCGGCTTTGGTTGAGCAACTGACGGATTGACATGTCGTTGCGGTGTGGCCGCGATATGAGGCTGATTGCTAACCTGCGGGACCGCCTTGGGCTTCACCGGCTGGCCAGGCGCATTGGGTTTCGGCGCTGCGACAGCAGAGTTTGGTTTAACGCTTGGAGCTGCGTTTGGTTTAACGATTGGAGCCGCCTGAGGTGCTGGGGTCCTTGCAATCGGATTTTGACCTTTCACGGCAGGCGCGTTGCCGGCAGGCGGCAGCGGCTGACCTTTCGAACCAGGAAGCGCATGTGCCGTGGCACCTCGCCGAGCGGCTGCAGTAGGATTTTGCACGGCATTTGGTGCAACCTGAGGCTGTTGCGCCTGCTTTGTCTGAGGCGCTGCCTGATTGTTCGGCAACTTGCCGGCAGGCGGCAAGGGCTTGCCGCTGGCACCGGGAAGCGCGTGAGCCGCGTTTCCGCCCTGTGGCTGAACAGAAGGTGCTGCGGCCGGACCGGTTGCGGGCGCTGTTTTAGCCGCGGGGGCCGGATTCTGCTTCTGCAGAACCGCGGCCTTCTTCTGCACCGACGGCGGCAAGGCGGCGTGCAACGCCGCTGCGCCCGCGCCGGCAATGACGGCCGCGCCGCCGAGCTTCTGTCCGGTCGTCAGCCCGGGCGCAGCAGGCGCGGTCCCGTTCTCGTTGACCGTCGTATTGTTTACGGTCGTGTTGTGAATGTTGTTGAAGATGACGTTGTTTTGGGGCGGCGCCACATCGCGCGGCGGCTCGACCCAATTCGGGACCGGAACGAAGACTGGCGCTGGCAAGACATAGAGATCGTCCGAGACCTTCGGCGGTGCAAGGTCGACGAAATCCCGCGGCGGCGGTGCCAGGAAAACCTCGGGAGGCGGCGGAGCGAAACCGAAGTCGGCATCATCGAAATAAAGGACGCGCCGGTCGACATAGACGATTTCCGGCGGTGGCGGCGGCGGCACGTCATATTCGATCACGGTAAACGACGGCGGCGGCTCAAGCGCTGCATCGAAATGCTCCAGACGGCGGCGGGCATCCCAGACGTGGGGGCCACGCGGATAGCGTCTGAGATAGGACCAATAGGCCTCCGGCGTGTCCACGGTCCAGGTTTCGCGCCAGGTAATCGCTTCACGACGAGCAGCTATGATGGCGCGCACCCTTTTCGCCATGGGGTCGTGCGGATAGGCGGCCAGGAAATCCTCATAGCCCTGCATCGTGTCGCGATCGAGCGCGGCAAAATAGGCATCCCGCTCGTCGAAATCGCGGATCGCCTTCGTGCGGATTGCAGCACTATCGTAACTGGACACCTGGGCGGCCGGCGCATTGGGGCCGCGATCGAAGAAGGTGAAGGCGTTGTTGAATTTGGAAGCATCCCAGGAGATCTGCGCGCCCTTGGTCAAATCGCTGACCCGCAGGCGTGTCCGATCGAACACATCGCCGAGCGACAGGCCGCCGACCCGGATCATCTCCGCCAGCGCATGCGCATAGGAACCATAGGGGCCTGCCTCCTGCGGCGCGACAGTACCGGGTGCCGCGTTGAAGGCGATCAATTGGTTGGCGTCCGGCTCGACCAGCGCCAGGCCGCCAGCCAGCGGTTGATCGGATTGCACGAACGGATTGGCTCTTGCAGCATCGAGCACCACGATGCTGCCGCGATTGTTGATGGCGGCCAGCGACTTGGTGAAATCGCTAATCCGTAGGGCCTGGACCGGAACATCCGTAGCCTTGGCGATCTGCGCATCCACAGGCACGAAATAATTATCGCCCTGATATTGCACCCCGTAGCCCGCCAAATAGACGAAAACGACAGTATTGGGACCCGATGCGTTCGCTTTCGTCAGAAAATCCCTCATCGCATCCCGCAACCCGTTCTGGTCGAGGTCGCGTGCGCCGATCACGTCGAAGCCGGCTGCCTGCAGCGTTTGCGCAATCAGGCCGGCATCATTGGCCGGTGTCGGCAAGGCGCCTGCCTGATAGGCAGCATTGCCCACCACAAGCGCTATTCTCTTTTCGGGGGAATCTTGGGCTATGGCTGCGCTTGCGACAGCGATACCAGCCAGAACCAACATCATGGCAATGAATGCCCGGATCGTCTTTCTGAATGACGATCCCATCATCGAACGCATTGGTGACATACCAGTTTCTTTCACGAAACATCGCACACACCCCATCAGCATAGAATATTAGGATTGGATTTGGGCGAATGCGCGGCATGTCCCAGGCGGCTTCGGGGCGATGTTGCGGTCTATTCACGCCCGGACATGCCTGTTTATAGACCCCACTCCGCCGAAACTTTCTGTCCGTGCCACCAAAATGATGACGCGTCGGTAAATCGATGCTAAACGCGCCCGGCGACATTCAACAACAGTGACTTCGCCGCATGCTACACCTGCGGCGCCCCGAGAGACCAAGATCATGGCTGAGTTCAAATCCGATTTCCTGCGCACCCTGCAAGAGCGCGGCTTCATCCACCAGATTTCCGATGAAGCCGGCCTCGACTCTTTGTTCGCCAAGGAAACCGTGACGGCCTATATCGGCTTCGACCCGACGGCGCCGAGCCTGCATGCTGGCTCGCTGATCCAGATCATGATGCTGCATTGGTTGCAGGCGACCGGCCACCGCGCTGTCTCGCTGATGGGCGGCGGCACCGGCATGGTGGGCGATCCCTCTTTCAAGGAAGAATCGCGTCAGTTAATGACGATCGATACGATCGAAAACAACATCGCCTCGCTCAAGCGCGTCTTCTCCAACTACCTGACATATGGCGAAGGCCCCAAAGACGCATTGATGATCAACAACGCGGAGTGGCTGCGCTCGCTCAACTATCTCGAATTCCTGCGTGACGTTGGCCGGCACTTCTCCGTCAACCGCATGCTGTCCTTCGAGAGCGTCAAGATGCGCCTGGATCGCGAGCAGTCGCTGTCCTTCCTCGAATTCAACTACATGATCCTGCAGGCCTACGATTTCGTGGAACTCGCCAAGCGCTACGATTGCCGCTTGCAGATGGGTGGTTCGGATCAGTGGGGCAATATCGTCAACGGCATCGATCTCGGCCACCGCATGGGTACGCCGCAGCTCTATGCACTGACTTCACCGCTGCTGACCACCTCTTCCGGCGCCAAGATGGGCAAATCGGCCTCCGGCGCGGTCTGGCTGAATGCCGACCTGCTCTCGGCCTATGATTTCTGGCAGTACTGGCGCAACACCGAGGACGCTGACGTATCTCGTTTCCTGAAGCTCTACACCACCTTGCCGATGGACGAGATTGCCCGCCTCTCCGCGCTTGCAGGCTCCGAGATCAACGAGGTCAAGAAGATCCTCGCGACGGAAGTCACGGCCATCCTGCATGGCCGCGAGGCCGCCGAACTTGCTGCCGAAACGGCGCGCAAAACCTTTGAGGAAGGCGGCCTCTCCGAAAACCTGCCGTCCGTCGACGTTCCCGCGTCCGAACTCGACGCCGGTATCGGACTGCTCTCACTGATCGTCCGCGCGGGTCTCGCCGGCTCGAATGGCGAAGCCCGCCGTCACGTCCAGGGCGGCGCGGTGCGCATCAACGATCAGGCGATCAGCGACGAACGCAAGGTGATCGGCAGCGGCGAAATCACCGCCGACGGCGTCATCAAGCTGTCGCTCGGCAAGAAGAAGCACATCCTGATCCGTCCTGCCGCCTAAGAGATCGACTGACACCGAAACGCAAGAAGCCGGCGCATCCCGCCGGCTTCTTGCGTTTCAACGACTTCGCTGTGCCTCCGGGGCGTCGCTGAACAAGCGGAATTGACGGAGTGTCGGCGCCGGAAGCAATTTTATACTCGATCATGTCGGGCCACGGCATTTCCGTTCGTCTTTTGCAGAGATCAGCTTTGGAGGTGAGTTATGAACGAACTGCCGGTGATCAAAACGAGGCGTAAAGGCAGAAGCCTCACGCAGAGCATGCTGATTCCAAGCGAGGAAATGGTCGCAGAAGCACTCCGCGCGGCCCCTCCAGGCGAGTTGTCTGACATTGGGTGGATAAGACAGGCACTCGCCAGGGAACACGGGGCGGATGCCTGTTGCCCTGTCACCGTCCAAAGACATCTGGTCCAAATCAGTCAAGACGGTACCGCCCCGTTTTGGCGCGTCGTAGATCCTGATCGACCTTTCGCGCGGCGCATGGTCGGTGGTCCGGAACGCATACGCCAGCAGTTGGCGGCTGAAAAATGACCCATTCTCTCCGATGCGTGCCAACGTCGGGTGGCGGCGCATTGGTGGAAATCGAAGCGGACGGGCATCGCCGATGGTGATCGCCACTATTCTGTGCGCTTGCTCAGAACTCGAAGATCTGCCGGAACACACCCGGCGCTATGATCGACAGCGGATTGATCTGCAGGTTCGGTTTCTCAAAACTACCGGTGAGCCTGAAAGTGATGCCGATCAGGCCGCGGTCGCTGCCATTGCCAAGGATGAAGCCGACGATCGGCACTTCGGCGAATAGCCGGTTGAGACCGTAGGCGGGCATGAAGGTGCCTGTCAGGTCCATATTGCCGTTCGCGTCTTTCACCGTGCCTTGGAAGGTTGCGCCCACCTGCACGCCGCGGACAACGCCATTTTCCACCGCAAGCGCCCCTTTGCGCAGCACCAACCGCGCAAAGCCGCGCTGGAAACTCTGTGATCGCGTATCAATATTTTGTTTGACCGCCGAATTCAGGCTCCGCCCATTTTTGCCGCTCGGCGTGGAAACGATGGTCGAGAGCTTCTTTTCGTCGATGATGGCGAAGTTGCGGATATCGAGCGATCCGTCCCAGGCTTCCGCTCCTGTGGAGCGCAGCGACAGGTTGAGCAGGCCACCTTGCAGATGCTTGTAGAGATCGGCAAAACGCGCCACCGCGCCGGCATCGCCGCTGGTGATGCGAATGGTCCCGCCGTCTCCGCCCTTGCTCATTTGGCTGACGACAGCTTCGCCGCTGCGCGTGAGGCCGGAGAAATCCGCGGCTATGGTGCGGCCGCCGGCGATGGAATAGACGCCCTTGAGATTCCCGATCGACTCGTCGTTGAAACCGACGACCTTGTCGAGATTGGCGCGGATCGTTGCACCGGGCGAATCATCCCTGTTGTCCGCTTTGTCGCTCGACGATGTCTTCAGCCGCGCCAGGACCGGCCGGAGATCGGCTGAGTTGCCGGCGACGGATATGTCGTAATTGCCGCTTTTGCCGTGCTTGATCGACAGAGCGAAATCATCGAGCGCGGAAAGCTTGACGCTATCGAAACTTGCCGAAGACAGCCCCCCCTTGCTGACGATGAGATCGCCGCTGACGCCGAAGCCATCGCCCTTGAGGATGAAATTTTTGAGCGCCGTCTGACTGTCCGGCCCGGAAGCCTCGAACTGGGCGCTTGCGGGAATGCCGCTGCCCTTCGACCAGCCGACCCACGGCACCGTCAACGCGGCCTTGGCGAGGTCGACTTTGACGCCTTGGCGATCGTCGTCGATGCGCGTGAGTTCTATCTTGATCGGGCCATCGATAATGTCGTTGAGACCCGGCATGACGCTGTTGCGCTGGGCATCGGTAAGCGTGGCCGTGATCACGCGGCTGCGCTTGACCGATGACTTGGCGTCCGTCGGCTCGACCATATCGATCTGCGCGGGAATGCCATCGATCTGCGCCTGGGCATTCAGATGCACGGATTGGGGATCGGCATTGATCCCACCGGTAAGATTGGAAATCTTGCGATTATTCATCGGCTTCAGCAGATCGACATCATCGAGCTGCAGGTTAGCCTTCCAAACCGGCGGCGGCGGCTTCTGGTCGCTGATCAGGCCGATCGTGGCATCGACCTTGGCGACGATCTTGCCGTTGAAATTCTCCGGTTTGAATTCGGTTCGCTGCAGCACTTCCAGAGGCTTATAGGTCAATAGCTCGCCGATTGAATCGCCCGAACCCGATATGTCCAGCTTGAGTTCGGCCATGAGCGGCTTGTCGTAGGCCGAAGGGATCGAGAAATTGCTGTTGCTCAGCGTTACGGAACGGCCGGTCGGGAAATAGGAAGTGCCGCTCGCAATATCGACGCTCATCGTCGGGCCCGTCAGATCGAAATGCGCCTTGGTATCCCGGATCGGCGGAATCTCGCCCGGTACATCGAGGCGGGCGCCGTCGATATCGAAGGCGATATGCAATTCGTTCTTCCCGAGTTGCAGCTTGCTGGTCTTTGCCGCCTCTGCCAGTCGTCCGGCGGGGATGAAGACCGAAATGACCCCGTTGGTCACCGTCCCTCCGAAGAGGTTTTTTTCCACCCATACCCGCGGTTTCGAAGCCATCCAGAACGGCCAGAGTTGCTTGATCGCAGTCGTATCGAGCTTGTCGGCGCGGCCGCCGAAACTGATCTCCGGTGAGCTGTCTCCGAGTTTCATATGCAGCGAGCCGAACAGCGCCCCGAGCGGCGTCGAGATGCCGAGATTCTGGAATTGCAATTCCTTGGTCGCGGCAAGGAAGCGCCCTGTCGCCTGCCCGTCGAAGCTGACCGGCTGTTCATCCGAAATGGAGGATGCCGCCGTGCCGCCGCGGATCAGGAAGTCGATGCCGAAGCCCTTGCCGGCACTGGCATCGATGCGGTCGAGGTCGATCAGCGCGCCGGAGAATGGCACTATGGTACCGACGAATTGGGCTTTCGACGGCACGATCTCAAGCGTCTGATGATCGAAGTTATAGGCGAGGTTGATGTTGGCCTGTGTCAGCTCCTGCGGATCGCGGTCCATATAAAGCGTGCCGGGCTGGACATCGATGGAAGCACTGAGCTTCGGATCGATGCCTTCACCGCCACGAATCGCGGTCACCGTCATCCCGGCGAAACTCATCAAGCCCTGGCGCGGCGTACCGTTCTGATCATAGGCCATCGTCAGTGGCTTCAGGTCGAGATTGGTGACCTTTGCGATCAGAGAAGAGCTGCGGCCGGCCTCCTGTTGATCGGCGACGACATCCAATGTTGCAACGGAGCCGTTGACCGCAACCTGCCCGTAAAGATGCAACGATGACGGTCCGTTGCGCTCGAAGGTGAGGTTGTCGACCACAAGCGAGATCGGTTCGCCGCCCTCCTGTCGTGCCAGCTTGACGGCAAAGCCGGAAATACGCACCGAGTTCGTGCCGCCGCGCTCGACGAAACGCTCGAGGAAATCGAGATTGTCAAAGGCTGAAAACAGCGCTCGCGGCAGCGCGTCGACGCGCAGCGTCGTCAGATCGACGGGATCGCCCTGCGGTAGCAGCGAGGTGTCGAGCGCGATGCCCTCTGCTGCCACATTGGCCACTTCGACCCGGCCTTCGACAAGCGCCAGCGGATCGAGCACCATACTGACCGCAGCCATAGTCGACAGATGCTTGCCGCTTTCCTGATCGACCACATTGACGTTGCGGGCTTCGAGTTCCAGTCGCAGGCTTGGTGTGAAGCGGACCACAGTGGAGCCGACTTCGGCCTTGTAGCGCGGCCCGATCGCGTGATCGAGCGCGAGCTGCGCCTTCTGCGACAGGGGCTCATCGAAAATGCCGTTTTCGATAGTGAAGATAATTGCGCCGAAGATAAGGGCGAGGAAAGCGGTGAAAACAAGGGTGATGCGGCAGACATGCCAGACATGCGAGCGCTTGCGGCGGACCGGCTCGGGGACATGCACGATCAAAGGATCGTCCACCTGAGCGGAAGGCAAGTGGTCGAGCGAGACGAGATCCTTTTTGCGGAATGTAATCTTTTCGCCTCGGATCACTCCCGTGCGTCCCTTTCGTTTTTCGCAATTTTGTTGGTGACGCTGCGTCCGATGTGGACGGCATACCGGTGCAGTATATATGGCTGATATTTGGTGTCATCCAAAATCCCGGCAAAAGAAAGGTTTTCCCGTGACCGAAATCTCTCTGGTTGAATTAGGCATCGGCGACAGAGCGCCAGATTTCGATCTTCCGCGCGATGGCGGTGGCCGTGTGCGCCTCGCTGATTTTGCCGGTAAGCCATTGGTGCTGTTCTTTTATCCCAAGGATGACACGACCGCCTGCACCGCCGAATCGATCTCTTTCACCGCGCTTGCGGCGGACTTCGAAAAAGCTGGCGCGGCCATACTCGGCATGTCGCCGGATTCGGTCAAAAGCCATGACAAATTCGTGAAGAAGCACGCCCTGTCCATCCCCCTCGCCTCCGATGAAGAGAAGACTGCCGCTGAAGCTTACGGCGTCTGGCGGGAAAAGAGCATGTATGGCAGGATCTATATGGGCGTGGTGCGCTCAACCTTCCTCATCGGTGCGGATGGCAGGGTCGTGAGGATTTGGAGCAAGGTCAAAGTGGCCGGCCATGCCGAAGAGGTCCTTGCCGCAGTCAGAGCACTCTGATGCCCGTGGCCATGCCGGTGGAAATCGAGACCATCACCTCCTTGCGCGGCGGCGCGATCGCCGCCATCCGCTCGGCCGATCTCGACCGCAAGACGGCGCTTGCCCAAGAGTCTGCAAGCCGCTGGTTCGCACGCACCCTGTCGCTGCGCTCGCCGCGCGACCCGGCACTGGCCGATCGCCCCGGCCGGCCGGAAAGACCGGAGCTGGTGCCGCCGAAACATATGGAGAAGCGCTCGCTGCATACGGTCAAAGGCCGCATCGCGCTGCTACATGCCATCGCCCATATCGAACTCAACGCTGTCGATCTGGCGCTCGATATCGTTGCTCGCTTTGCCACCGAACCGGTGCCCAATTCCTTTTTCGATGGCTGGATGCAGGTCGCTTTCGAGGAGGCAAAGCATTTTCTCATGGTGCGGACGCGTCTGCGCGATCTTGGCGCCGACTATGGCGATCTGCCGGCTCATGACGGCCTGTGGCAGGCTGCGCACGCGACCCGCAACGACCTCACCGCACGTCTTGCTGTCGTCCCCCTTATTCTCGAAGCTCGCGGCCTCGACGTGACGCCGGCGCTGCAGGCAAAAATGCGCGAGACCGGCGACATGGAGAGCGCTGCTGTCCTCGATGTCATCTACAATGATGAGAAGGGACATGTCGCTGTCGGGGCCAAATGGTTCCGTTTCCTCTGCGCCCGCGAAAAGCGCGATCCGGCCCGGACGTTTCAGGATTTGGTGCGCGCCAATTTCCGTGGTTCGCTGAAGGCGCCGTTCAATGACATTGCCCGCGCCGAAGCCGGCCTGACCCCTTCCTTCTATCGCTCGCTCACGTCTAAAAGCAATTCCTAACATACTAAATTATAAGAGTTTTTTTGTTTTCTAGGGGTGCAATAGAAAGCAATCGTTAACCATAATTCCGTGTAGTCATCAATGGATGCGAATGCGCATCGATTGGGAGATTCTCGGTGACAGCCAAGCCTCAGAACCGGGTTTTCGGCAAACAAAAGCGACAGCACACCATTATCGTCGCGAGTGGCGATACGGTGCGCCACATGACCGTGCGCCCGTGGATGGCGGCGCTCGTCGTCTGCTTCGTCGGCATCTTTTCCATTGGCTATCTCCTCGCCACATCCTATCTCGTACTGCGCGACGACCTGATCGGCGCCACCATGGCCCGGCAGGCACGCATGCAGTATGACTATGAAGATCGCATTGCGGCGCTGCGCGCCCAGGTCGACCGCGTCACGTCCCGTCAGCTTCTCGACCAACAGGTGGTCGAGGAAAAGGTCGACAAGTTGATGGAGCAGCAGCAAGCCTTGTCGTCTCGCCACGGCAAGCTCGATGCGCTGCTTGACCGCGCCGAAAGTTCCGGCCTTGTGAACAAGGATGCGCCTGGAGGTGCAAGTGCGGCAGCAGCCAAAGGCGATCACGCGGAGCTGACGGGAGGGCTTAAGTCGATAGAGAGGCTTCTTTCGAGCGGCAAGCCCGCCGATGCGACCCCCGACAATTCCACCCTCGCCTATGTCCCCGCCCCTGAAACCGTCGCGGACCATGCCGACCGGGTATTTTCGAAGGTGACATTGTCGCTGAAACATATCGAGCAGGATCAACTGGCCCGCGTACGCCATCTGACCGCAGGCGCTTCAGAGACCGCCGATGAAATCCAGTCGATCATGCAGAATGTCGGCGTCAAGGTTCCGGCCACAATAGCCGGTGCTGAGACCAAGAATGACGGTGCCACAAATGATGATGGGGGCGTCGGCGGCCCTTATGTCGCACCGGAAAATGTCGATCAATTCGATCGGTCCATGGCCGATCTCGACACGGCTTTGACGCGCCTCGAAACTGTGCGCGGCGCAGCCGAAAGCCTGCCCTTTCGCAATCCTGCGCCTGGCAAGCTGATCACGAGCCCATTCGGCAATCGCAAGGATCCTTTCTTCGGAAAGCTGGCATTACATACCGGCACCGATTTCCACTTCAGTCCGGGCGAAAAGGTCAAGGCGACGGCACCGGGCAAAGTCGTCTCCGCCGGCTGGACAGGCGGATATGGCAACATGGTCGAGATAGACCACGGCGATGGCATTTCGACGCGGTACGGCCATATGGAAGAAGTGCTGGTCAAGGTCGGCGATACAGTCAAGACCGGCGACGCCGTCGGACTTGCCGGCAGCACGGGACGTTCGACCGGGACGCATCTTCACTATGAAGTGCGCGAAAACGGCCGTGCGGTCGACCCGATGTATTTCATCAATGCAGGCACGAAGCTCGCAAGTTATATCAACGAGCTAGGGACAATTTGACCGCGGGAATGGTGACAAACGAGCAACAAAGGTGGCGCTAATCTAAAAATTGCGTTATCTATTGCCCTGAAGCTTTCTGACGCGCCCGCTTTCCTTGACTTCGCGGGTATTTGGTTCTATGTCGCGCTGCATTGCGGCATGCTTAAAGCGTGTCGACTCACGAGTGTTCGACCGAACCGGAACGGAAATAGTTTTCCCTTTGACAACATTTGCTGACCTTGGCCTGAGCCAAAAAGTCCTATCCGCGGTAACTGACGCGGGCTACACCACACCGACTCCGATCCAAGCCGGCGCAATTCCTTTTGCGCTCCAGCGTCGCGATATCTGCGGGATCGCGCAGACGGGTACCGGCAAGACCGCCTCCTTCGTTCTGCCGATGCTGACGCTTCTCGAAAAGGGTCGCGCCCGTGCGCGCATGCCGCGCACGCTGATCCTCGAGCCGACGCGTGAACTCGCGGCACAGGTTGCGGAGAATTTTGAGAAATACGGCAAGAACCATCGCCTGAACATCGCTCTGCTGATCGGCGGAGTTTCTTTCGAGGACCAGGACCGCAAGCTGGAGCGCGGCGCCGATGTGCTGATCTGCACGCCCGGCCGCCTGCTCGACCATTTCGAGCGCGGCAAGTTGCTGATGAGCGCCGTCGAAATCTTCGTCATCGATGAGGCCGACCGCATGCTCGACATGGGCTTCATCCCCGATATCGAGCGCATCGCCAAGCTCATTCCCTTCACGCGCCAGACATTGTTCTTCTCGGCCACCATGCCGGGCGAAATCCAGAAACTGGCCGACCGCTTCCTGCAAAATCCGGAACGCGTCGAAGTCGCCAAGCCCGCTTCGACGGCAAAGACCGTCACACAACGCTTCGTTGCCTCGCATGGCAAGGATTACGAGAAGCGCGCGACTTTGCGCGATCTCATCCGCTCCCAGACCGATTTGAAGAACGCCATCATCTTCTGCAACCGCAAGAAAGATGTCGCAGATCTCTTCCGTTCGCTGGAACGCCATGGTTTCTCGGTCGGCGCGTTGCACGGCGATATGGATCAGCGCTCGCGCACGACCATGCTGCAGAACTTCCGTGACGGCAATATCCAGCTTCTCGTCGCTTCCGATGTGGCGGCGCGCGGCCTCGATCTTCCCGATGTCGGCCACGTCTTCAATTTCGATGTGCCGATCCATTCGGAAGATTATGTCCACCGCATCGGCCGTACCGGCCGTGCCGGGCGCTCAGGTGCGGCCTTCACCATCGTGACGAAGCGCGATACCAAGCATGCCGATGCGATCGAAAAGCTGATCGGCGAAGAGGTCGAATGGCTGAACGGCGACCTGTCGTCGTTGCCGCCTGCCGAAGAAAGCCGTGATGACGATCGTTCTTCCCGTCGCCGGGATTCCAAAGGTAGAGGCCGCGACCGGGATCGCAGCCGCGGAGGCCGGAGTGCCTCGAGTCATAAATCTGATATCGACGTCGAGGATAATGGCGTCGAAGTGATCGAAGCAGCACCAGCAAAGGCCGAAAGCGTGAGAAACGAGCGCAAGTCTGAGAACAACAAGTCCCACAACGGTTCTCGTAACAATCACCGGCCCTTCCCTGCTGCCAACGACGACAATCGCGAGCGCCGCAATCGCTACCGCGATCAGGACGATGGCCCGACCCCGGTCGGCTTCGGCGATGACATCCCCGCCTTCATGCTGATCGTTGCCAACGCCAAGGGCTGACAGGCTCGCGGCGCGTGGGACAACCCGGCATCCACTTCCCAGGATTAGGAACCGGTCTCGCAATTTTGCGGGACGGGAAGCTGTTGCTCTATAAGCGCCTGAAGGCGCCGGAAGCCGGCTTCTGGAGCATCGTCGGCGGCAAAGTCGACCACATGGAACCGGCCGCAGATGCCGCTGTCCGTGAGGCGGAAGAGGAAAGCGGCCTTTCCATCGGCAAGATCGATTATCTCTGCACGACAGAGGTTATCAACGAAGCCGATCGCCAGCACTGGATTTCTTTGATCTATATTGCCAGGGATTTTTCCGGGGAGCCACGTTTGGTCGAGCCTGACAAGCTCTCCGATTTCGGCTGGTTCGGCCGCAATGAGCTGCCCCAGCCGCTTTCAGATTTCGCCAAAGCAACTATCGCCCATTTGAGCGAAGAAGACTTCCACTGACGTCTATTTTTCCGCCCGCACCGCCGCCTCGTAAGCAAGCCTGACCCAACGTGCCATGATATCCGGATCGTCGAAAGCATCGTCTGGGATCGACCAGTAGGGCATGTTGACGGGTTTGCCTTTCTTACCTTCATAGGCCCAGCGCCGGGCGCCTGCTGCCGCGAATTCCGGAGCGCTGACGTCATCGGCCTTCAGCAGCATCTCATCGCTCACTTCGACGGCGACGATGCGGCCCATATGATAGACGCCCTTGCCGCCAAACATGCGCTTGATCGTCACCGGGCCGAGCGCCTGAAACATTTCCTCGATCTCGATATTGTCCATACCCTACCCCTTCAAAATACCACCGGCGGCTAATACGGCCTCGGGCGTATCCACATCAAGATGGGCTGCATCGCCGATGTCTACATCGATGACGGGAAGCCCCGCAGTTTCGATGATATGCCGCGCGCCGACATCGCCCTCTAGCCGCGTCACAGCGTCGAACACGGCGCGCGGCAGGATGACGGGATTGCCGCGTTTGCCGCGCGAAACGGCACGGACGATCGCCTGCCCATTCGCCTTGCGAAAGGCTGCAATCAGCGTCTTCAGGTCGTCGCTGGTGACCCCCGGCATGTCGGCCAGCATAACCAGGACACCGTCAGCCCGTTGCACTGTTGGGGGGCTGATGCCGGCCACCAGCGAGCTTGCCATGCCGGAGGCATAGTCGGGATTGTGCACGCGCTCGACCGCCAGGCCGTCTAGCGCCTGTTCGATCTCCTCGCGACGATGGCCGGTGACGGCAACGACAGCCGATGCATCACTTGCCAAGGCCGTTGCAGCCGAGCGGCGTACCAGAGGAATGCCGTCGAATTCCGCCAACAGTTTATGTGGCCCGCCCTCGCCCATGCGGCGCGCTTTGCCGGCGGCAAGAAGCACGATGGCGACCGAAATCTGTGCTTGCGGTTTGACGGCAATATCACGCGGCCTCGGCCGCGACTGTATTTCCATGAGAAGCCCTCCGACGCCCATGCCGCTGATTTCCTGCGGCGTCGGCTTCTCGCCGGCAAGGATACGGTCCAGCACCCAGTCGAAACCATTTTCCTTCGGGCTGCGGGCGCAGCCCGGTGCCCCCACGATATGGACATCGCCGACCCTGCCAAGCACCAGCAGATTGCCGGGATCAACCGGCATGCCGACCTGGATCACCTGGCCACCCGCAATTCGGATCGCCTCGGGGATCACGTCGCCGGCGTCGATAACGGCGGATGCACCGAAGACGATGACGAGCTTCGACGATTGATCCGCTGCCTGCAGCGCCTTACCGATCGCTTCCGCGACCGCAGGCGCGCGATGCGCTACTCGCTCTTCCCGCTCTAGCGTGCTGCCGGCAAGCTGCAGCCGCTGCGAAAGGATACGCGCCGTCTTGTCCATCACCGAGGTCTTCAGCGACGGCAGTTCGGTCGCCACGAGCGACACCGCATGCGGCCTGAATGGCTTGACCTCGAAGACAGTCGCCTGCCGCAGGATATCGACGCCTGCAGCGACCTTCTCGCCTGAAACTGCCAACGGAATGATCTTGAAGGTCGCGACCATATCGCCGCGACGCACCGGCACATGATCGGCAAGACAGGCAAGTGTGATGGCCGGATCGACACTGTTCAGCCGGTCGACGGCGGCGCGGTTCGCAACGAACAGGCCATCGACCGCGCTATGGACATTGACGCGCCCCGTCGCCGCTTCGGAAAAAGTCAGATGATCCGGGGCGATCGCCCGCGCCAATCGCGTCGCAGCCTCATTCTCCATGAGATCGTCAGGTTCGATTTTGGCGGCGGTGACATGAACGATATTAGCTGCGGCGAGGCGGTCGAGATCGGCGCGATCAAGCACATGCCCTTTAGCGAGGCTGCCGTCGGGCAATCGGATGGAATGCGCAAGCACGGCGCCTTCGGCTTCCGCTGTCGCAAAATCACCGAATTTCATCGCTTATCACCCTTCGGTGACGAAACGTCACGGCCGCGTAGCGCAGCGATGATCTCGGCTAAAATGGCAACGGCGATTTCAGCGGGGCTTGACGCGCCGATGGGAAGACCGATGGGGGCATGAATCCGGGCGAGATCAGCCTCCGTCAAACCCTCGCGCTTCAATCGTTCCACGCGGCTTGCATGTGTCTTGCGGCTGCCGAGCGCTCCGACATAGAAGCAGCCGACCTTCAGCGCGTCGGCAATCGGAAAATCGTCGATCTTGGGATCGTGGGTGACTGCAACCAGCGCCGTATAGGCATCGAGCGGCCGCTCTTTCAGGGCATCTACCGGCCAGTCGGCCATGAGGTCGACGCCATCGAAGCGCTCCGGCGTCGCAAAAGCGGTGCGCGGATCGATGATGCGGATGTCAAAGCCCGCAAGCTCGGCCATGCCAGCCAAAACCTGGCTGATGTGTACGGCGCCGATGACGACAATTTGCGGCGGCGGCAGATGAACGTTGAGGAAGAGGCTTTGTCCTCCGATCTCCACCGCCGAGGACTTTCCCGAGCGAAAGGCGGAAGCGACGACGTCGGCAAACGGACCGTCGACGGCATCGCCCTCGACGATCAGCCGATCTTGCCCGCCGGAGAGATCGGTGACCAGAACAGCCGCTTGCCGCGCGCGCCGCAACGCATTCAGTCTCGCCAGTATCTGACGGTCCATCAGACAAGCCTCTCGACATAGACGCGAATACGGCCGCCGCAGGACAGGCCGACGCGCCAGGCGGTTTCATCTGCGACGCCGAACTCCAGCATGCGGGCCTTGCCGCTTTCGATCACGTCCAGCGCTTCGGTGATGACGGCACCTTCCACGCAGCCGCCGGAGACCGAGCCGTGAAAATTGCCCACGCCGTCGATGACGAGATGGCTGCCGGTCGGGCGCGGTGCGGAACCCCAGGTGTCGACGACGGTCGCCAGCGCCACGTTGCGGCCGGCGGACGCCCATTCCTCCGCGATAAAAAGCGGGTCCAGGGTTTCGGGTGCATATGTCATGGATGCCTCACAGCTTGGCGAGAAAACGGCGTGGATCATAGGCGCCGGCGCGACCGGCACTCAGGGCCGATACGAGATCGGCCAGAGATAATAGATTGTGAACCGGACGGAATTCGTCAACATGCGGCAGCATGGCGCGAACGCCGCGGGCGCGAGGTTCGAAGCCCTCGAAGCGCAAGAGCGGATTGAGCCAGATCAGCCGCCTGCAGGAGCGATGCAGCCTGTCCATTTCGCGTTGCAAAAGCTCCACGCCCTCCCGCTCCAGTCCATCGGTGATGAGGAGCACGATCGCACCCTGGCCCAGCACCCGCCGCGCCCAGAGCCTATTGAACTCCTTCAGCGTCTCGCCGATCCACGTGCCACCCGACCAGTCGCGGACGGCGGCGGCGCATTCGTCGAGCGCCTCGTCCGGGTCTTTGTGACGCATCTGCCTGCTGACGTTGGTGAGCCGCGTGCCGAACAGGAATGTATGCACCCGCCGGCGCTTCTCAGTGAGCACATGCAGGAAATGCAAGAAGATGCGCGTGTATTGGCTCATCGAGCCGGAAATGTCGGCAAGCACCACCAAGGGCGGCTGCATTTCCTTGGGCTCGCGATAGCGCGGCAGGATCAGCGTACCGCCGGTGCGAAGTGCCGACCGCATCGTCGCACGCGGATCGACCTTGGCGGAAGCATGCGACGGCATGAAACGGCGGGTGCGGACGCTATCGAGCGGCAATTCCAGCCTTGCCAATTCTTTTTTCGCAACGGCAATTTCCGCAGCCGACATCTGGGCGAAATCCATACGGCGCAGGAGTTCATTACCCGATGTCGTGAAGCGGGCATCGATTTCGATATCCGGGACCTCGCGCTCCGGCCGGCGGTCGTCTCGCTCGCCAAGCAGGGCGTCACTGACGCGGAGCTCGCCCGGCTTCGGCTTTTCCGTCTCACGACTATCGGGAGCGACCGGCGACATCATCGCGATCATCTTCTGCACGAGATCGCGCGAGCGCCAGAACAGTCGGAAAGCCTCATCGAAAACTGCGAGATCCTCATGCCGTTTGACGAAGACGGAAGACAATGCCGCGTGGAACTCTTCGCGCGAGCCGATGCCTATGGTCTCGACGGCTTCGATTGCGTCGGCGATGGCCGCCGGCCCGATCTTTAGGCCGGCCTTACGCAAAGCGCGGGCAAAGAAGACGATGTTGTCCGCCAGACGCCCATCACCAGACGGTGACGGCGGTGCTGTAATGCCGTCCTGCATTGCCGGTTCCATCGCCTCATCCTGTCGCCAGCAGTTCGGATTTGACCTCGTCCAGCACCCGTTTGCCCTCGCCGCCCTTGATGCGGGCGATATCGTCCTGGTATTTCAGCAGGGTGCCGAGCGTATCGGAAATCGTTTCGGGATCGAGCGCCAGCCGATCGAGTTCGGTCAGCGCCGTCGCCCAGTCGATGGTTTCGGCGACGCCGGGATTTTTGAAGAGGTCGAGTGTGCGCAGCTTCTGCACATAGGCGACGATCTGGCGCGACAGCGCCTCGTTGCAGCCGGGCACCTTGCGGCGGATGATATCGAGCTCTTGCTCCGCCTCGGGGTAGTCGACCCAATGGTAGAGGCAGCGCCGCTTCAGAGCATCGTGCACCTCGCGGGTGCGGTTGGTGGTGATGATGACGATGGGGGGCTCGGCGGCGCGGATGGTTCCGAGTTCGGGGACGGTCACCTGGAAATCCGAGAGCACTTCGAGGAGAAAAGCTTCGAACGCTTCATCGGTGCGGTCCAGTTCGTCGATCAGGAATACCGGCGCGCGGCCGCCTGTGTTCGACAAAGCCTGCAGCACGGGCCGGCGGATGAGATAGCGTTCGGAAAAGATATCGGCCTCTATGCGGTCCCGATCGGTAAGTCCCGACGCCTCGGCAAGGCGGATTTCCAGCATTTGTGCCGGATAGTTCCATTCATAAACGGCGGAGGAAACGTCGAGGCCTTCATAACATTGCAAGCGGATCAGCGGCCGGTCGAGCGCCTTCGACAGAACCTTGGCGATCTCGGTCTTGCCGACACCGGCCTCGCCCTCGAGAAAGAGCGGCCGTTTCATTTTCAGCGCCAGAAACAATACCGTACCGAGGGCACGCCCCGCGAGATAATCGTGGGCACCGAGCAAGGCTATTGTTTCGTCGATCGAACTCGGCAGCGAAAGTGCGTGATGACGATCAGGCATGGTCTCTCCCATTACTGCGCCGCGCGTCCCATCGAACGCGCTAAGGACGCAGTAACGCTTCAAATCGGCGCATAATCCTTCCTTTAGATCGATTCCGATCTAAAGGGTTGTGCTCTAGCGAGGTTATAGCGTGTGATAGTCCCGGTTCATATAGAGCAGCGCCGGCATTGTTTCATCGAAATGCACGGCTACGACTTCGCCGAAGATAATGTTATGCGTGGAAGCGCGCTTGATTTCGGTGACGCGGCAATCGAAGGCGGCCAGCGCGTCGGCTAGCACCGGGGCGCCGGTCACCAGCGTATCGAACTTGCCCATGGCGAAACGCTCGTCATTGGTCAAATTCGTCTTGCCGGAAAAAGCGTCGGCGAGCGCCTGATGATGGGCGCCCAGTGCGTTCAGGGCAAAGATGCCGCTTTTGAAGAAGATGTCGTTCTTGGCGTTGTTATTGTTAAGGCAGATCAGGATCGTGGCGGGATTGTCCGAGACCGAGCAGGCGGCCGTGATCGTTACCCCGCGCCGTTCATTGCCAAGCGCCGTGGTCACTAGCTGCACATGCCCCGCATAGCGGCTCATGGCGTCGCGATAGAGCACCGGATCCATACGCTGCTTGTCCAGCACGATTGCTTCCCTCGTTTTCGTCATTTCTCGTTTTCACCTAATATGGCGGGCAGACGTTAGCTTTTCTACAATAGGATTATTGAAATCAGAGAGATTTCGTTGCTTTTTCTTTGACGGCGACCTTCTGGCGGATAAAAGGGCATGAGAATTGTCCAGGATACCATGTCGATGAACGTTCTGCGCCGCACACCGCTTCTGATCGCGCTGCTTCTGGCGGCGGGCAGCAGCCATGCTGCGGGCATCAATATCGGCATTGTCGCGCCGCAGAACGGGAACTTCGCATCCCTCGGCGCCCAGATCACCGCGGGAGCCAATTTTGAACTGCAGACCCTGCAGGACTCCGCCACTATCGTCGACGAACCCTGCACGGAGGATGCTGGCAGGGCCGCGGCCGAGTCATTGATCACCGCCAAGGCGCAGGTCGCGATCGGCTTTCTCTGTAGCGAGACGCTGGCAGGTGCGCTGCCGAGGCTGAAAGAAGCCGGCATTCCGGTCATCACCGTTTCCGTGCGTTCGCATATCGTGATGGAAGATGCGCTGAAGAACGGCTGGCAGCTTTTCCGTCTCGCTCCGGTTGACAGCGCCGAGGCTGCCATGGCGGCCGAGGTCATCCTGAAGAACTGGGCGGCTGAGCCTATAGCGCTCATCGAAGACGGCACGATCCATGGCCGCGAACTGGTGGAAGCGGTGCGCAATGCGCTGGAAGAGAAAGGCCTGAAGCCGGTCTTCACCGACACCTATCGCCCAGGACAGGACCAGCAGATCGCCCTTGTCCGCCGGCTGAAGAAGGCTGGCGTCACCCGCGTTTTCATCGGCGGCGATCGTAGCGACGTTACGGTCATAGCCCGCGATGCGCACAACGAGAACATTCCCTTGACGCTGATGGGCGGTGACGCGATGCGCGCTGCCAATCAGCCAGTGCCTCTGGCAGACGGCGTGCAGGCCATAGCCCTGCCCGATTACGCCAGCCTGCCCGTTGCCCAAGCAACCGCGCGGGCGATGCGGACCAAGGGCATCGAGCCGGATGGTTATGTTCTGCCGGCCGCGGCCGCCGTGCTGATTGCCAACCAGGCTGCAGAAAGTGCCAAGACGGAAAACAAGCCGATTGCGGACAAACTGATCGGCACGGCATTTCAGACGCCGATCGGCCCCGTCACCTTCGGTCAGCATCACGAATTGATGGAAAATCCCTTCCTGCTGCTGGAATGGCGCGGCAGCGCCTTTGTGCCGGTGACATCGCCGTCGAACTGAAGGGTCCGTGCAAGGCTAGCGGATTAGGTTGTTTGCCTGCCGAACCGGTGATAAGCCAAGCGCAATAAAACCAGACGGAGTTCAGCCATCTCATGACCCTGCCGATCCGCATTGCGCCCTCCATCCTCGCGGCCGATTTCGCCAAGCTCGGACAGGAAGTCAAAGATGTGACCGAAGCCGGGGCGGACTGGATCCATCTCGACGTCATGGACGGACATTTTGTACCGAACATCTCCTTCGGTCCCGATGTCATCAAATCGCTGCGCTCCTATACCGGCGCCACTTTCGACTGCCATCTGATGATCTCGCCCGCCGATCCCTATCTCGAGGCCTTCGCCAAAGCCGGCTGCGATCGCATTACGGTTCACGCAGAAGCCGGCGCGCATTTGCATCGCTCGCTGCAAACCGTTCGTCATCTCGGCAAGAAGGTCGGCGTCACGCTCAATCCGGCAACGCCCCTATCCGTTCTGGAAAACGTGCTGGATGATATCGATCTGATCCTGATCATGTCGGTCAATCCCGGTTTCGGCGGACAAAAGTTTATTCCCGCCATGGCCGACAAGATCCGGAATGCCCGGTTGCTGATCGGCGACCGCCCGATCGAACTCGAGGTCGACGGCGGCGTCACCGTAGACACGGCGCCGATCGTCACCGCCGCCGGCGCCAATGTCCTCGTCGCCGGCTCGGCGATCTTCAAGGGCGGATCCGTCGACGCCTATCGGCAGACGGTCTCCGACCTGCGCGCTGCGGCAGAACGAGGCCGCGTTGGATCAAATTAATCCGGTCAGCGCTGTCGCGACCACCGGACGGCTGAGGGCAGCCTTTCCGTCCTATCGGCAGCTTCTGTTCGGGGCGCCCTGCTGGGGCATGGCAATGGCGAGTTCCGCGCTATCGGTGCTCTATCTGCGCAATGGTCTACTGACGAGCCATCTGCCCGCGCTCGTGGCGGTCTATTTCTTCGGCGGTGCGCTTGCCTGGCCGTTTATGCTGCCTCTAGCGCGGCTGATCGCGCACAAGCGTCCGCTCGAAACGCGTTTTGCCGCTTTCTTTCTGGCGCTGTCGCTTGGCACAGTCGCCATGACCGCCTTTCTTTTCGCCATGGACTACCGCTGGTTCTATGCACGCTGGCATGCGCCCTTCGGTACGCTGCTCTGGGCTTTTCAGTTTGCCTTCACCAGCGCCAGCGCCGTCTATCAGTTCGCCATCCTTGGCCTTGGCCTGTTTCTGCCGCTCGGCTTCATCTTTTTGGCATCGGCAAGCTTTTATCTCGCCAAGCATACGCGTTGAGTTGAAGCAAAGATTGAACCAAGAAACATTGAGATTGCCTCCCTTCTTTGTTATGGGGGCCGTGGATTTGTTTCCCCTTACCCAAGAAAGCTTGAGCCCATGATCCCGCGCTACTCCCGACCGGAAATGGTCGCCATCTGGTCGCCCGAAACCAAGTTCCGTATCTGGTTCGAGATCGAAGCCCATGCTTGCGACGCGCTGGCCGAGCTTGGCGTCATTCCGAAATCCGCAGCCGAAACCATCTGGGAAAAGGGCGGCAAGGCGACCTTCGACGTCGCCCGCATCGACGAGATCGAAGCCGTCACCAAGCACGACGTCATCGCCTTCCTCACGCATCTCGCCGAAATCGTCGGACCGGATGCCCGTTTCGTGCATCAGGGCATGACCTCTTCGGACGTTCTCGACACCTGCTTCAACGTTCAGCTCGTCCGCGCCAGCGACTTGCTGCTGGCCGATATCGACAAGCTTCTGGAAGCCCTGAAACGCCGTGCCTTCGAGCACAAGGACACCGTCACCATCGGCCGCTCGCACGGCATCCATGCCGAGCCGACCACCTTCGGCGTCAAGCTGGCTCTCGCCTATGCCGAATTCGAGCGTTGCAAGCAGCGCCTCATCGCCGCGCGCGAGGAAGTGGCTACATGCGCCATTTCCGGCGCCGTCGGCACCTTTGCCAATATCGATCCGCGCGTCGAGGAACACGTCGCGGCGGCTCTGGGCCTGAAGCCCGAACCGGTTTCGACACAGGTCATTCCGCGCGACCGTCACGCCATGTTCTTCGCCACGCTCGGCGTCGTCGCCTCCTCGATAGAGCGTCTCGCTACAGAAATCCGTCATTTGCAGCGTACCGAAGTGCTGGAGGCCGAAGAATATTTCTCCCCCGGCCAAAAAGGCTCATCGGCAATGCCGCACAAGCGCAATCCGGTACTGACCGAAAATCTGACCGGCCTTGCCCGCATGGTCCGCTCCTACGCCATGCCGGCGATGGAAAATGTGGCGCTGTGGCATGAGCGCGATATTTCCCACTCTTCAGTCGAGCGAATGATCGGCCCAGATGCGACGGTGACACTCGATTTCGCCTTGGCCCGTATGACCAGCGTTGTCGACAAGCTGCTTGTCTATCCGGACAATATGATGAAGAATCTGAACAAGTTCCGCGGACTTGTTCATTCTCAGCGTGTGCTGCTGGCACTGACGCAGGCAGGTGTTTCCCGCGAGGATTCCTACCGCCTCGTGCAGCGCAACGCCATGAAGGTTTGGGAACAGGGCAAGGACTTCCTCGAGGAGTTGCTCGCCGACCAGGAAGTCCGTGCGGCGCTCTCGGAGGAAGACATCCGCGAAAAGTTCGACTTGGGCTATCACACCAAGCACGTCGACACGATCTTCAAGCGTGTGTTCGGCTGACCAACTACTGGTCGAGATTTGATGAGGTGGCGCCGACAACGCGCCGCCTTTTCTGTTTTATGTCGGGTTTCCCGACAGTCTCATCCTCTTCGATAACGCGGCCCGGTCCTTCTCCATCGCGCTTGGCTGCCTTCGCGACTAGGCGATCGAGGTGTTTCAGATCTTCTTCGTCGAGATTTTCTATGCCGATGAACCGGTTCTCGGCGGCGCTTGTCAGGATGAGTTCGTTGAGCTTGGCTTGAATGGCGCGGGTGTCGCGCGTCTGGGAATTCTGTAAGAGGAAGACCATCAAAAAGGTGATGATGGTCGTGCCGGTATTGATGACCAGTTGCCAGTTTTCGGAAAAATCGAAGATTGGCCCGGTGATGCCCCAGACAGCAACCGACAGCAGAGCCAATATGAAGACGACCGGTTTTCCCGTCCATTCCGAAACGATGGTGGCGAAACGGGAGAAAATATGTCTGATCCTTGCCATGTAATTCGCATCTTCCACTGAGCCGCATGTCCGAAACGGACATGCGAACGCCTAAGCCTCGTTCGCACGCTTCTCCCGAATTTGATGGATTCCGAAAAAGCGTGCGAGTTGATGCGGATCAACGTTGCAAAGTGATTGGCGGTTCCAGTCGATCGCCTGGAACGTATTCACGGCCGAAATTGGCTCTCGACGGCCGGTGCCACGAGTTTGCGATAAAGATGCCAGGTGGCATGTCCGAGAATGGGCATGACCACGGCGAGCCCCGCAAAGATCGGGATCGTGCCGACGACAAGAAGCCCGGCCACGATCAGACCCCAGATCGCCACCGGCACCGGATTGATGAGTGTCGCGCGAATGCTGGCGTCGATCGCCGCCACGGCACCGACATCGCGGTCCAGCAGCAGCGGGAAGGTAACGACGGTCGTTGCCAGCACGACGAGCGCAAAGACGAAGCCGACGAGATTGCCCCAGAACATCATGCTCATGCCTTGCGGCGTCGTCACCACGTTCGACACGAAGGATGAGAGCGTTGCGGGCACGCTATCGCCGAAATAAGCGGTATAGATGGTCTGTGCCACGACCAGCCACACGATGAAGAAGCCAAACAGCATGAGGCCGACCGCAATGATGGACGGCAACGCCGGAGAGAAGCGGACTTCGAAAGCATGATGCCAGGACGTGTCCTGCCCCTTCTCCCGCCGCCGGCTGATCTCATAGAGGCCGATCGCCGCCAACGGTCCGAGCAGCGCGAAGCCGGACATCAGCGGAAACAGCAACGGCAGCAGGTTCTCGCCGGAACTCCAGATCGCCAGAGCTATGCCCGCGATCGGATACATGAGACACAGGAATACGTAATGTGATGGTTTTTCGCTGAAGTCGTCCAGCCCCAGTTTCAGGGCATCGATGAGATCGGCGACGCCGATCTTGCGGATGGCCGGACGCGTAAAGGTGTGATTGGCGCCAGCCATGACATGAAATGCCGTCATAGTATTCCTCCTCCTCATCAGCCTATATGAGTTTAGCTGGCGGCACGAAAACGTCGGGCAAAAGAGGCGCCGACATCATCAATCGCTACCGGCAGGCGGGATCCTAGCAAATTTTGCCGCAATTGTCGCCTTTCCCCTTGACACCTCGGTCTTCCTTTTCCACATCGGCGCCATCATGAAAGCCTCCGACGCAGATATCCTCATCATCCCCGGATACACCAACTCCGGCCCGGACCACTGGCAGACGCGCTGGGAGCAGAAGCTCTCGACGGCGCGGCGGGTGGAGCAGGCCGAATGGTCGAAGCCCGTGCGCGATGATTGGGTTGCCCGTATCGCCGAAGAAGTGAACGCCTCCACCCGGCCCGTCGTGTTGGTGGCGCATTCGCTTGGCGTGCCCTCGGTGATCCATGCGATCCCGCATTTCCGCAACAAGGTGGCTGGCGCGTTCTTCGTTGCTCCGCCCGACGTCGCCAATCCGAAGATCAGGCCGAAGCATCTGATGACGTTCGGTCCTTATCCGCGCGATCCCCTGCCTTTTCCATCGATCACCATTGCCAGCCGCAACGATCCCTTCGGCAGCTACGAGCATGCCGACGACATTGCGGGTAGCTGGGGCTCGCTGTTGATCGACGCCGGCGAGGCCGGCCATATCAACGCCGATTCCGGTCATGGTCCCTGGCCGGAAGGCACGATGGTCTTCGCCAAGTTTCTCGGTCAGCTCAAGCCGTGATTGCGGCCGAGCCGTGATATAGTGGCGGAAGCCGTGCTCACTAGCCTGTGAAGCCCGACTAGCCTGTGCAGTACAGAGGCGGCTTCATTCCATCGTCAAATAAAAGCCTGTAGAACATGGGAGAACAGGATCGCGATTCTCGCATTGGTATAGAACCAAAGCCGGAATTCCGAGGAAGGAGGCGCTGGCGGATTGTGAATTCGCTTCTTATCCGTTATGGGGACGCCCACAGATCGATCCACTTGCGCTATTTCAGAGCGCTAACGACAGAGAACATTACCGATGAACCGTCGCCGCCGTATTTACGAGGGCAAGGCCAAGATCCTTTACGAAGGGCCTGAGCCAGGCACGCTGATCCAATTTTTCAAGGATGACGCCACCGCCTTCAACAAGAAGAAACACGAAGTCATCGATGGCAAGGGCGTTCTGAACAATCGTATTTGCGAATATATTTTTAGTCATCTGAACAAAATCGGCATTCCCACGCACTTCATCCGCCGCCTCAACATGCGCGAGCAGTTGATCAAGGAAGTGGAGATGATTCCGCTCGAGATCGTCGTGCGCAACGTCGCCGCCGGCTCGCTCGCCAAGCGCCTCGGCATCGAAGAAGGCGTCGTGCTGCCGCGCTCGATCATCGAATTCTACTACAAGTCCGACGCACTTGAAGACCCGATGGTCTCGGAGGAACACATCACGGCGTTCGGCTGGGCCAATCCGGCCGAGCTCGACGATATCATGGCGCTCGCCATCCGCGTCAACGACTTCATGACCGGCCTCTTCCTTGGCGTCGGTATCCAGCTCGTCGATTTCAAGATCGAGTGCGGCCGCCTGTTCGAAGGCGACATGATGCGTATCATCCTTGCCGACGAAATTTCGCCGGACTCCTGCCGTCTCTGGGATATTCAAACCCACGAGAAGATGGACAAGGATCGCTTCCGCCGCGACATGGGTGGTTTGCTGGAAGCCTATTCCGAAGTCGCCCGCCGACTCGGCATCATCAATGAAAACGAACCCGTGCGCGGCACGGGCCCGGTTCTCGTCAAGTAAGCGCAGGAAGGACAATCGTGATCAAGGCTCGTGTAACCGTCACGCTGAAAAACGGCGTTCTCGATCCGCAGGGTAAGGCTATCGAAGGCGCGCTCGGCGCACTCGGCTTCGACGGCGTCCATCAGGTCCGCCAGGGCAAGGTTTTTGACCTGGAGCTCGACGGCGCCGACAGGGCCAAGGCCGAAGCCGAGCTGAAAGCCATGTGCGAAAAGCTTCTCGCCAACACAGTGATCGAGAACTTCAGCATTTCGATCGACTGATCGTCCTCCTTTGCAGGCCATTCTTTCTTTGCAACAGGCAAAGGAGTATGGCTTGACGGAGCATATTCCAGCGATCACCCCTCGCCTCTCTCGGGACCAGCACCATGAAATCAGCAGTCGTCCAACTCCCCGGCCTCAATCGCGATCGTGACATGATCGCGGCGCTGACCAAGATTTCCGGTCATGCGCCGGTAACTGTCTGGCAGACAGAGACCGAGATTCCCGACGTCGACCTGATCGTCATTCCCGGCGGCTTTTCCTATGGTGACTATCTGCGCTGCGGCGCGATCGCAGCCCGTATGCCGGTCATGCAGGCGATCAAGGAGAAAGCCGATAAAGGCGTCAAGGTTCTGGGCGTCTGCAACGGTTTCCAGATCCTTTTGGAAGCCGGCATGCTACCTGGTGCGCTGATGCGCAATGCCTCGCTGAAATTCGTCTGCCGCGAGATCAAGCTCGAAGTCGTCAATGCCGAAACGGATTTCAGCCGCGCCTATGCCAAGGGTCAGGTGATCCGCTGCCCGGTCGCCCACCATGACGGCAATTATTTTGCCGACGCGGAAACGCTGGCAGCGATCGAAAGCAATGGCCAGGTGGTGTTCCGCTATGCCGAAGATACCAATCCGAACGGCTCGATCAACGATATCGCAGGCATCATCAATACCAAGGGCAATGTGCTCGGTATGATGCCCCATCCGGAGAACCTGATCGAAGCCGCCCATGGCGGTGCCGACGGTCGCGGCCTCTTCGCTTCCGCTCTCGACGTGATCGCCGCCTGATATCAGGTCGATATCAGAAACCATAAAATCGGCGTCTTTGCATAAAACAGCAGGGCGCCGAAATGCCGTTTAACCACCTTCGGCAGAACAGTCGTACTTGCTTCATTAGCCCCAACCACTTCATTGGAAAGAGTTTGATGCGCCCTCGCCTCCTGACAGGATTTTATTCCGCCGCTGCCATCGCGACGCTTGGGCTGCTGGTGACCTCGTGCGGCCCGCGTCCGCCGAGCATCAGCGCGACCGATCACAGCGCCCTGTCGACGATGGAGCGCGTCATGACCAATGCCAATGCCTGCTGGTTCAAATCGGCTGATCCGGCCTTTGCTGGGTACCAGCTTGCTCCCGAGCTTAACTCCTACACTGGCCGTCCGCGCATTCTCGTGGTTGACAAAAAACACCCGACCGGCCGGCCGTCTCTCGTCGTCCAGGCGGAAGGAAGCCCGGCGCAGTTGCAAGCCTTCGGCCCGATGATGTCAGGCGCCTCGGGCGGCCGCATCACCGGCGATGTCAACCGCTGGGCCGCAGGCACGAAGGGCTGCTGAGGCGGAGCCTGATATCCTGGGAAAACGTGCTGGCCCTCAATTTCGGGGATCGCTGCCTTGGATCGATTTGTCGTCATTTCCGGATGCTCGGGCGGCGGCAAGTCGACGTTGCTTGAGGAGCTTAGCAGGCGCGGCTACCAAGTCGTAGAAGAACCGGGACGCCGGATCGTCATCGAGGAATTGGAACGCGGCGGTTCGGCCCTACCTTGGGTGGATGTGCCCGCGTTTGCCCGCCGGGCTATAGAGGTGTCGATGTCAGATCGCTCCATCGCTGCCTCAGCTCCCGGCCTGGTATTCTTCGACAGAGGATTGATCGATGCCGCGGCGGCACTGCACCACCTGACCGACGGAGCCGATCTGGCCGCACTGCGACAATCCCATCGCTACAACAGACACGTCTTCCTGACACCGCCATGGCCGGAAATATAGGGGTCGTTTGCGGGAGGGGGCGGAATACTACCTTAAGCGAAATCCTGACGCACGCGGATAGTTAAGCCGGTCCCTTTGAACCGTCGGTCATGTTCTCCATGCTGGCCGTATCCAACATTCCAAGAACCCGGCCACTTAACGTTTTCAATTCCGGTCGCTGTGGCAGCTTTGAATGAGGTCCACACGGCTTCACTATGATGCCGGTAGAGAATGCCCCCTGGCCCCATCTCCGGATAGAAAGCGACATGAATATCAAAGTCCGAAGCAGCTACTAAATCGGGGCCGAACCAGTAGGAAGGGCTTCGTCCTGGCTGTCTCCCAACGACCAGAGTGAGAGTTTGCTTCGGTCCGCGCGTACCTAGCCAGACTGGAGCGATGGTCTCTGGAGAATGTGCGGTGAACAGCGTCTGCTCAGGTGCCCAGGGCTTCTGAGCCGTCCGTCCTACAACGCGAAATTCAACAACGCTTCCGCGACCGATCAATCCGGTAAAGAGTGCGTCAGATTTACCGTCCCCAACGCGCTGCCATTCAGTAGAAGCGGCGGTGGGCATAGGTGGCCATTGCAATCGCTCCCGTGCAACGCCCTCCGTGTCGAGCACCTGATATTTTAGCCCGTTTTCATCGAGCGCAGCCTGGATGCAGTGAAGATATTCAACACCTTCAGGCATTCTATGTGCTGTGCCGGCTCCAGCGGTGCAAATCTGAAGCACTCCTCGGTGCACCTGGACGTCATATGCGAGAATATGGCTGCAGACATAGGCAAGGACGTTCGCATCCACCAGTATATTCCAGAACTCATCAGCATACTCATGGCCGATTTCACGTTGGTAAGTTCCGGAAAAGCCGTTGACTGGAAATACCGGATGGTGGCCAAGCACGATTTTATATTTTGCATCAGCGTGCTGCTTGAGCGTTCTCTGCAACCATTCAGTTTCGACATGCCCCTCTCCACCGAGACCGGTCCAAAGCGTATGAACGAAGACCAACAATAAGTCGTCTCGACGGACCCAATAAGACAGCCCTTTCTGGTCCGCTGGACCGTTGTCTGGAAGCTGTAAGACTTCGCGAAAAATGTCCTCGCTCATCTTGTCGTATGCTGTGTGATTGCCTGTGGTATGCCACATCGGGATTTTCTGGCGGTCGAGCCATGCCATTTCGACTTCAAACCAGTGTTTCCACTGTTCGCGTAAAGCATCCGGATGAGGAGTTAGGCCGATTATTTCATCACCCGGAAACAGTATGAACTCAGGCTGTGGTGCCAGGCGCTTCACGATTGCGTTCACCTCAGCGAGCGTTCGTTCGTGCAGAGCGTTTGGAACGCCGGAACATGAATCGCCATACATTACGAACTGGTGGCCGCCCGATTTCGGAAGAAGCGCGGTGATAGGCTCATGTGCCATTGTTTAAATCTCTATTCCGTTTGAGAATGTCGTTGACGGTATTTTTGCTAATGCCGAGGTCTCTAGCGATCCAGCGATAGCTGCGGCCTTCAGCGATCAGCGCCATGACTTTCGGTGCAAGCCTATCTGACTTTGGTCGTTCTCCAGTTTGGCGGCCGAGTCTTCTGCCACGCGCTTTTGCAGCGGCTAGGCCGGACTTGACCCGCTCACTGATCAGATCGCGTTCGAATTCCGCAATGCCGGACAGGAAGGTTGCGAGCATTCGGCCGTGCGGAGAGGATAAATCGAAAGTCATCCCATTCATCGCGATGACTGAAACCTTCCAACTTTCCAGCTCGCGTAGCGTATTGAGAAGGTCGATGGTCGAACGGCCCCATCGGGACAGTTCAGTGACCAGGATGGCGTCGATCTGCCGGGCCTGTGCGAGGGCCATAATCTTACGGCGTTCAGCTCGGTCAAGCTTTGCGCCGGAACCCGTTTCTTTAAAAATTCCCGCCACTTCGTAACCGGCACGCTCGGCAAACGCCGTCAGGTCACGCTCCTGCCGCTCACATGACTGGTCGGCGGTCGAAACGCGGCAATAGATGGTGGCTCGCTGTCCCAATTGAACCCTTTTGGATTTTGATGCCGAAAGGCCTTGATTTGTATAAGCCGATCGTTGTCCAGAACAGACTATACTTCAATAGGGACAACGTTGCATGCCAAGGCGCACTATTCTGACCGAACGCCAGCGCGAGAGGCTATTTGATCTGCCGACCGACGAACCGTCATTGCTTCGACATTACATATTGAGTGACGAAGACCTGCGGCACATCAGGCAACGTCGTCGCCCTCGAAATCGATTGGGATTTGCTCTCCAGCTTTGCGCCTTCCGATATCCTGGCCGCCTCCTACAGCCAGGAGAGATGATCCCGCGATCGATGTTGGCCTTCATCGGTGCGCAGATCGGTGTCGTGGCTGAAGAACTTGCCGAGTACGGTGCCAGATCTGAAACGCGCTATCAACATTCGACGGCACTGCAGCAACTTTACGGCTATCGACCATTTGAAGGCCAGATTCGCGCAAACATGCTCATTTGGCTCAAGGAGGCTGCGGAGAAGTCAAAAACGAATGACTTATTGGCGGCCGAGTTCCTGGCGGAGCTGCGCCGTCGCCATGTCATCGTCCCGGCGGCCTCGACCGTCGAACGGTGCTGTGCCGACGCTTTGGTTGCCGCAGAACGTGCAATCGCGTCCCGCATCACTTGGCGTCTGGATGCACAAAGCCGCACTCGGCTGTTGTCCCTGCTTTCCGAAGCGGTCGATGGTCGGATTACGCGTTTTGTGTGGTTGCGTCAGTTCGAAGCCGGTTCCAATTCCAACGATATGAACAGCCTCCTCGACCGGCTGGACTTTTTGCGCAAGCTCGCCATCAATATTGGCACCCTCGACGATATCCCGCCTTTCCGCATGACTGGTTTGCGTCGTCAAGGCGAACGTTATTCCGCCGATGGAATGCGGGATCTGCCGGAAACTCGACGATTGGCGATATTGGCTGCGTGCGTCGTGGAGTGGACGGCCATGTTGGCGGATGTCGCTGTCGAAACGCATGATCGTATCGTCGGAAAGCTCTATCGCGCATGTGAACGCAAACGAGATGAGCTGTTGCAGGCCGAGCGCGCTTCGATCGGCGACACGCTGAAAATGCTTTCCCGCTTTGGCGGCGCATTGATCACCGCGCATGATGAGCAGGACGATTTGGGACTAGCCATCGCGGAAGGTGGTGGTTGGGAATTGCTCCGCCAAACTGTCGCGCAGGCGGCCGCGCTGACAGGCAAGGTCTCGGCAGATCCGCTGGAATTCGTGACTGACGGATATGCCCGTTTCCGGAGGTATGCGCCTCGGTTTCTGGAAATCCTGACGTTCCGAGGTGGGCGCGGCGCGGATTCGCTTCTCGAAGCATTGGAAGTGCTGCGCCGTCTCAATCGCCGCGGACATCGCACTTTGCCAGTCAATGCACCGCTCGACTTCGCTCGAGCCAAGTGGCGCAAAAGGATTCTGACGGATGGAAAACCCGATCGGCAAGTATGGGAAATCGGGATCTTGTTCGAACTTCGCAACGCGCTGCGCTCGGGCGACATCTGGCTGGCTGACAGCAGGCGGTATCGCGAGATCAGCACAGCACTGGTCCCGATTGAAACCGTCTCCGAAACTGCACGGCTGGCTGTTCCGCTGGAAGCCGACGACTGGCTTCGCCAGCGAAGCCAGATCCTCAAACGCGGCATGACGCAAATCGAATGTGCCAACGAGGCTGGTATTCTTGCAGGTGGGGCCATCGTCGACGGCAGGCTTCAGATCGATCGGCTCGAAAAGGCGACACCAGAGGAGGCTGCCGCACTCGTCCTGAAACTCTATGAAAGCATGCCGCTCGTTCGGATCACGGACATCCTCATTGAGGTCGATGAAAAGCTGCACTTCACCGATGCCTTCACCGATCTCCGTACGGGTATCGCCTGCGGCGACCGCATTGGTATCCTGACTGTTCTGCTCGCTGACGGCGTCAATCTCGGTCTCAGGAAGATGGCTGACGCCAGCGACACTCACACTTTCTGGGAGTTGCTGCGGATCGGTAAATGGCACGTTAGAGAGGAGACAACGGCACGCGCCCTTGCGATGATTGTTGAGGCACAGTCGAAATTACCTATGGCCCGCTTCTGGGGTGACGGAACCACTTCGTCTTCTGATGGTCAGCACTTCGCCGCAGGGTCGACCGGAGAAGCATTGAACGTCGTCAATGCCCGGTATGGCAATGAGCCTGGGCTTTCGGCATACAGTCACGTCTCTGATCAATATGCACCATATTCGACGCAGGTTATTCCCGCGACTGCTCACGAAGCGCCCTATATTCTCGATGGTCTGTTGCAGAATGACACCGGAAGGCAAATCCGCGAGCATTATGCTGATACGGGCGGCTTTACGGATCATGTTTTTGCCATCTGCTCTGTTCTCGGCTTCCGGTTCGCACCGAGAATCCGCGACCTGCCGGACAAGCGGATCTATGTTCCCGCGATCAACGAGGTGCCCCCCGTGCTTCAGCCGATGATCGGCGGCCGGATCAACATTCGGCTAATCCGTGAAAATTGGCCCGATATCCTGCGGCTCGCCGCCAGCATGGCCGCCGGGACCGTCGTGCCCAGCCAAATTCTTCGAAAACTTGCCGCCTATCCACGTCAGAACAGCCTGGCAGTGGCGCTCAGAGAGGTCGGGCGTCTCGAGCGCTCTATCTTCATGCTCGACTGGCTGAGCGACATTGATCTACAGCGCCGGGCGCAAATCGGATTGAACAAGGGCGAGGCGCATCATGCCCTGAAGCGTGCGGTCAACTTCAACAGGCGAGGTGAAATTCGAGACCGCTCGTCCGACGGACAGCAACATCGAATTGCTGGCCTCAACCTCCTCACAGCCGTCATCATCTATTGGAACGCATGGAAGCTCGGCGAAATCGTTGCCGAGCAAATTGACAGCGGTGAGCAGATCGACCTTGGGCTCCTGCCTCATGTCTCACCGCTCGGATGGGAGCATATAACGCTCACGGGAGAATATCGATGGCCGCCGTTAAGGTAGTATATCGCCCCCTCCCGCAAATGACCCCATATACGTCGCGGACCGTGAGCGAAGGCATGATCTTTCAGCAGCCATAGCGGAATATGACAGGCTGGCCGCGATCTATCCTTCGCTCGGCTACGAAATTCACGTCTTGCCGAAAGTGTCCGTCGAGAAGCGTGCAGATGCCGTGCTTTCCGTATTAGCTAACATCTAACCGTCCTCGGCGTCGTTCAGTCCCAGAAAAAGGATTTTCCCGCCTCGGCCATCGCTTCCCGACGGGTCAGGCCGATGTCGCGCAGCTCGTCATCGGTCAGATGGCGCAAAGTCCAGCGGCTTTCCCGTTTCTGCAACCAAACTGCAAAAGCATCAAAAAGGCGCCGCGCCAAGCGCGATATCGGCATGAAGGCGCGTGGCGCCTCTCCACCACTCACTATGGCGGTCTTGCTGAGTTCAGTTGTATCTATTGTATCCATTTCTTGCTCGCTTGATCGTGACAATCGAAATGTATCGAGCCAAACGACACAAATTGACTCATAATATTGACTCTATTCGCGAAGCAATCTAACAAATTGTCATTATGACAAATTGGCTACCCGACATATCCAGCGGAACCGGTCCGGTTTACATCCGTGTCGCCGACAGCATCGAGAATGCAATTACGCATGGCGTGCTGCCGCCGGGCACGAAGCTGCCGCCGCAACGCAATCTCGCCTACGATATCGGGGTGACGATCGGCACGGTCAGCCGCGCCTATGCGCTCGTACATGAGCGCGGCCTTGTGGCAGGTGAAGTCGGGCGTGGCACCTATGTGCTTGAGCGCGCCAACGGCAAACAGATCGAGCCCGTGGATCCGATTACGCAGGCGCTCGCCGGCACCCGCGGTCTTGAGGTCCCCGGCGACAAAATCCGTTTCGATACGACAGCGGCGCCGGATATCGGCCAGGGCGAGATCATCGGCCAGCTCTTCGCCGATATCAGCCGCGATCATCCGACTGAGATTTCCTCTTATTCGCGAAACTTCCCGGCGAACTGGTTTCGCGCCGGCCAGGTCTGGCTTGCCCGTAACGGCTGGCAGCCGGCGATCGAAACGATCGTGCCGACACTCGGCGCTCACGCCGCCGCCATCGCCGTCATCTCCGCCGTCACCTCGCCGGGCGATAAGATCGTCTTCGAGAACCTGACCTATACGCAGGTCAGCCGCGCCACCCGCCTTCTCGGTCGCCGTTCCATCCTGGTGGACTCCGATGAGCACGGCATTATCCCTGACGATTTCGAACGGCTTTGTCAGCAGCAACACCCGCGCCTGGCGTTCCTGATGCCGACGGCACACAATCCGACGTTGGTGACCATGCCGGAGGCGCGCCGCCGGGCCATTGCCGCCATAGCGCGCCGCCATAGCGTCTGGCTGATCGAAGACGATCTCTATGGCGGCATGACCGAAGATCCGAATCCGCTGATGGCGGACATTGCACCGGAGCGCACGTTCCTCGTCAGTGGCCTGTCAAAATCGGTAACTGCCGGCGTGCGCGGCGGCTGGGTTGCCTGCCCGCAGCATTTCGCCCAACGCATCAAGGTCACCCACAAGATGACGACCGGCGGCTTGCCCTTCATCCTGGCTGAAACCTGTGCCCGACTGGTGCTTAGCGGCCACGCGATGGCGCTGCGGCGTCAGGCGGTCGAGGAAATTCGCGCCCGTGAACAATTGGCGCGGGAAAAGCTGTCGGGCTTCGAATTCACCTCGCATCCGCATGTCCCCTTCCTATGGCTGAAACTGCCCGAACCCTGGCTTTCGGGTACGTTCAAGAATGCCGCCCTTGCCGAGGGCGTCCTCGTCGACGACGAGGACGAGTTCAAGGCCGCCCGCACGGACAAGGCCTATCACCGCGTCCGCATCGCCTTTTCATCACCACAACGCCGCGACGAGGTCGCGAGCGGCTTCATGACGTTACGTCACCTGCTGGAAAATGGGTCCGCGAGCTATGACAGCCACATATGAGGGCTGACGGCCGATTATGACGTCACTGTTGCAGTTTCGCTTCAGTTTTTGCGAAATGCACTGTCATATACTCTAGCCTACTTTACCTCGACCTTAAGGATGCTACCACTTGGTTAACGACTGAGAATCGGTTGCCATCTGGGGGTTGGGTGCATGGCTTTTGACGCTATTTCTAGGGGCCGTTTTTGGACACGTGCGCTCACCGCTTTGGTGATGATTGGTTCGGCTAGTGTCGCTGAATCCGCTGCCGCCGCAGACATTGCGGGCACAAAAGCAGCCACGGAAACCAAGATATTCGATGAACTTCGCTTCGGCGCCAGCGGCTCCATCCAGACCGGGCATGACCATGAAGCCGGCGTCTTTCCGGAAGTCGAAGTGCTGTTCAATCCCTTCGGCTACAATCCGACAGACGATTGGAAAGATCAGCTCTTGCGCCCGCGCATTCACTTGGGCACCTCGATCGGCACCACCGATACAGCAGCGACGCAAGTCTTTACCGGCCTGTCTTGGACACTCACTCATAGCAACGGCATCTTCACGGAAGCCGGTTTCGGCGGCACCGTGCATACCGGCAATCTCGACGATTGGACCAAAGATGGCCCAATGCTCGGCTGTCGCCTGCTTTTCCACGAATATGCTGGGGTCGGCTATAATTTCGACAGTCACTGGAGCCTGATGGCGCAGGTGGCGCATTCCTCGCACGCCAATCTCTGCGATGGGCCGAATGCCGGTATGACTCGTGCCGGCCTTCTGGTGGGCTACAAGTTCTGATGATCTGAGAGCGGCAACAAATAGCTGCTTGTTTGACACAAGCTTCAGCCTGCCAATCAACGAGATCGTAGAGCGCAAGATGCACCTTGGCGCCGCCAATATCACCAGCAAGGATGATCGTTTCCCCTCTGTCGGCGCAGCTTGCGCAATGATGCTCACAGCGCCTCGTCTGCACCCGGGTGCTTGCGGGTCGAGGTATCGGAGAACCTAGCGTCCATCGGTGAAAGGCCTTGTGGATTAGGCCGCGTCAGAACGCCGTAAAGCTCCGGGCGACGGCCGCGAATCCAGCGCTGCCCCGTGCATTTGTCGAGCAAAGCGAGATCTATTTCGGTGCTCACGATCGCGTCGGCGGCCTGCCAGGTCTCAACCAAAATCCGGCCATAGGGATCGAGGATCATGGCATTGCCTGTGCGCACTTCATCCTCGTCTTGGCCGACGCCATTGCTAAACACCAAAAACATCCCGTTGTCATGAGCGCGAGACGGCAACCAGCGCATGAACCACTCGCGACCATTCGGACCACGAATTTCGGCTTCGATCGCTTCCGGGTCTTCATGCCGGCGGGTCCATTTCTCGACGGGAATTCGCTTCATGCCGTGCGGGCTGACGGAATAGCCGCCGCCGGCCTGATGCGGCGCGATCAGCATTTCTGCGCCAAGCAGGGCGTTTGCCCGCGCGTTCTCGATCAGATTGTTGTCCCAGCAGATCAGAATGCCGGCGCGGACACCCCAAGGCGTATCGAAAACCGTGAAGGCATTGCCGCTGGAGATGAGACGATGCTCCCAGGCATGGAGTTTGCGATGGCAGTGAATCTGCCCATCCGGTATGCAAACGGCATAGCTGTTGTATAGAGATTGATCGCCGGCCAGCTCCAAGAATCCCGCGCCGATCGCGATCCCCTTCTCGCGTGCCAGGGCAGCAAGATAGGAAATCGACGGGCCTGAAAGCGGTTCGGCAAGTGCATACAGGCCCTCTTGATCCATCTTGGGAACATGCCAGTATCCGGTGATGCACATCTCCGGGAACGCGACGAACTGGCTGCCTGCAAGAACTGCCTCGTTCGTGAAATGCGTGATCCGTGCAAGGTTGTAGGCCTTGTCGCTGGCTTTGTGCTGAAACTGCACGGAAGAAACCTTGAACGTCATGACCGATGCCCCTGATGACTTGTGGCGATGAAATGCTTCATGATGATTTGACCGTGCCGGTACCCTTTTGTAAAATGAAACTTTCGATCAAAAATATTCGGAAATGGAATGGAAATTAAACTGCTACGATCTTTCATCGAGCTGGCCGATGCGGGTCACTACGGCAAGACCGCAGCGAAGTTGTTCATCACGCAATCGACGCTGTCCAAGCAAATACAGGCGCTGGAAGAAACCGTTGGAGGAGCACTGTTCGAGCGCGGGCGGCATGGCGCGATATTGACGCCATTGGGGATGCTGCTAAAGCGGGAAGCGCGGTCGCTCCTGCGCCTTAGCGAGGATATCGATGTCAAGATGCGCCGAGCCAATGCCGGGCTGACAGGGCAGCTAGACATTGGATTCGGCGTTTCGACGCTCATCATCGCGCCCGAACTGATCGCTGGATTTCGTGCGACGATACCGGACAGCCAGATCACGCTTAATGATTTACCGTCACGAGAACAGCATCAGCGTTTAATGACTGGCCGGCTCGACGTCGGTTTTTGCCGAGCGCCGGAGGAAGACGGCGAGTTGTCTTTCATGCCGCTCATTGAGGAGCAACTGGCATTGGTGCTCCCCCGCGAGGTGGAGTTTCCTACTCCGGATCGAGTATCGACATTGAACCGCCTTGGTTTTGTTGCGCTCTCCCCGTCTAGCGGGCCGGGGTTGGATGGGCAGGTCAGCCGCTGGTGTACAGCGAGCGGCTTCAAGCCGCGTATCGTTCAACACGCCGAAGATATTCTGACCGTGCATGCCGTGGTGGCTGCCGGGCTGGGAGCGGCATTTTTACCATGGCGCGGCGTCAATGCTTTGTCCGGTCGCACCCATCAGCAACCTCTCTCCGGTGTGGAATCGAGTTGGCCCGTTGGCCTTTGCTGGCACGAAAAACAAGCAACTCCTTTATTGAGCCGATTTGTAGACTATGTATCGAAACGTCGGCGAGGAGACACTTCCCTGGACGACCAGCAGGAACAGTTCTAGCAAACGCCCGGTCGTAAATAGTGGCTGTTGTGAACGCGGTCATTTTCCTGTCGCACGACAGGTTCACATGCGCTAAAGAGACCTCGATCCCCTGACCGGCCTTCAAACCCTTTACAGGCAAGGACCATCGAGCGCCCATGACCATTTCCAATTCGATCCAGATCACCCCCGAACTCATTGCCGCCCACGGCCTGAAGCCGGATGAGTATCAGCGCATTCTGGATCTGATCGGCCGCGAGCCTTCCTTTACCGAACTCGGCATCTTCTCGGCCATGTGGAACGAGCATTGCTCGTATAAATCCTCGAAGAAGTGGCTTCGCACACTGCCGACCCAGGGGCCGCGCGTCATCCAAGGCCCCGGCGAAAATGCTGGAGTCGTCGACATCGATGACGGCGATTGCGTCGTCTTCAAGATGGAAAGCCACAACCACCCCTCCTACATCGAACCCTATCAGGGTGCTGCGACCGGCGTCGGCGGCATTCTGCGCGACGTCTTCACCATGGGCGCGCGCCCGATTGCAGCCATGAATGCGCTCCGCTTCGGCGAGCCGGATCATCCGAAAACCCGCCACCTGGTTTCCGGCGTCGTTGCCGGCGTTGGTGGCTACGGCAATTCGTTCGGCGTGCCGACCGTAGGCGGCGAAGTCGAATTCGATGCTCGCTACAACGGCAATATTCTGGTCAACGCCTTTGCCGCCGGCCTTGCGAAATCCAACGCCATCTTCCTGTCGGAAGCCAAGGGCGTCGGCCTGCCGGTCGTCTATCTCGGTGCCAAGACCGGCCGTGACGGCGTCGGCGGCGCGACCATGGCCTCGGCAGAATTCGATGAATCGATCGAAGAGAAGCGCCCGACCGTTCAGGTTGGCGATCCCTTCACCGAAAAGTGCCTCCTGGAGGCCTGCCTGGAGCTGATGCAGACAGGTGCTGTCATCGCGATCCAGGACATGGGGGCGGCTGGCCTCACCTGCTCGGCCGTCGAAATGGGCGCCAAGGGTGATCTCGGCATCGAGCTCGACCTCGACAAGGTGCCGGTGCGCGAAGAGCAGATGACAGCCTACGAGATGATGCTGTCGGAAAGCCAGGAGCGCATGCTCATGGTGCTGCAGCCGGAAAAGGAAGCCGTCGCCAAGGCGATTTTCGTGAAATGGGGCCTGGATTTCGCCATCGTCGGCAAGACGACGGACGATCTGCGTTTCCGCGTGATCCACCAGGGCGAGGAAGTTGCCAACCTGCCGATCAAGGATCTCGGCGACCAGGCGCCGGAATATGATCGGCCGTGGCGCGAATCCGACAAGCGCGCCGAGCTGCCCGCCAATCTCGTCGCTGCCCCTGAGGACTATGGCCAGGCGCTGTTGACGCTCGTCGGTTCGCCCAATCAATCCAGCCGCCGCTGGGTTTATGAACAATACGACACGCTGATCCAGGGCAATTCCCTGCAGATTCCGGGCGGTGACGCCGGCGTCGTTCGCGTCGAAGGCCATCCGACAAAGGCGCTTGCCTTCTCCTCGGATGTGACGCCGCGCTATGTCGAAGCCGATCCGTTCGAAGGCGGCAAGCAGGCCGTCGCCGAATGCTGGCGCAATATCACGGCAACCGGCGCCGAGCCGCTGGCCGCGACCGACAACCTGAATTTCGGCAATCCGGAAAAGCCCGAGATCATGGGCCAGTTCGTCGGCGCGATCAAAGGCATCGGCGAAGCCTGCCGGGCGCTCGATTTCCCGATCGTCTCGGGCAATGTCTCGCTTTATAACGAGACCAACGGCGTTGCGATCCTACCGACGCCGACGATCGCCGGCGTTGGCCTGCTTCCGGACTGGAAGGCGATGGCGCGCATCGGCTCCGCTTCGGAAGGCGATCGGATCATCCTGTTCGGCGTCGACGGCAGCCATCTCGGCTCCTCCGTCTATCTGCGCGATATCCTCGGTTCAATGGATGGTCCGGCCCCGGAGGTCGACCTTTTTGTAGAGCGTCGCAACGGCGATTTCGTCCGTTCAGCCATCCGCAACGGTCAGGTCACCGCCTGCCACGACATTTCCTCGGGCGGCCTTGCGGTGGCCCTGGCCGAAATGGCAATAGCGTCGGGCAAGGGACTGCGCATCGATCTCGCCGAATCCAAGGGCCTGCCCCATGCCATACTCTTCGGCGAGGACCAGGCGCGCTATGTTGTCGCCGTGCCTGCCGATGTCGCCGATTTCGTCTGCATCAATGCGGAAAGCGCCGGCGTGCCGTTCCGTCGCCTCGGCACGGTTGAGGACGATGCGCTTGTCGTCGAGGGACTGCTGTCGGTTTCGGTTCGGCAGTTGCGCGAGGCGCATGAATCGTGGTTTCCTGCCTTCATGGATGGCAGTGCACTCGCCGCTGCCGAATGACGTGAGGTAAATCACTAATGCCAATGAATCCCGGCGATATTGAAGACATGATCAAGGCCGGCATTCCCGGCGCCAAGGTGACGATTCGCGACCTGGCCGGGGATGGCGACCACTATGCGGCCGAAGTCGTGGCCGAAGCCTTCCGCGGCAAGAGCCGCGTACAGCAACACCAGATGGTCTATGACGCGCTTAAGGGGAATATGGGCGGCGTGCTGCATGCCCTGGCGCTACAGACATCAGCGCCCGACTGAGGAAAGCCGGGCGTTTTCATCGTCATTGCCGGCTCCGAAAGTCAGATCCGGCATATTGGCCTGAGTGAATGTTGCAAAGCTCGAAGCCGGCAGCGGGCTGGCCGTCAAAAGCGTGAAGTCGAAGGGAGCTCGGACATCCGGTCCGAGCACATATTGCCTGTGCACGCGCAGGAAATCCCGCCTGATCTTGGCATAATGCTGCGCCGTCAGCATCTTCTTGAAGCGAACGAATATGATTGTGGGCTGCGCTTCCTCCGCATGTCCGCAGACAGCAGCGACCTTCGCCTTGTAGAAATGAATCGCATCAGTCAGGCAGTGGACGTCGAGCCAAAATATCTCCTGGCAGCGGGCCAATAGGCCAACGCGCGAGCGCAGCACAGCGGCGGGCCGCAGCAATGCACATTGCAGGATCGCACTGCCGAGCGTCGTGAACACGACGCGTTTGCCTTGAAACAGTTCAGGTTCCCGTTCGAGCAGCAGTCCGATCACGTGGGCGGCGACGCTCGAGCCCATGCTGTGGGACGAAATCACATATTCGTCGGCCGGTTCGTCAAGCGCCTGGCGAGCGCTGATGGCGCAGGCTTCGATCCACTGCTCGGCACCGATACCGTTCAATCCCGCCATGGCGACGGCCATTTCCCAGTCGGCAAAGAGGTGCAACGTATGCAGCCTCTCGGCCTGCGGCAGGAAGACATAAATGAAGAAGCCCACCGCCAGGGCGATGCTGCCGATATGGCTCCAGGAGGGAAGACCGAACGCAAAGGGTGAGAGAGCGATGGTGAGGCCGATGAGCAGCCCGACCAGCATCAGCAGGAACGGAAAGATGAAGAATAGGCCGAACCGCCAGGCATGCCGGAAATAGCCCGTCAGACCGCCTGACAATGCGACTTTTGTAGCGGCGAGGTAACCCTGGCCCAACCGCACGGAAAAGAGCCTGCCATTCAATTTGGCGACCAGATCATTGTGGTCGAGGATATGAACGCGGCTCCGGGTTTCCCAATCCGCTCCCCTTGCATCGACGTCGAAATACGGCGCCCTGCCGAAATTTCGAAGCGTATCGACGGCCACCGAAAAATCCCATGCAGCAGCACTTTGCTTGGCGGATCGCTCGTAGCGCGCCCTATGCGCTGTCGCATCCAACGGTTCGAAGCCGGGGAAGTGGAGGACCACCCTCTTCTTTATGCTATTCATATTGTTCTTAATTCCCGGCGAGTTACACAGGATGCCGTCAACACCATGACCTGTCGGCTTTTTCATGGCAGCCTATCGTGAAAGCTATGCGCGAGGTTCCCACGATATGGTTAAGGAATCCCCGATATCAGCAATCGCTGCCGGCATAGGGCGAAAGGTCGGCGCAGGAATCGCGCGACGGAGCGGTCATGATCTTCTGAACGGTCGCGGATTGGACCTGCGGCACTGCCGTTGTGGATGCGCGATAACCGAAAGCAATGCTGAGAATCAGAACGATGATGCTGACCGTGATGGCGCTGTTCAGTATCGATGCTCTGGGGGTGCGAACATGCTCGTAATATTCCCGTTCGCCCTCACTCGTCTCACAGGCGCCATAAAATTCGCGCTCTTCGCCAACCTGGCCGTCGGAATAGTGATGATGGCTCATGGTACCCACTCCCTCAAAAATGCATGCAATAAAAGGGACTGGTACACGCCACGCCGCCTTCACCGGCATGAATCAACGTTTCCCGCCCCCGGCAAAAATGGGCCGGCGGCACGATACTAAGCGTCCCTTGTTTATTGCTATGTGTGTTGTTCAGCTTCCACGTTGAAGGTGCGATTTCAAAACGCACTGTTCAAAAAAACTCGCTAATTTCCGCATTGCGCCATCATTCGGAACCATTGTTGCGCGAAAGCCCATTCATGCGATGAAAAACATCTCGTGTGCATGATTGCGGCTGGAAATAGAACGTTCACCTTGCTATTTAGGGATAAGATTTGAAGCTGCGGACCTTGAACCCGCATGTGAAAGGACGAGATATGAGCGGCATTAACGAATTCATCGACAACGAAGTGAAGAATAACGACGTCGTTCTCTTCATGAAGGGCACTCCGCAGTTCCCGCAGTGTGGTTTCTCGGGCCAGGTGGTCCAGATCCTCGACTATATCGGCGTCGACTATAAGGGCATCAATGTTCTGGCCGATTCGGAAATTCGCCAGGGCATCAAGGATTATTCCAATTGGCCCACCATCCCGCAGCTCTATGTGAAGGGCGAATTCATCGGCGGTTGTGACATCGTGCGCGAAATGTTCCAGGCGGGCGAGTTGCAGCAACATCTTCAGGAAAACGGCATCAGCGTACGCGGCGCCGCCTGACCGGTCACCGGGCTCTTCCGTCCGGTTTCCATAGTCCAATTCAGTTGATAAGGCGCTGCCGCCGGGCAGCGCCTTGATATGTTTATGGGAATTAAACCGTGACGACTACATCCCAGGCTACGGCCCAGGGGCAATTGCCCATGGGCAAACGCGAGTTCATTGTGCTCGCGGCCTTCCTGATGGCGGTCAATTCGCTGGCCATCGACATCATGATCCCCGCCCTGCAGCAAATCGGCTCCAGTCTCGGCGTGGAAAACGAAAACCATCGGCAATATGTCGTGACCGCCTATCTGATCGGTTTCGGCTCTGCGCAGCTTTTCTATGGCCCGCTATCTGACCGCTTCGGCCGCCGTGTGCCGCTGCTGATCGGCCTTGCCGTCTATATCATTTCCGCCTTCGGCATTGCGCTGATCCCGTCCTTTGCCGGCCTGCTTGCCCTGCGCTTCATCCAGGGCCTGGGCTCTGCGGCGACGCGCGTCATCACCATCTCGATCGTCCGCGACGTTTTCGGCGGCCGTCAGATGGCCGAAGTCATGTCATTGATCATGATGGTCTTCATGATCGTACCGGTCATCGCGCCGGGAAGCGGGCAGGTCATCATGCTGGTCAGCACCTGGCACATGATCTTCGTCTTCATCGGCACAATGGCGACGCTTGTCGGCATCTGGATGTATTTCCGGCTGCCGGAAACGCTTAGGCCGGAGAATGTCCGCCCCCTCACCGTAAAATCGGTCCTTTCCGGCTTCGGCATGGTTCTGACGAACCGTGTCGCTCTGTGTTACACGATCGCCAACACCTTCCTGTTTGGAGCGCTGTTCGGCTTCATCAATTCGGCGCAGCAGGTCTACAACGACATATACGGGCTTGGCGTCTACACACCACTTGCCTTCGGTGGCGTGGCGCTGTTCATGGCGCTGTCCTCCTTCATAAATTCGCAGCTCGTCGGGCGCTTCGGCATGCGGCGGCTGTCGCATGCGGCCCTGGTCGGCTTTGCCACCATCACCTTTCTGTGGCTGATGGTGCAGCTCTACGGTCCGGCACCGATGCCCTTCGCGCTGTTCATGGTCCTCTTTGCGCTGGCCATGTTCCAGTTCGGGTGGATCGGCTCGAACTTCAATTCGCTCGCCATGGAACCATTGGGCCATGTCGCCGGCACGGCTTCTTCCGTGCTCGGCTTCATGAGCACGGTCGGCGGCGCCTCGATCGGCGCGGCGATCGGTCAGCTCTACGATGGGACGGCAACGCCGATGATCGTCGGCTATTTCACCGTCTCGCTGATCGGCATCGGCTTCGTGCTCATCGCCGAGAAGGGGCGCCTCTTCAGACCGCAGAATGCGCCGCCGCCCTCCGACCAGTCCCTCGCCCTTCACTGACAGGCATCTTGACATGAACCCGACCCAAACAAAGCCCGTGGAGCAATCCGGCTCCGCCCGCATCGGCCTCGGCATCGTCGAATTCATCATCATCATCGCGCTGATGACGGCGAGCATCTCGATGGGCATAGACAGCATGTTGCCGGCCCTGCCGAATATCGGCCAGTCGCTGGCGGTCGCCAATCCCAATGACACGCAATTGGTCATCGGTGTCTATTTCCTCGGCTTCGGCATCTGCCAGCTATTTTTCGGCAGCCTGTCCGATGCTTACGGCCGCCGCAATATCCTCCTCGGCGGCCTCATCTTCTACACGGTAACGCTGTTCGCGGCCGCTTGGAGCGGCACTCTCACTGCGCTGCTCGTGTTGCGCTTCATCCAGGGCGTCGGTGCCGCCGCCGTTCGCATCACCACCTTGGCGATCGTCCGCGATTGCTTCGGCGGCCGCGAAATGGCGCGGGTCATGTCCTATGTCACCATCGTTTTCATGATCATGCCGATGGTCGCCCCTTTTGTCGGTCAATTGATCGTCGCCCATTCGAACTGGCAATGGATTTTCATTGCATTGGCTATCGCGAGTGCCGTGCTCTTTCTCATTGCCTTCCTTCGCATGAAGGAAACATTGCCTGACCATGAGCGCCTGCCACTCTCCGTCAGTTCGGTGGTGTCCGGCTTCAAAACGGTGCTGACCAACCGTATCACCTGCGGCTATATGCTCGGTTTGACGCTCTTCACCGGCGTCATCTGCGCCTATGTGGTCTCGGTTCAGCAGGTGTTCGGCGAAGTCTACGGTCTCGGTGAATGGTTTCCGATTGCTTTTGCCGCGACGGCGGGCGGCACTGCGGTTGCTCAGTTCGCCAACGGCTATTTCGTTCGTAGCTACGGCATGCGGCGCATCTCGCATGTCGCGATGATCATCTTCACCGTTCTCGGCGCCTTCGGTTATGTCGCCGGCACGGCAGGTCTGCCGAGCTTCCTGTTCACCTATATTCTGATCTCGGTGATGCTGATGATGTTTGCTGTCATCACCACCAATTTCATGGCCATCAGCCTGGAGCCGATGGGGCATCTGGCAGGAACGGCTGCCGCAATTACCAGCTCCGTCTCCACCACCGGCGGCGTATTGCTCGGCGGCATCGTCGGCCAGATGTTCGATGGAACCGTCCAGCCGCTGATCGCTGGCTTCACCATTTTCGGGGCCTTGACGATTGCTGCCACGCTATGGGCGGAAAAGGGCAAGCTCTTCACCCATCCTGGCGACAGCCCGCAGCTTGAGCCAGGCATGGGTCATGTCTGAGCAGCAGTCTCCCAACGCGGCGTCATATGTCGCCGCGTTGGCGCTTGACCCAGCGAATGCCGGCAAGAACCGCCAGACCCAATAGCGGCCAAATCGCCCAGGGCGTGCCGTGCCATGATAGAAGGTTGACCCCGACGAGGCCGGCACCGACTACTGCGAAAGTGGCGAGTCGGCGATCAAACTGGCTGTTCGTTCGCGCCCAGCGAAGCCCCGCCGCCATCGCTATGCCAAGCACAGGCCACGCCGCCCAAAACTCGCCGTGCCATGTGAGAATATTCAGCGCCACCAAACCCACGGCGATCACCGCGAGCACGCCGTAACTCCGCTCACCTCGTACGGCCGCTTCCACAATGGTCGGAGGAGCACTAGGAGTTTGTTCTCGGACGCTTCCGCGATTTGTCGGTGGCGAATCAGTTTGAGGTGCGCCGATCCGCACCGCATAGCTCGGCACGCCGCCGTCGATGTTTTTGACCTCCAATTGGCCAAGAAAATCGAACCCCACTGCCACCTTGTTGCGGACCTGGTCGTAGACCGTATTCGAAATGACAATGCCGCCGGCAACTGCACATGCCTGAAGGCGGGCGGCGATATTGACGCCATCGCCATAAATATCGTTGCCCTCGGCGATAACGTCACCGAGGTTGAGGCCGATGCGAAAAAGCATCTGCGTATCGGGATCGCTGCTGGCATTATAGCCGGCAAGTTCGTTTTGAACGTCGATTGCCGCTCGCAAAGCCTCGACAACGCTGGGAAATTCGGCAAATACCCCATCGCCCCAGGTATTGATCACACGGCCGCCATGCGCTTCGATCAGTCGCGCCATGGCATCTCGATAGCGCTTCAGCGTTGCGAGCGTGCCTTCCTCGTCGTTCCGCATCAAGCGCGTGTAATCTTGAACGTCGGCGGAGAAGATGGTCGTCAGCTTGCGGCTCGTTTCGGTCATCTCGCTTGTCCCAGCCCGAGATCCCGCCAAACGGCGGTTGTATAGCGTGAGTGAAGATAATGTTCCGCTCACGACTTTCCAAGTGGGAACACTGCTACCTCAAACGGTGAAAACCTCTCTCCGCAACACTTCCCATGATGCCCCGTCCGGCGCTATCAAAAGGCCACCGTCGATATGATGCGGCAGATAGGGCGAGCCATCGAGGCGCCTGGCGTAGGCGCCCGCCTCCTTCGAGATCAGGGTGCCAGCCAAATGATCCCAAGGCATCAGTTTGTAATACATGAGATAATGGACATGCCCGCCGGCAAAAGTGCGGTACTCATGGGCCGCGCAGCGGTAATTTGTGAGAAAACGAACCTTGGCGAGATTGCCCATGATTTCGGCGCGTTTGTCCTTCGGCAGGTAACCGGTGGAGGCCATGCCGACCATATCTTCCAGCGCAACCGGCGTTGCCACGGAGAGGCGCTGCGCCTCGCCATCCGGCCGTCGGAGCCAGGCCCCGCCACCCCTTTCCGCCAGCACCCAATCGTCGCCCATCGGATCGAAGATGATGCCGGCCACCGTCTCCCCCTTGGAGATCACCGAAGCCATGACGCCGAATGCGGGAACGCCGGAGGCGAAATTGAAGGTGCCGTCGATGGGATCGACGATGATGGCCAGCTCCGCCCCGACTATCTTGTTAAGGAGCGCTGGTTCTGCGGCAACCGACTCTTCGCCGACGAAAAGCGCGCCCGGCCAAAGCTGTTTGACCTCCGCCTTGATCATCCGCTCGGCCTGCTCATCCGCTTCGGTCACGAGATCGGTCGCCTCGCTCTTGGCACGGACATCGTCACTGCCGAGCCGGCGGAAGCGCGGCAGGATCTCCGTCTGGGCTGCACGGCGCAAAAGCTCGGCTAGGGTGGTAATGTCAATGGACGATGTCATGATACAATCCTTTCCTGTCAGCAACCAATGATCTCGCGACGGATCATCCGCCAACTTTCCTCATCCGGCGCCGAAATAATGCCGCCTGTGGTTTCACCTGGGCGATAGGGCGTGCCGTCGAATTTTGCCGTAAATCCGCCAGCCTCCTGATGCACCAGCACACCGGCGAGATGGTCCCATGGCATCAGCTTCGCGTGACCGATGAAATGGATCTTGCCCGAGGCGACCAGCCAATATTCATAGGCCGAGCAGTTCAATGAAAAGGACATGCGTACCTTCGCCATGTTGGCGTTGATGCGCGAGCGGTGCGGCTCGTCCATATGCCCCCAGGACATTAAGCCGACCATCTCGCCCAAGGGTACGGCCGGGGCGACCGCCAACCGGCTCACCTGCCCTCCCCGTCGCCGCAAATAGGCGCCGGCACCGCGCACGGCCGTAACGGTATCGCCGAGCACCGGATCATGGATGATACCGGCAATCGTTTCGCCCCTGGCAACAACGGCGAGGATCGTTCCGAAGAGAGGCGAACCGGACGCGAAATTGAACGTGCCATCGACCGGATCGATGACAAAGGCGAGCTCCGCATCCGCCAACGCCGGCACGACCGACCTGTCGGCCTCATAGGCTTCCTCCCCCACGATGAGCGCGTCGGGAAAACGCGATTTCAGCGCTGCCGTGGTATGTTTTTCCGCCAACAGATCAGCTTGCGTCACCACATCGATGGCCGAGGTCTTTTCAGAAACACCACCGACGCCAAGGTTGCGGAAACGCGGCAGGATTTCCTGCGCTGCGGCCTCGGCCACTGTTGCCATCAGATATTCGAAGTCTAAATCGGAGAGCGTCATCGGTGGCCTTTGTCTGAAGAGGGAGCTCCTCTTATGCCCGATTCGATGACGCCGATGTGGCAAAAGCTCAGCTTTTAGCAACGACCTAAGGCCGCGCCTGCCGCGCTGCGTTTATATATAGATCCAAGGTCTTATCCAGCCGCCGATACATCATATCATCAAAGGCCTCATGTCCGCCGCCCCGTTGCTCCTCTTCCAGAGCAGCAATATAGGCAGCGCGGTCTTCCGGTCGGATCGCTATGGGTGGATACCCTGCTCTCAGCAACACCAAATTCATTAGCAGACGTGCCGTACGACCGTTTCCGTCGTTAAAGGGATGGATGTGGACCAATTGCCGATGTGCTCTGAACGCTGTTTCCGGCGAATTCTCCGCCTGTCCGAGCCAGCGGCAGAAATCGCCCATCAATGCCACAACTTCAACCGGTGATGGAAAATGATTCGCGCCGGCATCCGTGTTGACGTAACGGGCACGATCCGCATAGCGGCCGGCAATCTCGGGCTTTGATTGTGCGACCACCAGATAGTGAAGATTGCGTATGTCTGCCTCGGTGATCGGTCCGCTGCTGTCAGCGGAGATCTCCACCACCCAATCCAATGCCCGCGCGTGGTCGATGGCCTCCAGATGATCCTTGAGTGGCTTGCCGCCGACCGTAATGCCCTTTTCAATGACGAGCGCGGTCTCGCCCGCAGTCAGCGTGTTTCCTTCGATCGCATTCGATGTGTAGGTGATATCGATCCGCTGCGCATGTTCCAAACCGTCCAATCCGCCCGCGACCATATCTCGCTTGAGCCGATCAAGCTCATGCTTTTTGGCGAGAAGTTGCTCCGCATCTTGGGAAGACGTCATGACTGCCAGCTTTCGAATTTCGACGATCCGATTGTAGGTTAGACGGAAAAAGCGCCGAGAACCATTGCGTTCTCTATTCCGGCTTCGCCGTCATCAGCGCCGCAAAATCAAACAGCTTGGGATCGAGCAGATGCGAGGGGTTCACATGCGCCAGTGCCCGCAGCATCGTGTCCTTGCGGCCGGGCATGCGGCGTTCAATATCGGCCAGCATGTCCTTCATCGCATTGCGTTGCAGACCGTCCTGCGAACCGCAGAGATCGCAGGGGATGATCGGAAACTGCATGGCAGCAGCAAATTTGGCGAGATCGTCTTCGGCGGCATAGGCGAGCGGGCGCAGCACCATGAGGTCGCCCTCGTCGTTCAGGAGCTTCGCCGGCATCGAGGCCAGCCGGCCGCCGTGGAAGAAGTTCATGAAGAAGGTTTCGAGGATATCCTCGCGATGATGACCGAGCACCAGGGCGTCGCAGCCCTCTTCACGCGCGATGCGATAGAGATTGCCGCGGCGCAGGCGTGAACAGAGCGAGCAATAGGTGGCGCCCTCCGGCACCTTTTCCTTCACGATCGAATAGGTGTCGCGATATTCGATCCGGTGTTCGACACCGATCTTCGTGAGATATTCGGGCAATATGTGCTTCGGGAAATTCGGCTGTCCCTGATCGAGATTGCAGGCGATCAGCTCGACCGGCAGCAGACCGCGCCATTTGAGATCGAGCAGGATCGACAGCAACCCATAGGAATCCTTGCCGCCGGACAGACCGACCAGCCAACGCTTCTGACCCTTCAGCATCTGGAAATCGTCGAGCGCCTGGCGCACCTGACGCAGCAGACGCTTGCGCAGCTTGTTGAAGGAGACCGATCGCGGCGCATCCGCAAACAGCGGATGGGCGCTGCCGCTGCCATCCTCGGCTTCGGTATCGAACTCATCCGCCACTGTCGTTGCGATATTCATCTTGTCATCCCTCGGGCTTCGCCACGCTGATACCAGAAAGCGCGGCGGGAAGACACCATATCAATCACCGAAGACCGACCATCCGGTACGTCCGGCGAGCATTTCCAGCGCCACTGCCCCGAGCTGCGAATTGCCGACCTTGTTCAGCCCCGGCGACCAGACCGCGATCGAGCCGATACCCGGCGCCACCGCGAGAATGCCGCCGCCGACGCCGCTCTTGCCGGGCAAGCCGACATGATAGGCGAAATCGCCGGACCCGTCATAGTGACCGCAGGTCAACATCAGCGCATTGATGCGTCGCGCCCGCTTCGGCGAGACAACAGAATGGCCGGTGATCGGATTGGTGCCGCGAGCCGCGAGATAAAGCCCAGCCTTGGCCAATTGCTCACAACTCATCGACAGCGCGCATTGATGGAAATAGACACCGAGCACGTGCTCAACGGGATGATCGAGATTGCCGTAGGCGCGCATGAAATTGGCAAGCGCGATGTTGCGATAACCCGTCTGCGTCTCCGAGCGCGCCACCTTGTCGTCAATGGTGATCGACTCGTCGTCGGCGACATAGCGCACGAAACGCAACAACTCGCCGATCGCTTCCCGCGGCGCATAACCGGAAAGCACGACGTCGCTGACAGCGATCGCCCCGGCATTGATGAAGGGATTGCGCGGAATCCCTTCCTCGCGCTCGAGCTGGACGATGGAATTGAAAGCCGTGCCGGAAGGTTCGCGCCCGACGCGCTTCCACAGGCCTTCACCCACCTTGCCGAGCGCAAGGGTCAGCATAAAGACCTTCGATATACTCTGGATGGAAAACGGAATATCGGCGTCACCGACACTGCGGACATTGCCGTCCACCGTCGCGATCGCCATGCCGAACTGGTTCGGATCGACCTTTGCGAGCTCCGGAATATAGTCTGCAACCTTGCCTTCGCCGAGGCGCGGCAAAAGCTCCGCATGGATGCTGTCGAGAATTGCCTGCAAGTCGCTCATCGGCCGCTCCAAAGACAAAAAAGCCGCTCGAAAAAGAGCGGCTTTTGTATTCGTAAGAAGATATCCGCCTATTAACGCGAATAGAATTCGACGACCAGATGCGGTTCCATGACGACCGGATACGGTACGTCGCCGAGGGCCGGAACGCGGGCGAAGGTCGCAACCATCTTGTTGTGGTCGACTTCGACGTAGTCCGGAACGTCGCGTTCAGCGAGAGAAACCGATTCCAGAACGGTGACGAGCTGCTTGGACTTTTCGCGAACTTCGATGACGTCGCCAGCCTTGCAGCGGTACGAACCGATGTTGACGCGAACGCCGTTAACAGTGACGTGGCCATGGTTGACGAACTGACGGGCAGCGAAAACGGTCGGAACGAACTTGGCGCGATAGACGATCGCGTCGAGGCGCGATTCCAGCAGGCCGATCAGGTTTTCCGAAGTGTCGCCCTTGCGGCGGTTGGCTTCGTCGAAGATGGCACGGAACTGCTTTTCACGCAGGTCGCCATAGTAGCCCTTCAGCTTCTGCTTGGCGCGGAGCTGCACGCCGAAGTCGGAGAGCTTGCCCTTGCGGCGCTGGCCGTGCTGGCCCGGGCCGTATTCGCGGCGGTTAACCGGAGACTTCGGACGGCCCCAGATGTTTTCGCCCATACGGCGATCAATTTTGTACTTGGACGATTCGCGCTTGCTCATCGCATTTCCTTTCAAAGTGTTGTAGCGGCCCGTTGCCGAACCGCGAAGGAAACACGCCCTCCTCTGAACCCCTTTTGCGAGCTCTGACAGACTTCTCACGTTAGCGAACGGATGAAGCCACGGGACATGTCAAATGAAACACCGGACATTTCTGCCCGGCGTTGGCGCGGTCTCTAAGGGGTCGTCATGAAAATGTCAACAGCCAGCCAATCGGCGTCATTGAGATATAGCAAGAAATTGCTATATGTGATGCATGATGATTGATGCGAGCATCAAGAGGCAGTGATGCGAACGACCTTGGCGATCGACGATGACGTGCTTGCTGCAGCGAAAGCTATGGCGGAACAACAGCGCCGCAGCGTTGGCGATGTAATTTCAGATTTGGCCCGCCGCTCTCTCAGCCGCCCTCAGATGGGAGCGGAACGAAACGGCATTCCTCTATTGGTCCCGAAATCAAGCACCCCTCCCATCACGCTCGAAATCGTCAATAAACTTCGTGATGAACTCCCGTGACTTTCCTGCTTGATGTCAATGTTCTGATCGCCTTGTTCGATCCGGCGCACGTCTCTCATGATATTGCGCATAACTGGTTTAGCTCGACCGGCAATCAAAGCTGGGCGACATGTCCGTTGACAGAAAACGGCGTCATTCGAATTCTCGGCCAATCCTCCTACCCCAATTCCCCCGGTCCGCCGTCGACGGTTGTACCTTTGATTGAAGAACTTCGACGCTTGCCGGGTCACGAGTTTTGGGCCGATGACATAAGTTTGACGGATGCGAGTCTGATCGATCCTGCGCGACTTCTGACGCCCGGACAAGTCACGGACAGCTATCTATTGGCTCTTGCGAAATTCCGCCGTGGCAAGCTTGCCACTCTTGATCGCCGGTTGTCGACAGCGGCAGTGAAAGACGGGCGTGCCGCGCTTCATATCATCGGCAGCGCCACCTGATCTTAGCTATTCCGCCGCCGCCTGCTCTCCGCCTTCAACGTCAGGCGCATTGGCATCACCCGGCGCAGTCTGACAACCAATGTCCGGGAATGCGACGATGCGCTTGCCGGAGAAATCGGTATGGACGACGACGCTGCCCTGTTCTTCGAAATAGCTGAGCAGACGCCGGGCGCGGCGGGCGGAATGGGTGCCGTAGGCACGGGCTATGCGGGCATCGGAAGGGCATGGCTCGCCACAGACGGCTGCCTTGGCGAGCAGGAGAAACACGCCTTGCAGATCGTCGGTGACACCGGAAGAGAGCGACAGAGCCGTCGCCCAGGCGCCCGTCGCCATGACAGCTTCATCGGCACCGGAGCGTACGATCGCGACGCGGCGGCGAAACTCCGGCAGCGATATCGGCACACCAGGCACGCGACGCATACGCAGCCGTACGAGGAATTCCTGATAAAGCACCGAATCCGTGCGGAAGGCGGAGGCTGGATCATCGAGGATTTCCGAGAGTACGGCACTCACCCTCGCCTCGCGCTCCTCAGCCGACAATTCCGGCTGGCTGGCCTTCGGTTCCGCTGGCGCAGCACTAGCAGCAGGCGCGGAGCGGGAGAGTTCCGCCAGGATATCCGTCGTCGGACGCGGCGCAGGCGTTGTGCGGCGAACCGCGGGCCGCGTGAACTCCTCCGGGTCCGGTGTGAAGATCAAATCCTCCACGTCCTGCGGCGCATCAGGCAGCGGCATCAGCTTGGGGCTGGAGGAGCGCGCTGAGGTTTCGACCGTGCCGATGGTGATCGGCAGCGGCCGGCGCGATAGAGCCGGACCGAGCGCTACGAAATTGCCCCGCTTCAGGTCGCGGAACATTTCCGCCTGTCGCCGATCCATGCCCAGCAGGTCGGCGGTGCGGGCCATGTCGATATCGAGGAAGGTGCGGCCCATCAGGAAATTCGAAGCTTCAGCGGCAACGTTCTTGGCGAGCTTGGCCAGGCGCTGTGTGGCGATGACACCGGCAAGCCCGCGCTTACGGCCGCGGCACATCAGGTTGGTCATGGCGCCGAGCGACATCTTGCGCGCATCTTCCGAGACGTCACCACCAACCGAGGGGGCAAACATCTGCGCCTCGTCGACGACGACGAGCACCGGATACCAATATTCGCGATCAGCATCGAACATGCCATTGAGGAAGGCGGCGGCGGCCCGCATCTGCTGCTCGATATCGAGCCCTTCCAGCGTCAGCACACAGGAGACACGATGCTGGCGGATGCGGTTGGCGATCCCGGCAAGTTCAGTCTCAGTACGCTCGCCATCCACCACCACATGGCCGAACTTGTCGGCGAGCGTGACGAAATCCCCCTCTGGATCGATGATGACCTGCTGCACCCATTGCGCCGATTGCTCCAGCAGACGCCGCAGCAGATGCGATTTTCCGGAACCGGAATTGCCCTGCACGAGGAGACGCGTTGCCAGCAGTTCCTCGATATCGAGTTGGGCGCTGGTCCCGCCGGACGCCGTTCCCATGTCGATGCCGACCTGCAATGCACTACCCCTTTGACAAGACTCAGATGTGAAGGCGCCCATCTTTCAGAAACGGGGCGCCTCCGTCTATCAAAGATTTCCAAGCTGCGCGCCCGTGGATTGAAAAAACCCACAGGCGATTGCTGATGTCAGCGGAACCGAATATTGGCCCGCGACAGTTCGCTGACTGAGGTGCAACCCATCAGCTTCATGTCGCGCTCGATCTCGGTGCGCAAATGCCGCAGCGCGCGCTCCACACCTGCCTGCCCGGCAGCGGCCAGCGGATAGAGATAGAAACGGCCGATACCGACGGCCTTGGCGCCGAGCGACAGGGCTTTCAAGACATGCGTGCCGCGTTGGATGCCACCGTCCATCATCACATCGATGCGGTCGCCGACGGCATCGGCGATCTCCGCCAGTTGATCGAAGGCGGAGCGCGAGCCGTCCAATTGCCGGCCGCCATGGTTCGAAAGCACGATGCCCGTGCATCCGATATCAACCGCCCGCTTGGCATCCTCGACCGACATGATGCCCTTCAGGCAGAACTGTCCGTTCCAATGCTTCACCATTTCAGCGACATCGTTCCAGTTCATCGACGGATCGAGCATCTCGGTGAAATATTTGCCGATCGACATGGCGCCGCCGCTCATGTCCACATGTTCATCCAGCTGCGGCAGGCGGAATTTCTCGTGTGTAAGGTAGTTCAACGCCCAGGCCGGCTTGATGGCGAACTGGGTGACGCCGGCCAGATTGAGCTTGAACGGAATAGAGAATCCGGTGCGAAGATCGCGCTCGCGATTGCCGCCGGTAATGCTGTCCACCGTCAACATCATCACGTTGACGCCGGCTTCCTTCGCCCGCTCCATCATCGCCCGGTTCAGCCCACGATCCCTGTGGAAATAGAATTGATAGACCTGCGGGCCTGGATATTTCTTGCGGATTTCCTCGAGGCTGACGGTACCGAGCGACGAGACGCCGAACATGGTGCCAAGCGAGGAGGCTGCGGCTGCAACCGCATTCTCGCCCTCATGATGGAACAGCCGCTGCAGCGCCGTCGGCGAACAATAGAAGGGGGTGGCGAGCTTTTGTCCCATGACGGTGACGGACATGTCGATCTCGCTGACGCCGCGCAGGACATTGGGAACGAGATCACAGCTTTCGAAGCTCGACGTGTTTCGCCGCAGCGTCACTTCGTCGTCGGCCGCGCCGTCGATATAGTTGAAGATCGGGCCTGGAAGACGCTTTTTCGCAAGGAGGCGAAAATCATGGAAGTTGTGGCAGTCACGCAGACGCATGGCTTGCCTCGACAACGACACTGCAATCATGTTCACAAGACATCAAATATCGATCTCCCAATATCCCGCCGCCCGATCCGATCGTGAATTACAGCCGGTGCAAGCGTGCTTCCCATTTGTAAAGCACATCCGGCTCCTTTTCCTCATTGCCTGCTCCGTCAGACTCGTCAACCGCGAAGAAGCCGTGTTTCTCATAAAAGCGGCGCGCCGGCTCATTTCTCTGGAATGTCGAGAGCGAAAGCACCGGATAGGTCGATTTGGCAATATCGAGCAGACGGCTGCCGATGCCGCGCCCTTGCGCCTCCGGCAGAATGTAGAGCTGGTCGATCCAATCTTCGAGAAAAGCGATGACGCCGACCAAGCGACCGCCCTCTTCCGCGCCCCAGATCTGGCAATCCTTGAAAACCACCGCGCTCCAGAAGCCGATATCCTCTTCCGGCGTATGAAGCCCGGCAAGCGTCGGCAGCCGCTCGTTGAAGGAAGCGCGATGGACGGCAGCAGCAGCCGGCATGTCCGCGAGATTGAGTTTACGCAACGAAACCTTGTCAGTCATCATCAAGCCTTGAGCCCAAAGCCCTGCATCAGCCGGCGGGTGGGGAAATCCGGCGTCCCGGAGGTGAACACGGCGAAATCGAAAGTGTCTGAGTGAACGGCATCGGCCACCTGCGGCACCAGGCTGCGGGCGCGGCGCGCGATCGCTTCCGCAGGATCGAGCCAATCGACCGGCCAAGGAGCCAGCCGACGGAAAATGTTGGCCATGAAAGGATAGTGCGTGCAGGCGAGCACGACGATATCGGTCTTGCGCCCTTCCTTCTCGACGAAACACTGATCGATCTCGGAGACTACGGCATCGTCCGAGACGGTATCGCCTCGAATATAGGCTTCTGCCATGCGCGCCAAATTTTCCGAGCCGACGAGCCGCACATGGCATTGCGTGGCAAAGGACTGGATGAGATCGCGCGTATAGGCGCGCTTGACCGTGCCTGGCGTCGCCAGAACGGAAACCAGCCCCGAGCGCGTGCGCTCCGCAGCCGGTTTGATCGCTGGCACAGTGCCGACGAACGTCATCTGCGGAAAGGCGGCGCGCAAATCGGCGCCCGCGAGCGTGAACGCCGTATTGCAGGCGATGATGCAGACCTCCGGATCGTGGCCCGTGAGCAGTTTGGCGAAGAGATCGACGATGCGCTCCCGCAAAGCCTGCTCCTCCCAGCCGCCATAGGGGAAGCCGGCATCATCGGCGACATAGATGAAACCACGCTCTGGCATCAGCACACGCGCTTCCCGCAGCACGGTCAGCCCGCCGATGCCCGAGTCGAAGACCAGAATGGGTTTCAGCTCATTCGCCGTTGCTGTCATCGCTTGTGATTTCCTTGCGTGCGGCAGGGGTTCGGGGATGCGAGCCGCTGCCGCGCGGGGACTTGCGCGAGAAGCGGTCGAGGGACGAGATCACCCCGCGTAGGACGCTGATTTCCTGTTCCGTAAACGCCCGGCGCGAGAGGACCGCGCGCAGATTGTCGACCATTTTCGGCTTTTTCCCGGCGGGGTGGAAATAATTGCGCGCATCCAACGCTTCTTCGAGCTGATCGAAGAGACCAAAGAGCTGCTCCTTGGTGGAAGGCCGCTGTTCCACCGCCTGGAAGGGCACGGCCGCGAGATCCTCCATGCCGGATTTCATCCACTCGTAGGACATCAGCAACACCGCCTGGGCGATGTTCAACGAGGCGAAGGCCGGGTTGACGGGAAAGGTTACGATCTCGTCGGCGAGCGCGACTTCTTCGTTCGTCAGCCCCCAGCGCTCGCGGCCGAAGAGAATGCCGGTGCCCTCGCCGGCCATGAATCTCGCCCGCAGCGTTTCGGCGGCGGCGACCGGAGAACGCACGGGCTTATAGCCATCGCGTTCACGTGCGGTCGTTGCGTAGACGAAGTTGAGATCGGCGATCGCCTGCTCCAGCGTGTCGTAGACCTTCGTTGCCGCGATGATGTGATCGGCCTTGGAGGCGGTTGCCTGCGCCCTCTCATTCGGCCAGCCGTCGCGTGGATTGACAAGACGTAGCTCCGCCAGGCCGAAATTTGCCATGGCGCGGGCCACCATGCCGATATTCTCGCCCATCTGTGGCTCGACCAGAATGATGGCCGGCCCTTCGGCCAGAAGTTGACGCTCGCTGTTGGTACCTGCCATGAACTCAAATCCCCAGGCGGTAAATATACCGCGCAAATAAGGGCTCGGAATAACGGCGCGGGCCTCAATCGGCAAGCAAGAAGTCGGTTATCGGCGTCGATTGGGCCGTGGCGGTGGTCGGCAACGCCGCCATCGTCCGGCGAGATAAAGGCCTGCCGCCCATGAACGGATCACTTCGGCTGGTCCTGCTGTGGCGTCTGATCCGATGGCTGCTGTTGCTGCTGCTTTACAATGTCCTGCATCACCGATTTCAGCGTATTGGACTGGCCTGCATCATTGACCGTGATGATGTCGTCGATGACGGGCTTTCCGGCCTCCTGGATGACTTCGAAGCGCACGGTAGTCGTTTTCTGATAGTCGGCGTCGGTGCCCATGCAGACAGATTTTTTGAAGGTGGCGATCACCTCCGTCGTGGCACCTTTCGGCGCCTGCGGCGCGATGTTCACCTCCTGCAATGGGCATGCATCCTGTTCACCGACGATGACATCGTAGTCGAAGGGCGAAATGCCATCTTCATCCGCAGCGGGGAACTGCGCCGCTGCCTGGTATTTCGCAATGAAATCCTTGCTGTAGAGGTCCTTCAGCTTGCTTTCGTCGAAAATATCCTGCCAGTCGCTGTCACCACCCGCCCAATTCGACACGGTCGCATCCATCACCGTCTTGACGGGCGTGGTCACGTCGGCCGCCGCGGCCGGATTGGCGCCTAGCGAGAGCGGAAGCAGGGTGGCGAGAAGCGCGGCAGCGGCAATTTTTTGCATGATAAAAATCCGTGATGATCGGCAAAGCGTTCGCGCGAACATTAGTCGCATCCACCGCTTTGGCAATGGGCTGAGCTTGAAAAGCATGTGCGTCGCGATGAGGTGGAGGCGATCGGCAAAAACGCCGTTTCGGCGCTTCTATCGGCTTTGCGTTCGGGACTTGCGGTGCTATAGCCCTCCGGACTTCATATCATTCACAGGGGCATCCGGTCCCCATCAGCTTAAACGAGGCAGAAGCATGAAGAAGATCAAGGTCGCTAACCCTGTTGCCGATCTCGATGGCGACGAAATGACTCGCATCATCTGGCAGCTTATCAAAGAAAAACTGATCTTCCCCTACCTCGATATCGATATCGACTATTACGACCTCTCGGTCGAAAACCGCGACGCCACCAACGACCAGGTGACCGTCGACGCCGCCAACGCCATCAAGAAGTACGGCGTCGGCATCAAGTGCGCCACGATCACCCCGGACGAAGCCCGTGTGAAGGAATTCAACCTTAAGGAAATGTGGAAAAGCCCGAACGGCACGATCCGCAACATCCTCGGCGGCGTCATCTTCCGCGAGCCGATCATCTGCAAGAACGTTCCGCGCCTCGTTCCGGGCTGGACGCAGCCGATCGTCGTCGGTCGTCACGCTTTCGGCGACCAGTACCGCGCAACCGACTTCAAGTTTCCCGGCAAGGGCAAGCTGACCATCAAGTTCGTCGGCGAAGACGGTCAGGTCATCGAGAAGGAAGTCTTCAACGCTCCGGGCGCCGGCGTCGCGATGGCGATGTACAACCTCGACGAATCGATCCGCGAATTCGCCCGCGCCTCGATGATGTACGGCCTGATGCGCAAGTGGCCGGTCTATCTGTCGACCAAGAACACCATCCTCAAGGCCTATGACGGCCGCTTCAAGGACATCTTCGAAGAGGTCTACCAGAACGAGTTCAAGGCTCAGTTCGACGAAGCCGGCATCACCTACGAACACCGCCTGATCGACGACATGGTCGCCTCGGCGCTCAAGTGGTCCGGCGGCTACGTTTGGGCCTGCAAGAACTACGACGGCGATGTTCAGTCCGATACGGTTGCTCAGGGCTTCGGCTCGCTCGGCCTGATGACCTCGGTTCTCTTGACCCCGGACGGCAAGACGGTCGAAGCCGAAGCCGCACATGGCACGGTGACCCGTCACTATCGCCAGCACCAGAAGGGCCAGGAAACCTCGACGAACTCGATCGCTTCGATCTTCGCCTGGACCCGCGGCCTCGCACATCGCGCCAAGCTCGACGACAATGCCGAACTCGCCAAGTTCGCTTCGACGCTCGAAAAGGTCTGCGTCGATACCGTCGAAGCCGGTTACATGACCAAGGATCTGGCGCTGCTGATCGGCCCCGACCAGCCATGGCTCTCCACCACCGCTTTCCTCGACAAGATCGACGAGAACCTCAAGAAGGCCATGGCTGCTTAAGCCTCGGCACCATTAAGCTTCCAGGAAACCCGGCCTCAGTGCCGGGTTTTCTTTTGCCGGAAAATCTTGCTGTCACGCTTGGCTGATGGCAGAAATGTCGGAAGAAATGAGGAGGAGCATATGACCGAGGAACTCGTTTTCTACACCAACCCGATGTCGCGCGGGCGCATTGCCCGCTGGATGCTGGAAGAGATCGGCCAGCCCTATCGCACCGAATATCTGGAATTCGGGACGACGATGAAAGCGCCGGATTATCTCTCGGTCAATCCCATGGGCAAGGTGCCGACCGTCAAGCATGGTGACACCATCGTCACCGAATGCGCCGCTATCTGCGCTTACCTGGCCGAGGCCTTTCCACAGGCCGATCTTGCGCCGACGGCTGCAGAACGCGGCCGCTATTTCCGCTGGATGTTCTTTGCCGCAGGCCCGATGGAAATGGCCGTTGTCAATCGTGCGCTGGGCTTCGAAATCCCTCCGGAACGCCTGCGCATGGCGGGATGCGGCAGTTTCGGCAATGTCATGGATACGCTGGAACAGGCGGTCACCGCGTCACCCTATATCGCCGGCGACCGCTTCACGGCCGCCGACGTCTATGTCGGTTCGCATGTCGGTTGGGGCCTCAACTTCGGCACCATCGAGAAGCGCCCGGCTTTCATCGATTATTGGGGCCGCGTTAGCGACCGCGACGCCTATAGACGTGGCAACGAATTGGACAACGCGGCAATGCCAAAGCAAGCGAATGCTTGAAAAGACAATTGGCTAGAGAAAGTCTCTTAAGTGAAACATCATGCCGCTATTGCAGCGGCATGTGAATTTCCGTCAGCAATTCCGTCGGCGGCACGTCGCGAGGATTGTTGAGATATTCCTCGAACATCACGGCATCGCGCAGTTGCCGGCCGGAAGCAGGCAGCCATTCCGCATAGAGCCATTGATAGGCCTTGTACATATCGGAATAGGGACCTTTGTGCCGTAGCACAGCATATTCTCCGCCATCGATTGTCCGCCGCTCCAACGGCGCATCGGCGGCAATCTCATTGCCGGCACTGACGCAGGCATAGGAGCGCAACTTGTCTAAATCCACGACATCGGGGTCATCCAGATAGACGCCGATCATGCGCATATCGGGCTTGGCAAGGCCGCGGGCGTAGATGGTGCCGAAGAGTGTTTCGAAAGCTTGGCCGATCTGCATGTAGGAGCCGCGATGGGCGACACCGATCAGTGATATCGGAGAAATGGTGCGAAGCGTAACGTCGAACATGACCGAGATCCTTCCTTGGGTGCTGGGTTCGAAGATCGTGTGGCTTCCCTCATTCCGATATCGCGCCGGCGGCATGCCGTAGACGGATTTGAAGATGCGGTTGAACGATTGGAGGTTGGGATAGCCCGACCGTTTTGCAATGTCGTTGACGGACAGACGGGTATTGACGAGATCGCCGGCGGCACGATGCAGCCGCAGCCGCTTGACCGTGGCAGCCGCCGTCTCGCCATAGATCGCCCGATAGATCCTGTGCCAGTGATAGCTGGACATACAGGCGATCTCGGCGAGCTTTTCCATATCGAGCTCTTCGTCCAGATGCTCATGGATATAGGCAGAAACCCGCCGCAGACGGGTTTCATAAAGCGCCCATGCCGTTTCGCCGTTCATGTCAAACCCTTGCAAATCGATCGGTCCGACAAGAGCATAACCCGATTTGACAAATCCTGCTGACTTCAACGCGCAAACGAAAACGGCGGGAATCTCAGCCCCCGCCGCTTACAATATGCATATGGAAACTGGCTATTAGCCGGCGAGTGCCGCAGCGATCGCTTCAAGCGCGTCATCGGCCTTGGCTCCATCAGGGCCTCCGGCCTGAGCCATGTCGGGGCGGCCGCCGCCGCCCTTGCCGCCGAGAGCGGCCGAGGCGATGCGCACGAGATCGACGGCGCTGAAGCGACCGGTCAGGTCTTCGGTCACCGCAACGACAGCGCTGGCTTTGCCGTCTTCGGAGACGCCGATCAGCGTCACGACTCCAGAGCCGAGGCTGGTCTTGCCTTCATCGGCAAGCCCCTTGAGATCTTTCGGATCAACGCCGGAAATGGCCTTGCCAAGGAACTTGACGCCGCCGATTTCCCGCACGGCGTCTGCCGCGCCGTTCTGACCGCCGCCCATGGCGAGCTTGCGCTTGGCATCAGCCAGTTCGCGCTCCAGCTTGCGGCGCTCATCCATCAGCGCCTCGACGCGCGACACGACATCGGCGGGCTGCACCTTCAATGTCGAGGCCAGTGTCTTCACGCGCTCATCCTGCTCGGCAAGATAGTCGCGAGCGGATTCACCCGTCACCGCTTCGATGCGGCGAACGCCAGCGCCGACAGCGCTTTCCCCGAGGACGCGAATGAGGCCGATCTGGCCGGTGCCAGAGACATGTGTGCCACCGCACAGTTCAACGGAATAGGGCTTGCCGGACTTGGTGCCACGCACGCCCTGCCCCATGGATACCACGCGCACTTCATCGCCGTACTTTTCGCCGAACAGCGCCATTGCGCCTTCGGCGATGGCATCGTCGACGCTCATCAGGCGGGTCGTGACCGGCGAGTTCTGCAGCACAATTTCGTTCGCCATATCCTCGACGACCTTCAGCTCTTCCGCCGACATCGGCTTCGGATGCGAAACGTCGAAGCGCAGGCGCTCGGGAGCGACCAGAGAGCCCTTCTGCGCCACATGCGTGCCCAGCACCTCGCGCAGCGCTTCATGCAGCAGATGAGTCGCCGAGTGATTTGCGCGCAGGCGCGAGCGCCTGTTGTGGTCGACCGTCAGCACGACGGCGTCGCCGACCTTGATCTTGCCTTCGGACACTTCCGAGCTGTGAACGAAAAGGCCCTCGCCCTTCTTCTGAGTATCGCTGACCGAAAGCTTGCCGTGGTCGCTGGAAATCACGCCGGTGTCGCCCATCTGACCGCCGGATTCGCCGTAGAACGGCGTCTGGTTCACGACGATCTGCACCTTGTCGCCGGCGGAGGCGCTGTCGACTGCAACGCCATCCTTGACGATGGCCTGGATCACGCCTTCAGCCGCTTCGGTGTCGTAGCCGAGGAATTCAGTCGCGCCGAACTTTTCCTTGAGCTCGAACCAGATGGTTTCGGTCGCCTTGTCGCCGGATCCGGCCCAATGCGAGCGTGCTTCGGCTTTCTGCCGTTCCATTGCATCGGTGAAACTCGATATATCGACGCCGATGCCCCGGGCGCGCAATGCGTCCTGTGTCAGGTCGAGCGGGAACCCATAGGTGTCGTAGAGCTTGAAAGCGGTCTCGCCATCGAGGCTGTCGCCCTTGTGCAGCGTCGAGGTCGCGTCTGCCAGCAGCGAGAGGCCGCGCTCCAGCGTCTTGCGGAAACGGGTTTCTTCCAACTTCAACGTTTCGGAGATCAGTGCTTCGGCGCGGACGAGTTCGGGATAGGCGCGCCCCATCTGCTGCACCAGCGTCGGCAGCAGCTTCCAGACCAGCGGTTCCTTGGCGCCGAGCAATTGTGCATGGCGCATGGCACGGCGCATGATGCGGCGAAGGACATAGCCACGGCCTTCGTTCGACGGCAGCACGCCGTCGGCGATCAGGAAGGCAGACGAGCGCAGGTGATCGGCGATGACGCGGTGGCTGGCGCGGCGCTCACCCTCGGCCTTGACGCCGGTCGCCTCTTCCGAAGCTTCGATCAACGCACGGAACAAGTCGATATCGTAATTGTCATGCTTGCCCTGCAGCACGGCGGCCACGCGCTCGAGACCCATGCCGGTGTCGATCGACGGACGCGGCAGATCGACCCGCTGTTCCTTGGTGATCTGCTCGAACTGCATGAAGACGAGATTCCAGATCTCGATGAAGCGGTCGCCATCCTCTTCCGGCGAGCCGGGAGGGCCGCCCCAGATATGATCGCCATGATCGTAGAAGATTTCCGAGCATGGGCCGCAGGGACCCGTATCGCCCATGGCCCAGAAATTATCGCTGGTGGCAATGCGGATGATCTTGTCGTCCGAGAGACCGGCGATCTTCTTCCACAGATCGTAGGCGACGTCGTCGGTGTGATAGACCGTCACCAGCAGGCGCTTGGCATCGAGGCCGAATTCCTTGGTGATCAGGTTCCAGGCAAGCTCGATGGCGCGCTCCTTGAAATAGTCGCCGAACGAGAAATTGCCGAGCATTTCGAAGAAGGTGTGGTGACGGGCGGTATAGCCGACATTGTCGAGGTCGTTATGCTTGCCGCCGGCACGCACGCATTTCTGTGCCGTCGATGCCGTCTTGTATGGGCGCTGTTCCAGGCCGGTGAAGACGTTCTTGAACTGCACCATGCCGGCATTGGTGAACATCAGCGTCGGATCGTTGCGCGGAACAAGCGGGCTCGACGGTACGATCTCGTGGCCGTTCTTTTTAAAATAGTCGAGAAAGGTCGACCGGATTTCGTTCACACCGCTCATATTAGGCCCTTCAGTCCTTGCCTCGAGCGAGGCTTCGTCTCGCTCATGTTCCTTCACCTAACATGATCCTGTCCAAAACCGCTTCGCACTTATTCGGGATCACGCGCTGGCAAAATTTAATAAATCCAGTGGCTTTTATCGTCCGCTCCCGGCCCTGTCCAGCGGCACAAGCAAAACCGGCCGCACATCCCTTGGACAATACGGCCGGTTTCGAATTTTAGTCTTGATCAGTCCTGAAATCGGTCGCGAAAATTACGCGTCCGCAGCGTCGCCGTCATCGGCCTCAGGTCCGCCATTCTGCAGGAAGCGATCGGCGATCAGACCGGCATTCTGGCGCAGCGACAGCTCGATCTCGCGGGCGAGATCCGGATTGTCGCGCAGGAAGAGCTTTGCGTTCTCGCGACCCTGACCCAGACGCTGGCTGTTATAGGAGAACCAGGCACCGGACTTCTCGACGATACCAGCCTTGACGCCGAGATCGATCAGCTCGCCGGTCTTGGAAACGCCCTCGCCGTACATGATGTCGAATTCCACCTGCTTGAAGGGCGGCGCCATCTTGTTCTTGACGACCTTGACGCGGGTCTGGTTGCCGACCACCTCTTCGCGCTCCTTGACGGAGCCGATACGGCGGATGTCGAGGCGAACCGAGGCATAGAACTTCAGCGCATTGCCGCCGGTCGTCGTTTCCGGCGAGCCGAACATGACGCCGATCTTCATGCGGATCTGGTTGATGAAAATGACCATGCAATTGGACTTCGAGATCGAAGCGGTAAGCTTGCGCAGCGCCTGGCTCATCAGGCGGGCCTGCATGCCCGGCAGGCTGTCACCCATCTCGCCCTCGATTTCGGCGCGCGGCGTCAGCGCCGCAACGGAGTCGACGACGAGAACGTCGATGGCGCCGGAGCGCACCAGCGTATCGGTGATTTCAAGCGCCTGTTCGCCGGTGTCCGGCTGCGAAATCAGAAGATTCTGCAGGTCGACGCCAAGCTTGCGGGCATAGACCGGATCAAGTGCGTGTTCAGCGTCGACGAAGGCGCAGATGCCGCCCTTCTTCTGGGATTCGGCGATCGTCTGCAGCGCCAGCGTCGTCTTGCCGGAGCTTTCCGGTCCGTAGATCTCGATGATACGCCCCTTCGGCAAGCCGCCAATGCCGAGCGCGATATCGAGGCTCAGAGAGCCGGTGGAAACTGTTTCGATTTCGACCACGTTCTCGTTCGAGCCGAGCTTCATGATCGAGCCCTTGCCGAACGACCGCTCAATTTGAGAGAGTGCCGCTTCAAGTGCCTTGCTTTTATCCACCGATTTGTCCTCTACAAGCCGCAAAGAATTCTGAGACATCCGATCCACCTTTAGGTTATTGAAGCCGCTCAAGCAATGTCGCCGCTGATGAGAATTGTGTACTCTATTTGTTCTCATGCCGCAAGAGCACAACAAGCAATTGAAAGAAAAAGATAAAATGAGTTTCGTTCTACATTTGTTTTCTTCTTTCATCGCAAGGACTTACGTGCCTTTGACCGGCATTCTGCGCGAAACATGCGGCGGCTCGATTCGCCTTTGGAAGCGCTGAGGAGATCGGTATGACGAAGAAGATTCTCGTTCTGGGTGGTGCCCATATCGACCGGCGCGGTCGCATCTTCGGCGAGACGGCGCCGGGGGCGAGCAACCCCGGGGCCTGGTTCGAGGAGCCGGGTGGCGGCGGCTTCAATGCGGCGCGGAATCTGGCTCGCCTCGGCTTTGATGTCCGTCTGATCTCGCTACGCGGCGGTGATGTGGCCGGAGAAATGGTGACGGAGGCGGCGCTCAATGCCGGCGTCGACGACAAGCCTTTCGTTTTTCTCGACCGGAAGACGCCGAGCTATACGGCAATCCTTGAGCGCGACGGCAATCTGGTGATCGCCCTCGCCGACATGGAACTCTACAAGCTGTTTGTGCCGCGCCGGCTGACGATCCGCGCCATCCGCGATGCTTTTGAGACCGCCGACCTGATCCTTTGCGATGCCAATCTGCCGGAAGAAACATTGGCTGCCATCGCGACGCGCGCAGCCGATTGCGGCAAACCATTGGCCGCGATCGCGATTTCGCCTGCCAAGGTAATACGCCTGAAATCCTGCCTCGCCGGCATCAGCCATCTTTTTCTGAACGAGGCCGAAGCTGCCGCACTTACGGAGAGCCGCCCGGACGATCCGCGCCACTGGGTCGCCGGGTTGCGCGCACTTGGGCTCAAGGGAGGCGTCATTACCCGCGGAAAGCGTGAGTTGATTGCTTTTTCCGGCGACGGCGCCGTCAGCTTGCAGCCGCCGGTTATCGATGAGATTGCCGATGTCACCGGCGCCGGCGATTCGCTTGCCGCTGGGGTTCTCGCGGCCCTACTTGCCGGTCACGATCTCAGCGAGGCAGTGCGCTACGGGGCAGCGGCGGCCGCGATCACCGTGCAATCGCCTTTCGCCACGGCGGAAGATCTTTCGCCCGAGCTTCTGAAGGCGACGCTGGCTCTTGTTCCCGAAGCCGCTATCTTGTCATGAAACCCGTGAATTTCGCATTTCCCATCTCAGCCAATCGGATACAACCATGAGCAAGCCTATTTCTCCCCTGCTGCCGATCTCCTATTCGAAGGAGGTTGCTGCTGCAAAATTGCGCGGAGCGCCGTTGGTGGCATTGGAATCGACCATCATCACCCATGGCATGCCCTATCCCGGCAATATCGATATGGCGCGCAGCGTCGAGGCCATCATTCGGCAGGAAGGCGCCGTGCCGGCAACGATCGCCGTCATTCACGGCGTACTGCATATAGGCTTGGAGCCTGAAGAGCTGGAGGCGCTTGCCCAGACCAGTGGTGCAATGAAAGTGTCTCGCGCCGACCTCGCCTTCGCCATTGCCGAGCGCCGCACGGGCGCCACCACGGTTGCCGCGACGATGATCGCCGCGGCACGCGCCGGCATCAAGGTTTTCGCGACCGGCGGCATTGGCGGCGTGCATCGCGGCGCCGAGGAAAGCTTCGATATCTCCGCCGACCTGGAAGAGCTTGCCCGCACCGATGTCATCGTTGTCTGCGCCGGTGCCAAGGCTATCCTCGATATTCCGAAAACGCTGGAAGTGCTGGAAACCCGCGGTGTGCCCGTCGTTACCTACGACAGCGCGGAATTCCCCGCCTTCTGGTCGCGCTCCTCCGGCCTGCCGAGCCCGCTGACCTTGAACAGCCCGGCCGCGATCGCCAACTTCCAGACAACCCGGGAACAGCTCGGCATCAACGGCGGCATGCTGATCGCCAATCCGGTGCCGGAAGCCGATGAAATCCCGCGTGAGGAGATGGAAATCTACATCGAGCGCGCCCTTGATAGCGCCGAGCGAGATGAGATCGCCGGCAAGGCGGTCACCCCCTATCTGCTCAGCACCATCTTCGACATCACCGACGGCCGCAGCCTGAAGACCAATATCGCTTTGGTCGAAAACAACGCCCGCCTTGCTGCTGAAATTGCTGTTGCTTTGGCGGATTGAGACAGGAAAAGCGTCCGTTCTAGGTCAAGGAAAACAGACCTAGAGCGGCGCGCAGCTCCGCAACGGTTGCCTCTGTCCGTTCCCTTGCCCTGGCCGTACCCTGCCGCAGCACATCCAGAGCGTAGCCCGGTTCCGCGGCATAGCGGGCTCGGCGTTCACGGATCGGGGCGAGCAGAGCTTGCAGAATATCTTCAAGCTGTCGCTTCACGGCCATGTCGCCAAGACCGCCCATTCGATAGCGCGCCTTCAGCTCTTCGACCAAATCCTTGTCCTCGGCAAAGGCATCGAGATAGGTGAAGACGACATTGCCATCGACCTTTCCCGGATCGGCGGCCCGCAGATGGCCGGGATCGGTGTACATCTGGCGCACGGCTTGCCGAATATCGTCCGGCGACGCGGATAGCGGGATGGCGTTGCCCTGCGACTTGCTCATTTTGGCTTTGCCATCGACGCCCGGCAGACGACCGACCGTCGGGATCATCGCCTCGGCTTCCGGCAGAACTTCATGGCCGACCTGCCGGTTGAGACGACGCACGATCTCGTTGGTTTGCTCTATCAACGGTGCCTGATCTTCGCCCACCGGGACGATCGTCGCCTTGAATGCGGTGATGTCGGCCGCTTGAGCCACGGGATAGCAAAGAAACCCCGCTGGAATATCGCGCTCAAAGCCGCGGAGTTGGATCTCCGTCTTGATTGTCGGGTTGCGCTCCAGCCGTCCGACGGTGACAAAATTCAGATACAGCACCGTCAGATCAGCCAATGCCGGCAACGCGGATTGCAGGCAAATCGTTGTTTTGGCCGGATCGATCCCGACGGCAAGATAGTCGTAGACGACCTCCAGCACGTTACGGCGAATCTTCTCCGGATCATGTGCGTTATCGGTCAGGGCCTGCATGTCTGCGAGAAGCAGGAATTGCCGGTGAGTATGCTGGAGGGCCACGCGGTTCCTGAGAGAACCGATGTAGTGACCGAGATGGAGAGGACCCGTGGTCCGGTCGCCGGTGAGAATGACCGGGCGATTGTCGATAGGTAAAGACATTTGGTTGCTCCATAGAGGAGCCGCCGCGATCGGGAAGAATGCCGGGAAATGACCATGCCTGCCGCATCACGGCGGCAAAGGTCGATTTCAAGAAATGACGACTGCCGCTCCTAGATGGAGCGCCACCACTTAATGAGGCTGGTGTTCGCGAGATCGGTCATATTGGCTTGATGCCATGGATCGGACAGGGATGGCAATGGGAAACACCTGATTTGTGGCCTCCACAGCATCCAGCTCTTGCGCGCACTTTAATTGCCAAGACGATAAAGCGCATCGAAATAGCATTTTATAAAGCTTCCCTCACCTAGCGATCCAACGTCTCTCTGACGACGACGGCAAGCTGCTTCAGCGAGAAAGGCTTTGGCAAAAAGCCGAATTTGGCGTCGGCCGGCAGGTTGCGGGCAAAGGCATCTTCGGCATAGCCGGACACGAAGATGAACTTCATATCCGGATATTTCTTTCGCAATTCACGCAGCAGCGACGGCCCGTCCATTTCCGGCATGACGACGTCGGACACGACGACATCCACCTGGCCATCGAGTTCATCCATGATGTCGAGCGCTTCGACGCCGGACCCCGCCTCATAAACGGTATAGCCGCGCGTCTCGAGCATACGCTTGCCACCCCGACGCACCGCCTCCTCGTCTTCGACAAGCAGAACCACGGCCGACTTGCCGGTAAGATCGGCAGGTTCTTCCGATGGCGGGACGACGGCGGCAACGCTCTGATCCATCGCCGAGACTTCGCGGCTCTCGGAGGCCTGGCCTTCGATCACCGTCGGGATTTCGACGATGTGGCGCGGCAGGAAGATGCGGAAGGTCGTACCCTTGCCGACTTCGGATTCCGGGTGGATGTAGCCGCCGGATTGCTTGATGATGCCGTAGACCATGGCAAGGCCAAGCCCGGTGCCTTTGCCCACTTCCTTAGTCGTGAAGAAAGGCTCGAAGATCTTATCCATGATGTCGGGCGCAATGCCGGTGCCGGTATCGCTGACCTCGACCAGCACCATCTCCTCATGCGGCAGATAGGCGTAGTTGAAGGAGGCCACGTCTGCGGCCGACAAATTGCGGGTGCGCAGCGTCAGCGTGCCGCCGCCCGGCATTGCGTCGCGCGCGTTGACGCAGAGATTGATCAGCACCTGCTCGAACTGCGACAGGTCGGTCTTCACCGGCCAGAGATCGCGGCCATAGTCGACATCCAGCTTGACATGCGTGCCGGACAGCAGCCGGTCCACCAGCATGCGCAGATCGCCGATCACATCCGTCAGATTGAGGATCGTCGGCCGCATCGTCTGCTTGCGTGAGAAGGCCAGCAACTGCCGCACCAGCACAGCGGCTCGATTGGCGTTGCGTTTGATCTCCATCAGATCGGCGAAGCTCGCGTCTGATGGCCGAGCCTGCAGCAACAGATGGTCCGATGACAACAGGATCGCCGTCAGCACATTGTTGAAATCATGCGCGATGCCGCCGGCGAGCGTGCCGACCGCATTCAGCTTCTGCGTCTGCGCCATCTGCGTTTCCAGAGCCTTCTGCTCGGTCACTTCGACGGCATAGACTATGGCCGCTTCCTCGGGCGCTTCGTCGGTCTGATCGATGACGGCATTGATATAGAAGCGGAAATGCCGTGTGTCGTCTTTCGGATTGCGGGAATCGATCGGCGGGATGTCGCCCTGCCGATCCTTGGCGGCTGCAAGCGCCTGTTCCAGCCGCGGCCGGTCAGTTTCGTAGACGATGCTCTCGAGGGCAGCGCCACGCTCGATATCGTCGCGGGAAACGAGATCCGAGAAGAGCTTGAGGAACGGAGCGTTGGTGCGCAGAATACGACCCGAGCCGTCCACAGAGGCGATCGCCATCGGCGTATTGTTGAAGAAGCGGCTGAAGCGCATCGCCGCGACGGAGGCGGACTGATCGTTATCGCCGCCGTTCTGCCGTGTAAGGATGATGGTGCGGCTTTCGCCCGGCGCCCCATCGCGCATCGACGTGACACTGTGGACGATCTGCACCGGCAGGCTCTGGCCGTTGGCGCGACGCAAGTCGAGATCAAGCGTCACCGTCTTTTTCAGGCCGGGTTCGGCCTGTACGGACTGGATCAGCGTCAGGCCCTCACCGGCCACAAGATCGCCGATGGTGATGGAGCCCGGCGTGAATTTGGTCAGGTCGAAGCCCAGCCATTCGGCAAGCGTCGCGTTCAGATAGAAGATTTCGCCCTTGCGTCCCGCCGAGAAGAAGCCCGCCGGCGCATGATCGAGGTAGTCGATCGCGTTCTGCAGCTCCTTGAAGAAGCGCTCCTGATCGTCCCGTTCAGACGTGATGTCGGTGATCTGCCAGATATACAGCGCCTTGCCGCGCCCCTGTTCCGGCGGCAGCACGCGCGCCTTCAAGCGATACCAGTGTGCGCCGTTCCCATTGCCTTCCCCAGGGCCCAGCGGCTTCAGAAGCCGGAACTCCTCCGAACCCTCCTTCCCTTCACGCAGGCCATTGGCAAGGCGATAAAGCGCTTCATTGGATTCGCGATTGCGCGAGAGCAGCGTTTCCAGCGATTGCACCTCTGTCGCCTTGGCCGCACCCGTCAACTGACCGTAGGCGCCGTTGGCGTAGATGATGCGGCCCTTTTCGTCCGTGATCAGCGTGCCGTCCGGGTGGCTGTTCAGGAATGAGCGGGCCAGGCTGTCGGACTGCGTCTGCGGCATGACCTCGACGAAGCCGATAATGGAGGAGACGAGAAAGAAGATGCCGACCATGGCAAGAATACCGAGCCCGCCAAGCACGGTTTCATTGTCGAGCTCGTCTTTGAAAACGACGAAAGCAGCGGCGGCTGCCACCAACACCAGGGCGAGCAAGATGATGCGCAGCACGGTGCCCGAACGAACCCCGCGATCCACCAGCGGCACGCTATACTCGTCGGACTGACGCTGCTTCGTCATAAACCCCTCGTCTCCGCCCTCTTCCTTCTCACGTCATGCACTTGACGGATCGCCGGATTCGGACCTTTCGAATCTTCTTTAGCAATTTGCCGCATCGGCAAAAAGCTTTGCGGGGCCAGAAAGGCCTGTATTCACAAGGAAGAGCGCTGGACAAAGAACGATCTATCTTGTTTCCAGAGCGGACCTGTCCATATGATCGCCTCATATCGATACAAAGGTGAAGACGCTGGGCCGGTCGTTTTTGCGGCAAGGCTGCGACATCGAGGATAATTACGGAGTATCTCGAAATGTGGGACGAAATCGCCGGGGCCTATGGCAGTCGCTTCTTCCTTGCAGCCGGTGGGGTCGGCATTGCCCTTCTCCTATTGATCTGCATACTGTGGATCTTCCGCAACCGGGCGCCCTCGCCTTTCGTGCGAGGCGGCAAGAACCGTCAGCCTCGCCTGCAGGTGCTTGACGCCGCCGCCGTCGACGCCCGCCGCCGTCTCGTACTGGTGCGACGCGATGGTATCGAACATCTTATCATGATCGGTGGCCCGACCGATATCGTCATCGAGTCCGGGATTTCCGATGCCGCCAAGGCAGGCATGCCGGCACCGACTCCGGTCGGAACGCCGCTGGCTTATGAACGTCGGTTGGAGCCGGCACAGGAAGCCCCGCGCCTTGATCATCTGACAGCGACAGCCTCCGAACCGCCCATTCCTCAGAAAGCTGCGGTCGAAGCCTATATGCCGCCTGAACCCGTGACTGCCGTTGAACAGGCTTCTCTGCGTGCCGCGCCGACAATCGAGCGCCCGCAACCCGCCGCGGCGCAGCAGCCGCGCACGCCACAACCGGCGGCGATGCTGGGCGAAGCGGAAGTAGCCGATATTCTCGATGCAGCTCGCCAACACGTGTTGCCACAGCAGCCGGAGCGTGTCGCTGCCGCTCCGCAGCCTGTCCGCCAGCCGATCGCTCCTGCCGTCGCTGCGGCTCCCGTGGTGACACCGCCGCCCGCGCCTGAACCCGGCGCCGACTTCCAGCGCATCTTGGAAGCGGAAATGTCAAACAATCTCACCGCGGAACGGATCATACCGAATGTGCCGCCACAACGGCAAATACAGCAGCCGATCGCCCCAGCGCAACGCCGCGATCCGGAACTCCCGCCGATGACCGGCGCGGATAGTGCGCTTCAGAAAGAGGTCGCGCGTATTTTCGGTGAAATGAGCGTCAACCGCGACAAATAAGATGTGGCCAGCCGCTCGCGAAGACATGAAAAAGGCACGACGGAAATCCCCGCCGTGCCTTAATTTTTGCGCTCCAGTCGGAGTGATCTAAGACCTATTCGTCGCGATAGACCTTCTCGCGGCGCTCGTGACGTTCCTGCGCTTCGATCGACAGGGTCGCGATCGGGCGAGCATCGAGACGCTTGAGACCGATCGGTTCGCCGGTTTCCTCGCAATAACCGTAAGTGCCGTCTTCGATGCGCTGCAACGCGGCGTCGATTTTCGAGATAAGCTTGCGCTGACGGTCGCGAGCCCGAAGTTCGATGGCTCTGTCGGTTTCGGAAGAAGCCCGGTCAGCGAGATCGGGATGGTTTGCGCTTTCTTCGGCCAGGTGGTCGAGCGTTTCGCGCGCTTCTCTTAGGATATCATTTTTCCAGGCGACTAACTTTGCTCGAAAATAAGCCCGCTGGTTTACATTCATGAACTCCTCGTCTTCCGAGGGCACATAATTGCTAAGATCGATCTTCTCACTCAACGCGATTCTCCTGAAGAACATCTCATATGGCGCGCTGTATATCCCAACCGGTAGTATCGATTCAAGCCAAATAGACGTGGTAAACGGATTTTTAAATTTGTCATAAAATTCGGCTAAAGGTTTATTTTTTCAATATATATTTGCGAACTCAAAAATATGGTAGAACCATAACCTTCGCGTGAATGACCGCCAAGCCTCCCATATCGCCGATCATCCCGCGGTTGACGGCATATGGGATCAGGCGGTACGTCAAAGGCAAATCGAGCACGGGAATTCCGCTATGACCAGCATCACGCCTCCGCCGTCCCGGATTTACCTGTTGCGTCATGCCAAGGCTCTGCGGGCGACGCCCGGCCAGAAGGATTTCGATCGCACGCTTAGCAGCGATGGCTATGCCGCCGCCGAAATTGTCGCCGAAAAAGCCGTCCACAAAGGCTACAAACCGGCACTTGTCATCTCCTCGACAGCTTTGCGATGCCGTCAAACCGCCGACGCCATTCGCTACGCGATGAGCCCCTCTACCGAGTTCCGTTACGTCGACGCGCTGTACGACGCCACAACAGATATCTATCTCGAAATCATCTCATCGCAGGTGGCTGAGGACTCTGTCATGCTGGTCGGCCATAACCCGACCATTGAAAGTACGCTGGAAGCGCTGATTGGCCATCACGCCTTGGTCTCCGCGATTCCCAAAGGCTTTCCGACCGCCGGACTCGCCGTTGTCGACTCAACGCCGTCGGGCTGGGTCCTCACGGATTTCGTCAAAAAATAGGTTCGGCGGAAAAATATCAGGCGGAGCGGCGATTTAGAGGGCATGCCCCGTAAAGCCCAATCATCTTTTCTGCTCTCGCATCGCTTCCTATATTGACCAACACGCTGTCATTCTGGGATCCCGCCTTGCCGCCAAGCCTGACCTCCTTCACAGACGATGCCCTGATCGCCTTCGATAATCTCGTCGACCGCACGACAGGCCTCGTCAATCCGACGATCCGGCTCGGCGTTACCGGCCTTTCTCGTTCCGGCAAGACCGTTTTCATTTCCTCTCTGGTGCACAATCTGCTGAATGGCGGCCGCCTGCCGCTGTTCGAGCCGGTGCAATCCGGCCGGGTCTCTACCGTTCGCCTTGAGCCACAGCCGGACGACGCTGTCCCGCGTTTCCAATATGAGGATCATATCCGCGCACTGGTGAAAGAGCGCATCTGGCCGGATTCGACGCGGGCTATCTCGGAACTGCGTATCACACTGGATTATCAGAGCGCCAGCGGCTGGAACCGCCTGTTTTCGCCCGGCCGCCTTTCCATCGACATTGTCGACTATCCCGGCGAATGGCTGCTCGACCTGCCATTGCTCGGCAAGGATTTCCGCGCCTTCAGCGAAGAGACGCTGACGCTTGCAAAAACCGGCATTCGCGCCGAACTGTCACACGCGTGGCTGGCGATGACGCAGGCGACCGATGCCTCCGCATCGGCTGACGAGATGATCGCGCGCGAACTCGCCACCGCTTTCTCCGCTTACCTCAAAGCATGCAAATCCGACGAACGTTCGCTCTCGACTTTGCCGCCCGGTCGTTTCCTGTTGCCCGGCGATCTCGACGGTTCGCCGGCACTGACCTTCGCGCCGCTGGTGCCTCCGCCCGAAGGCAAGGCGCAGAAGGGCTCGCTATGGGCAATGATGGAGCGCCGCTACGAGGCCTATAAGTCCGTCGTGGTGAAACCCTTCTTCCGCGAGCACTTCGCCCGCCTGGACCGGCAGATCGTTCTCGTCGACGCTTTGCAGGCCATCAATCGCGGCCCGGAAGCGGTTCAGGATCTGGAACGCGCGCTGACGGATGTGCTTGCCTGCTTCCGTCCCGGTGCCAATTCCTTCTTCTCCTCGCTGCTCGGGCGCCGCATCGACCGCGTGCTGGTCGCCGCGACCAAGGCCGATCATCTTCATCACGAAAGTCACGACCGGCTGGAAGCGCTGACACGCCGCCTGGTGGAACGCGCCATCGAACGGATCGGCATGGCCGGGGCCGGCATCGAAGTTATGGCGATCGCTTCGGTCCGCGCCACACGCGAGGCGACGGTGAAACGCGACGGCCATACGCTTCCCGTCATAGTCGGCACGCCGATGGATCGCGAGACGATCGGCGGCGAGACGTTCGACGGCAACCGCAAGACAGCGGTCTTTCCTGGTGACCTCCCGGAAAATCCGCAATGGCTGTTCGATGCACTTGAACCTGGCGCAGCAAATGTCCACCTGCCCGAAGTGAGCGTTGTCCGCTTCCGCCCGCCGGAGCTGGATGAGACCGGCAGCGGTATCAAACTCTCGGTGCCGCATATCCGCCTCGACCGCGCGATGCAGTTCCTGTTCGGAGATCGCCTCGCATGACGAAGCCGACCACAGACGATCACAGAAGCCTTTCGCGTCGTCCCGCCGCCTTCTCAGTAGAGCCGGAAATGTCGAAAGACGACACCGCTGCCAAACAGGTTGCGGAGCCGCCACGCCGCAGGCCACAGAGTTTCGATACAGAAGTCGTACTGACGCCGGATGAGGAAGATCCATTCCTCAATCCCACCCTCGCCGCCTCCGATGCTGAAACCATGGTGGCAGCGCCGCGCCGCCGCGGTTTTTCTTTCGGAAAGATCGCCGCTGGCGCCTTCGGCATTCTCGTGTCTCTCGCTTTCGGTCTTTGGACCGACCAGTTGATTCGCGACCTCTTCAGTCGTGCCGACTGGTTGGGCTATACCGCCCTTGCGGTGCTCGGCACCGGCATCCTCGCCGTCCTTGCCATCGTCATTCGCGAGACGGCCGGCATGATGCGGCTTGCGGCCGTGCAGGCGATCAAAGCGGAGGCGGAAGCCGCTATCGTGGAGACGCGCCCCGCGCGTGCAAAAGCACTGGTCCAACGCCTCTGCACGCTTTTGGAGGCCAATCCGGAAACAGCGAAGGGCCGCGCGACTTTGAAAGCGGCGGAAAACGATATCATCGACGCGCCGCAGTTGATCGATCTTGCCGAACGCGAACTCCTCGGTCCGCTCGATCGCCGCGCCCGGGCGCTGATTCTCGGCGCATCCAAACGAGTTTCGGTCGTCACGGCCGTTAGCCCGCGGGCGCTGGTGGACATTCTCTATGTGCTCTACGAATCGGCCAAGCTGGTGCGCACCATGGCAGAACTCTATGGCGGCAGGCCCGGCACGCTCGGCATGATCCGGCTGATGCGCGACGTGCTCGCTCACCTCGCCGTTACCGGCTCAATCGCCGTCGGCGACAGCATCGTGCAGCAGTTGATCGGCCATGGTTTGGCCTCGAAACTCTCTGCCCGTCTGGGTGAAGGCGTCGTCAATGGCATGATGACGGCACGCATCGGCATCGCTGCAATGGATCTCTGCCGGCCACTGTCGTTCAAGGCGTTGAAACGTCCGGGGATCGGCGATTTCGCCGGAGATTTGGCGCCCAACATCACCGGCCGCTGAATGCTGCAAACGCCTGCGATAGCGGCTTTTACCTCCGCAAGAAACCAAGCATTAACCATTCTGAGGCAAAAGTGGAAACCAGTTTCCGGTTCCTCTTCGTTAGGGAATGTCCATGTTTTCGCGCCAGTTTCTTCTTGTTTGCGGCTTCGCCGCCGCGGCCCTCTCTGCAGGCGCCTGGGTGCAGTCAGCCGATGCGGCATCCCGTGACAAGGCCTTCTTTCAGTCCGTCGCTGGCTCCTGGCGAGGCCCCGGCGAGATCGTCGCCGGCAAGTACAAAGGCACGAAATTCACCTGCAACCTGACAGGTCAGCCGCTCGGCGGCAACAATGCCGGTGTCAAGCTCGACGGGACCTGCCGCGTCGGCGTTTTCCAGCAGCCAATGACGGCGGAAATTACTCAGAGCGGCGGCAGCTATACCGGCAAATTCCTGGATGGCGCAGCCGGCAAGGGCCTGGATGTCACATCGGGCACCGTCAACGACGGCACCGTGGTCCTCGGCCTCAATCGCCAGAAGCTCAACGGCGCTATGATTGCTCGCGTCGCGGACAACAAGACGATGAATGTGACGATTTCCGTCAAGGTCAATGACCAGATGGTGCCTGTCATCGGGGTAACGCTGCAGCGGGCCGCTGATCTCGATCAGATGGCTGTCGGGTCAATCCAGTAACGTTTATGCACTGACAGCAAATGACGCCTCCGCCTGAAATTCAGGTCGGAGGCGTCTATTTTTTCACTGCTGACTGAGATGGCGCGGCCGTTACGCCGCTTTCCACCAATCGCGGTTTTCGTCGGCCACTTCTATTCCCTGCACATCCGCTTCGCTCAGCCAATCCGCCACCTTGCGCCCGCTAATCACGAGATCGGCCCCGAAATCTGCAAGCGGCATCAGCACGAAGCCGCGCTCGGTCATCCGCGGATGTGGGATGGTCAACAGCGGTTCGACCCGCTTGATATCGCCGTAGGTGAGGATGTCGATATCGATCGTCCGCGGCCCCCAGCGTTCGATACGAACCCGCTTCATGTCACGCTCGATACCCAGGCAAACATCGAGCAGCGCCTCCGGCGACAGCGTCGTATCGACCGCAACACAGGAATTATAGAAGAAGGATTGATCCGTCTTGCCCCAGGGTGGGGTGCGGTAAAGGCGGGAAACCGCGGCGATGCGGCAGTCCGCACGCGCGTCGAGTGCGCGCAAGGCAAGCGCCATGGCTCGAACGGGATTGCCGAGGTTGCCGCCAAGCCCGAGGGTAGCGCGCGTTAGTCCGATCTCAGGCAAAATGCTCAACGCTCACCTGCACATAATCGAGAACGCCGGGAACCGGCGCATTGGGTTTGCGCACAGTGATCTTCGCCCTCCGCACGCTCGGAAAGCGGCGGGACAATTCTTTCGCGACGTCGAGGGCCAGCGCCTCGATCAGATAGCGACGGCGCCCGGTGACGATCTCTTCGATGACGCTGAAAGCAATGCCGTAATTGACGGTATCCTCGATTGAATCCTGCGCCAAAGCGTCACCGGCTTCGACATCGAGCTCGGCATCGACGAAGAAGCGTTGGCCAAGGAATTCTTCTTCGTCATGCACGCCATGGCGGGCGAAGAAAGCGCAGTTCTGAAGGGTGATGGTGTAGATCATATCGCTCATGGCGTCCTGCCGCCTAATTTCGCCCGTGTCCTGAGGATAGCATCGGCAACCGCCAGGGCGTCCCTGTTGATTGCGACATTGTGTACCCGAAAAATTGCCGCACCTTGCAAACGCAATATAGCACTTGTCGCCGCGGTTCCCACATCCCGATCCGGCGCTTCCCGTCCGGTAACGGCGCCGACGAATCGTTTGCGCGATGTGCCGGCCAGCAAAGGCAGCTCGAAGCGAAGCAGTGCGGTAAAGCGTGCCATCAGCTCGAGATTCTCGTCGGTATCCTTGGCGAAGCCGAAGCCGGGATCGAGAACGATGCTCTGCCTGTTCACGCCGGCCGCTGCCGCAATATCGAGCGATCGGCTGAGAAACAGCATCTGGTCGTCGATGACATCAGGAAGCTTCGGCCGCTCGCGGCCGGTATGCATGATGCAAAGCCCGGCGCCCGTCTTCGCCGCCAGTGCCGCGATTTCCGGCTCTCGCTGCAGACCGAAGACATCGTTGACGATATGCGCGCCGGCACTGATCGCCAGCCCTGCAGTATCCGCGCGATAGGTATCGACGGAGATCAGCGCATCCGTCTTGCCTCGCAGCGCTTCGATGACGGGCAGAACGCGTCCCTGCTCCTCGGTGGCGCTGACTGCCTCGGCGTCCGGCTTGGTCGATTCCCCGCCGATATCGATGATCGCGGCCCCCTCCTCCACGCAGGCAAGAGCATGTGCGACCGCCGCATCGACCGCCTCGTAATGTCCGCCATCGGAAAAGGAATCCGGCGTTACGTTGACGATCGCCATGATGGCGCTCCGTTCGCCGACATCGAGGCTGCGCCCATGCGCGACGTGCCAGCTATGGCTGCGAAGCTCTGTCACGATCCGTCCATCCCATTGAAAATGAAAAAACCTCGCGCCGGATATTGCGCTTGCAGTGGCTATGCCGCAAGCTCCGTCGAAGTTCAACCTGGTAGCAGCACGAATGCCGTTTGCACCCCGACAGATCCGTGTCTCGCTTGCCCTGTTGCTTCTCTGCGGCATTTCCAGCGGCGCCGATGCGGAGGTCATCGCCCGAAAAACCGTCTCCTATTTCGATATCAAAGGCGATAGCGCCGATGCGCTCGATGCGGCGTTGAATGCGCACGGGCCGGTTACGATGGGCTCCAGCAGCCGCCATCCCGGCGCCACGAAGATTCGCTTCGGCGGCAATGCCACATACTCCGAGCGAAACGGCCGCTGCTACATCTCCGACGTTAAGATTACGGTCGACACCGAAATCATTTTGCCGCGCTGGCGCGACCGCCGGCATGCGAGCCGGCAACTGTCGATGATTTGGGATACGCTTTCAGCGGATATCCGCCGCCACGAGGACCGGCATGCGGAAATTGCGCGCGAACATGCACGGCGGATGGAACAGTCGATCCTTGCCCTGCCCCCCGCCAAGGATTGCGACACGCTTCAGGACAAGGCAAACGACGTTACCACGCAAGAAACGCAGTTGCATGACGAGGATCAGGCCCGATTCGACAAAATCGAGGCGATCAATTTTCAGAGCCGCATCCAGAGGCTGATGACCTATCGCAGCCAGCAAACTGGTGAATGACAGTTCGCTAAAAGACCTTTTCCCGCGAAAATTATGTCCTAATACGGCAATCTGTGTGAAAACTGTCACTATACCTGTGAATCATTCACAACTTCTCATTTTTGAACTTTACGAGAATCTGAAATAGGTTTTTCCTACCAAATATCGGGGTGATCCGCTTCGACGGATTGTCATCGAAAGCCGAAGGGGTTTTCGCAAAGGCCGATCAAAGTTTCTGCGTTGACGGGTTTGTTCATCTCGCCGCGCTGCCGAGTTCCGCGTGTAACGCGTGCGTCCAGTGTTCTCCTGGCGCGTCCTGAAGCCGCAGGTGTTTCCTCCCTTGCCTGTTGGTGATGCGCCCGCCTTGCCTCGCTCGCTGCGACAGGCTGAGCGGGGCTTCTTTTTGCCGACGCATCTCAAATCTGCTGGCATTCTTGGGAGGCAAGCCTCAGGCCTGGCGCTCCGGAACATGCACGACGAGGCCGTCAAGCGCCTTCGTGACCTTGATCTGACAGGACAGACGCGAAGTCGGACGGACATCGAAGGCGAAATCCAGCATATCTTCTTCCATCGCTTCCGGGCCGCCGACCTTCTCGGCCCAGTCCTCATCGACGTAGACATGACAGGTCGCGCAAGCACAGGCGCCGCCGCATTCTGCCTCGATGCCGGGCACGGAATTGCGTACGGCATTTTCCATCACGGTGGAGCCCTCGTCGGCGTCGAGATCAAAACGGGTGCCGTCGAATGCGACGATGGTCAGTTTGGTCATGTGATTGAATTCCGGTATTCGTGAGTGAAGGAAGGATCCGGAATTTTTCTTCCAACAAATCCCGGGGGCAGTCAACAATTGCGCCGCCGAAACGGCAGAAACCGTTCGGCGGCGCAATGGCAAAGATAAATAATTTCGCGCGGCGTCAGTTCAACGCGACAACTTCAGAATGAAGTTCTCAGCCTCGATGACGCAGGCTGTAACCGCAGCCATGCGCGCGGCATCGCCGACATCGCTTTCGAGCGCATTGGCGGCATCGGCCACCTTGAATGCGCCGACAGCACTTGCTGCGCCCTTCAACCGGTGCGATGCGGCCATGGCGCGCTTGCGGTCGCCGCAGCCGATTTCCTGCAGACAGGACCGCGCCTGCCGGGCAAACATCTGAAGCACTTCCACTTCGAGCGCCTTGTCGCCCATCGTTTGCTTCGCCAGGTGTACGAGGTCGATCGCCCGCTCCCGCGATGGCGCAGCGCCTCGTGCATTGTCCGGAGCTTCGAACGCGATATTCAATGCTGCCATGTGCCAACTCTCCCGTCTTATATCTATAACTGCCTGTGGGATTTGCCGCATGGTTGCGGCCTGCCGATGGCGATCCAGTTAAATTTTGGCACAGTTGGGGCCTAAATCTGCCGGCATGGTTAACGCGCGTTAAACATGGCCAAATTATTAGGTTTTCAGTAATTTGCGCAGACGAAAAATGTTAACAATGGCTTAATGAGGCACAGCTCCGAATGTGGAATTAATTGTCACGCATGGGGGAATGTGTCACTACGGTACTGGCAAATTGGGTTGATGGCGCATGCCTTTGCCCAAGGGGTGGATAGTGGTAATGTTTTAATACCATTCGTTTGAAAAAGCGGGTATCCACCATGAAATGTATTGGGAAATCCACCTCTGGCGCCAGCCAAGGCGGATAACCTTGCGGGAGGCAGGTTCGTCTTTTCCGGACGTTGGCGGACGCCCGGAGGAGACACGGCAAGCCCGATCGAGTTGTAACGAGGCGTAACCGTATGGCGAACAAAAAGTACATCGAGTCGATCGAAGACAAGGCTTTTCAGGCTTTGGACGAAGCTTTGCAGATCGATTTCAGTGACGAGAGCTTGGAGCCTCGCAGCGGTTCAACGCCTGACGCCCCGGAGGCAAGAGTGTCTGAGCCATCGAATCCGCCTGCAAGACAGACTCAGGATGATGCAGCACGCAAGGCAGCCGCCGCGCGAAGCGCCGCAGCGGCGGCCCGACCGAGCGAAGTGCCGAAGAGCCCTATCTTTGCTCCGGCCAATGACGCCAACCGTATCAGCCCGGCCAGCATCTTGAAATCTCTCGATGGCGGCTCTCAGAGCCGCGCCGTCCGCAACGCGACGATCTTCTCGCTGTTCTGGATCATCGGCGGCATCGGCCTTGCTTTCCTGCTTTACGGCCAGCAGCTCTTGAACATCCGCACAGTCGCCGATCTCGCCGCCCTTCCCGGCGTCATCGCCTGCATCATCGGCATCATCGTTCCCGTTCTTCTCTTCTATGCTTTCGGCATGATGATTTCGCGCGCCCAGGACATGCGCAACGCAGCCCGCTCGATGGCGGAAGTGGCGTTGCGCCTCGCAGAACCGGAAACTGTCGCTTCCGAGCGCATCATGACCGTCGGTCAGGCCGTACGCCGCGAAGTCTCGGCCATGAACGAAGGCATCGAGCGGACGATCGCGCGCGCTACCGAGCTCGAGACGCTGGTTCATACCGAGGTCAACGCGCTGGAGCGCAGCTACGCGGATAACGAACTGCGCGTGCGCGGCCTCGTGCATGAGCTCGGATCCGAGCGCGATGCCATCGTCAATCACGCCGAACGCATCCGCTCGTCGATTGTCGGCGTGCACGACCAGATCAAGGAAGACCTGTCGCTGGCGACCGAGGAAATCGCCGTACGCCTGTCGACCTCAGGCGAAGCTTTCGCCTCGATGATCGACACACGCGCCGCGACTCTGATGGAGAAAACCGATACCGCCGTAGAGACGCTCGGCACCCTCCTTGCCGCCAAGACCGACAGCCTGTTGCAGAACCTTAACGCATCCGGATTTGCGCTGAGCCAGGAATTCGACACGCGTCTGGAGTCTCTGTCGTCGACCCTGGCGGATCGCGGCAAGGAGCTGTTGAGCCAGTTCGAGACCCGCGCCTCCACGCTCGATGCCAATACCGAGAAGCTCAACACCGCGCTCAACGAGCGCGCCCGTCAGTTGAACGAGACGCTGGTCGCACGCACCCGTGACATCAGTGAGAGCCTGACCGGCAGTGAACGCTCGATCACCGGCACGCTCGATACAGTGCTCTCCAAGCTCAACAGCGCCCTCGATGAAAAAGGCGCGAGCTTCCGGCAGAGCCTGCAGTCGACTGCCGACGACACTATCATGGACATCGACCTGCGTACCGGCTTCTTCGAAGAGCGCATGCAGTCGACCGTGGCGCAGATTTCGACGGCCTTCGACGAACGCGTCTCGGAATTCACTTCGGCATTCGACAAGCGCGCCGGCTCGCTAGACAGCAAATTGTCTGAAAGCCTGACCCGGATCAACGAAACGCTGAGCGGTGGCTCGGATGCCATCGATGGCATCCTGAATTCCAGCATCGAGCGCCTCGGCTCTTCGCTGACCGACCAGTCCTTTGCCCTTGCGACGACGCTCGCCACCAGCCAGGAAGTGCTGGAAAGCGCGATCGGCTCCAAGGCGGGCGAGATCGCCTCGGCTCTCGAAGGGGCAACGACCGGAATTACCTCGGCCCTTACCTCCGGAACCAACGAACTGAACTCCGCCCTCTCCTCCCACGCCGGCACCTTCACGTCCGCCGTCCAGGGCGTAACGCGCGATGTCTCCGCCGCCTTGCAGAGCGGCACAGAGGAACTGACATCCGCTTTTGCCAGCCGCTCCAGCGAACTCACCGACACTCTTGCTTCGCACTCCGGCGAATTCACCAAGGCGCTGCAGACGGCGACGTCTGACATCTCCTCCGCCCTGAATAAAGGCACGAGCGAGCTGACCAATACATTCCTCGGCCGCGCCAGCGAGATCAACAACACGCTTTCGGCCCGTACCGGCGAAATAACCCAGGCACTTGGCTCGGCTCATGAGCGCATCGACGCCGTCATGGCCGAGCGCAGCAGCGCGCTGTTCGGTGCGCTCTCGGACAACCAATCGCGCTTCGAACAGACGTTGTCTGACCGCTCCGAGGGGATCATCAACGCCGTCACCGGCAGCCATGAGCATCTGACCGCGGCCCTCGACGAGCGCACTTCGATGCTGGCGATTTCGCTTGCCGAAAGCCAGCTTCGCCTTGAAAACACGCTCGCAAGCCGCGCCGATGCGATCAGCAGCACCGTTACCGAAACTCACAGCAAGCTGGCCGACACTCTGGACGACAAGGTCATGGCGCTCGCCATCGCGCTGTCGGACGGCCAGTCGCGCATTGAAGACACTTTGACGGGCCGGGCCGAAAACCTAACCAGCGCGCTGACGGAGACGCACAACAAGCTCACTGACACGCTTGACGACAAGACGATGGCGCTGGCCATTGCTCTCTCCGACAGCCAGGCGCGCCTGGAAGACACCTTGTCCGGTCGCGTCGAGGGTTTCACCGGTGCGATTGCCGATACGCACAACGCACTGGCCAGCACCTTGGATGACAAGACAAGGGCACTCGCCGCCGCACTCAGCGGCAGCCAATCCCGTCTGGAGGAAACGCTCTCCGGCCGCGTCGAAGGCCTGACCGCCGCGATTGCCGATACCCATAGCAAGCTTGCCGACACGCTCGATGATAAGACGATGGCACTGGCCGTTGCGCTCTCCGAGAGCCAATCCCGTCTTGAAGAAACCCTCTCCGGCCGTGTCGAAGGCCTGACGAGCGCAATTGCCGACACCCATAGCAAGCTTGCCGACACGCTCGACGACAAGACAATGGCGCTTGCCATTGCTCTTTCCGAGAGCCAGGCCCGCCTGGAGGATACCCTGTCCGGCCACGCAGAAGGTGTCGCTGATACGTTGGACGGCAAGACCAAGGCTCTCGCAGCAGCATTGACGACCGGCCAGTCGCGCCTCGAAGAAACGCTTTCCAATCGTGCCGAAGCGATCACCAATGCTTTCACCAGCAGCCACAGCACGCTCGCCGACGCGCTGGACGAAAAGGCAATGGCGCTGGCCATCTCTCTTTCCGATACGCAATCGCGCCTCGAAGATTCCCTTTCCAGCCGATTAGACGCGCTCTCCGACACAGTCGCCGGCACGCACGACAAGATCGTCAGCAGCCTCGACGACAAGACGCTGGCTCTTGCCATCGCATTGTCCGACAATCAGGCCCGCATCGAGGAAACGCTGGCAAACAGCGCCGAGGCGATTGCCAGCTCTGTCAGCAGCGGCCATGCGGCGCTGACCGATGCGCTCGATGACAAGAGCATGGCGTTCGCCATCACGCTCGCCGAAAACCAGAGCCGTTTCGAGAGCGCCCTGGAATCCCGGGCCAACGCCCTGCTCGACAGTGTCGCCGGTGCGGAATCCCGCGTCGCCGGTGCTTTCGGCGACAAGGCGGATGCCATCCGCGCCGCTTACACCGAAAACCAGGATCGTCTCGACCGCTCGCTCAGCGCCCATACCGAAGCGCTCTCCGGCCTGCTCGGCAGCAGCAGCGACCGCCTCGAAACCGTCGTCGGCGGCTCGGCCGAGCGCATCGAAAGCGCGCTCAACACCACCACGCGCCAGCTTGAAAATACGCTGGGCATCGGCCTGTCGCAGATGGACGAAAACCTTGCCTCCGCCTATGAGCGGATGCGCAACACGCTGGAAGACCGCAGCAACGCCATCAGCCTGACACTGCGTGATGCCCATGCCCAGCTCGACAATACGCTGACGGAACAGGCGACCGCGATCGGTACATCGATCGCCACCAGCGCCAGCATGCTCGAAATGTCGCTGGAAGACCGCGAAGCCTCGCTGCGCCAGACCATCGACGCCAGTGCGAGAGCGCTCGAGGAGCGGCTACATGGCGGTGCCGGCGATATTGCCGGCCGTATTCAGCAGGCCGCCGGAGACATCACGCGCTCGGCCGAGATATTCTCCAACAATCTCAACCAGTCCATCGACGGCATGACCAGCCGCTTCGCCGAGACCGGTTCGCGCGTCGAAGCCAGCCTGTCCGCTCTGGAAAACCGTATCCATGATGGCGTCGGCGGTGTTGCTGCGCAGGTGGATGCCGCCGGTAACCGGCTGTCCGACACGCTTTCGAGCGGCATCGCTCAGATCGACCGCGGCAGCGACGACGCAGCGGCCCGCATCGCAGCCGCGCTCGACAATCGTCTGGCGACCATGGCAGAAGCGATCGATAGCCGCACAGCCAATCTGAGCCAGGCGCTCGAAAGCGGCAGCGCCCGCATCGAAGAGCGCCTGTCGACCATGGACCGCGCCCTGAATGTCGGCCTCGAAGCCGTCAACCGCACCATCGAAGGCAAGGCCACGAACCTCGCCACGACGCTGCGCACCGCCGTTGCCGATGCCGCTCAGGGCATGGACAGCGAAGCGACGCGCACCGCAGACCTGCTTGCCCGCACTGGACAGCAATTCGCCGACGACCTCGGCAATCGCAGCGACGCCTTTACCCGCGCCATGAACGAGCGCTCCGAAGAGATCGTCACGCGCGTCTCCGAAACGCACAATCGTCTGGCGAGCCAGGCGGCTGCCGTCGCTCAGACATTCTCGGAAGCGGGCAACGCGATCGTCAACAAGGTCGCGGAGGCCGAAGGTCTCGTTGGCAATCAGGTCAATGCCATCTCGCAGGCGCTGTCGTCCGCGGAACAGTCGCTGGAAGCTCGCGGCGCCGCCATCCGCAACACGCTCGCCGGCGGCAGCGAACAGATCGCCTCCACGATGGCTGAGGTCGAGCGCTCGCTCGACGAACGCAGCAACGCGATCCGTACCAGCCTGGAAGATCGTGCTCGCGAGATCAACGCGACGCTTGCCGATGTCGATAAGGCTCTGGAAGCCCGCGGCACGTCGATCCGTTCTTCGCTCGACGAGCGCACACGTGAGCTGAACTCCATGCTTGCCGGCCGCTCCAGCGAGCTGTCGCGTCTGATCGACGAGAAGGCCCGCCCGATCGTCGACCGTTACGCTGCGACCGGCCAGGAAGCGGCAGCGCTGATCTCGGCCGCCGCTCAGGAAAGCAGCGATCGTCTGCGCGCAGAAAACGCCGCTTTGATCAACGCTATCGCATCGCGCACCAATGATACGCTGGCAGCAATCTCGGCTCGCACCGAACATGCCGCCAACGCCGTCAGCGCACTGGAGAACAACCTGCTTGCCAGCGTCAACGGCATCATCGAGCGGCTGGCGGAGAACAACTCTGCGATCGCCGGCATGCTGACAAGCGCCGCCGAGGAATTCGCCACCATCGACGGCCGCCTCAACGCGACATCGGCACGGTTCGCCGACTCCGCATCGAAGGCGGGCGAAATGGTTTCCGCCTCGACCCGGCTTCTCGAAGGTAAGGTCGACAAGCTCTCGGATATTTCCGGCAAGACCCTGTCGCAGGTCGGCGGCATCATCGGCCGCTTCGATGAACATTCCAAGGTCCTGTCGCAGGCGTCCCAGCTCCTCGGTGCCGCGCAATCGAACCTGGTCTCGACGCTGGAAGAGCGCGAAACGGCGCTGCAGAACCTGTCCGTCGGCTTGGTGCAACGCTCGGAAGAAATCGAAAACACCATGCGCGCCCTCGGCAGCATGGTGGAAAGCGCCTTCGACCGTGCCGAACAGCGCTCCAACCAGGTCACCGGCAATCTGCGCCAGGGCGTTCAATCCTCCTTCGCCGATATCGGCCGTGTGCTCTCCGATGCGGAAGCCCGTGCCGAACAGGCGGCGGAGAGCATGCGCAACGCACTTCAGAAGGCTGGCGAAGAAGCCAACCAGACGATCGACGGCACCTTCGCCAATGCCGAGCGTCGCTCGGGCGAGCTGACGAACCGTCTCCGTGGCGGTCTTTCCGCTTCGATCGCTGACATCGAGAATATGCTGACGGAAGCCAGCAAGACTTCGGACGGCGCAGCCCAGCAACTGCGCGAGACGCTGCGCATCGCCGTCGACGATGCCGTCGGCCGCTTCTCGGGCGCAACCGACGAGATTCGCCGCTCGGCAGGCGATATCCGCAGGGAACTCGACCTGACCCGCAGCGAACTGAAGCGTGGCGCCTTCGACCTGCCGGAAGAGGCCAAGGAAAGTGCTGCCGCCATGCGTCGTGCCGTCGCCGAGCAGATCAAGGCGCTGCAGGACATTTCGCAGATCGTCGGCCGCTCGACACAGCAGTTGGAAATCTCCGAGCCTTCCGCCCGCGCGTTGGCCGATGCGCAGCCGGCTCCACGTCCTCGTCCGGCAGCACCAGCCCCGGCAGCGCCTGCTCCGGCCGCCGCCGCTCCCCGGCCCCAACAGCCTGCCCCACAGTCGCCTGTTCAGCCGGTAGCACAGCAGCCGGCGCCGCAGCAGTCGATACCGCAACAGCCGGCACCTCAGCCGCAGCAGCCGCCGATCGAAGCTCTGGGCCTTCGCGGCACCATCACCGAGCGTCCGGTTGCGCCGCAGCCTCGCCCGATCGAGACGCCGGCTCCTGTCCGCCAGGAAACGGCGGCTGGCGGCGGATGGATCAGCGATCTCCTGCGCGGCGCATCGCGCGACGATCTTGGCGACCTGCCGCCGGCTCGCCAGACCGCACCACGTCCGCAGTCGGAAGCAGCGCCAGTCGCACGTAATCCGCGGCATGTGGTCGAATCGC